>CAYWIS010000316.1:0-4667 GCA_964458385.1 uncultured Pirellulaceae bacterium
TCGTTTCTGCATTCGGCGACCTTGGCCGCCCGCATTCCCACGATTGCTGCGATTGAAGGCAACGGCCGGCAGTACTGCCCGGAAGGCAACCGGGGTTGGGATCAGCGGTTTCCGTCGATGTTTGATATTCGCGATGGCGAGGTCGGCACGTGGGTGCTCGACGGTCCCGGACTGGGCTACTGAGCCAGAGGCGGCGCCGGGTTAAAGCCACGCCGTAATTCCTAATTGATTGTTCGTCCGATTTGCCCACACTCCTCTTGCTACGGTTGAAGGCTTGCGATCCACTGTCGCAACAGCTCCACCGCTTGCTGGTCAACAACCGTTGTTCCGAGTTGAGGCATTTGGCCTTCGCCGCGGTGGGCCATGCGGCGAAGCAGGATCGAGCGGTCGGGATCGCCAGGGGCAATGAGTCGTGCGTCTGCCACACCAAATTTGTGGTGTAGCGGCGGCGTGTCGAGCACCCGCATCTTCTCAAGGGGAGTCTGGAAAGCCAGGTCCATTTGCGCGTTTCCCCCTCCGGCTTCCACATGGCATTGCGAACAGTTCGCATGCAGGTAGGACCGGGCGCGGGCCGTCAGGTCCTGATGCAGGTCGTAGGGATCAACCAATCGCATGTAGTTGCTGGGCGACTGGGATAACAGCGACGACGCGCCTCTGGGCGGCCGCTGGTCGCGCGTGGCGGTCGCGCGGTCGAAAGCAGCTTTGGCCTCTTCGTCGTTGGGGTATTGGGCTTTCAAGTCTTTGCGCAGTGCGGCGTGAACTTCGGGGAGCGGATTCACGTTCAGCACGCCGAGCATCTCGAGCACTTCCAGTTGATTGGCGGTTACCGAGCCGTAGTCGTGCTCTTTGTTCATTTGGAGGGTGGAAGGTCCCAGCACAAAGTTCGCCGCGCGACTGTGGCAGACCATGCACTCGGTGCGACTGGGGTAACGCCAGACTTGCCGGCGCGTTCCTGTGGGCGTTCGAATTTCGAAAGTTTGATTCAATCCTTCTTTATCGACGAGCGTGGCTTCGGTTTGCTCATCGTTCCATCGGTAGGAATAGCCAACCCACTCGCCGTCTTGCCGTGTGAGGAAACGTGTTTCGATCCAGTGGCGACTTTGGGGATTACCTTCTTCCAACTCTAAGGCAAACGACTTGACCAGCACTGTGCGATCGGGGAAGTTCCAACCGCGATTGGCTGTCCAGTCAATTTTGGCGGGAGCCTCTGTGCCTTCGGGCGTTGCAACTCGAGGAAGGTGAATGTAGCGCTCCTTGTACGCTCCATCGGACCACAACGGTGCATTTACCGAGTAGGGAATGAGGCCCTCGTGAACTCGATGGCCTGGAACGGAAGCAAACAATCCGCTCGCGCTGAGCGTTCGGGGGAAACTTTCGGCGTTGGCTTCGGCGTCGTTCACCTCGAGGCGGTAGAAGCCCCCTTCGTTGTTGCCTCGATGGTCGGCGATGAGCAACTCTCCGTCCGCATCGATCGCAAACGCGGAGATTGCCAACGTGGTGTCGGCTAATTCCCGATGCCAGACGACCTGGTGATCTTTGACCTTAACGCCCCAAATTTTGCCGGTGGAATAATCGCCGTAAATGTAGGCTCCGCGCAGCTCTGGAAATTGGGCGCCATAATACACCACGCCGCCGGTAAGCGATCTTGCTTCGGCGTGCGAGTGCTCCACAGTCGGCAAAGAAACAGGAGTCGGTCCCAATTTGCGATTGGGGTAAAACAGGTGCGAGCCTTCGTAGACGCTCCAACCGTAGTTGGCCCCGCGCTTGACCAGATAGGCCTGTTCCCAAAGGTCTTGCCCGTTGTTGCCGACCCAGATGTCGCCGGTTTGCAGATCGACCGTCATGCGCCACGGATTGCGTAAGCCATACGCCCAAGTCTCGGGTCGCACGCCGGGTTGACCGACAAACGGGTTGTCGGAAGGGACCGAATACTGCCGGCCCTCGTCTGGATGGTCTACGTCGATGCGTAACACCTTGGATAAGAGGTGGTCCAGTCCTTGTCCGGCAACTTGGGTATCGGAATCACTGGTGCCGTCGCCCGAGGTAACGTACAGCATGCCATCCAGGCCGAACGCAACGGCAGCGCCGTTATGGCCATCGGAGGGCCACTCGATGATGTTGATGGCCGACGCCGGATCGAGCCGGTACGGCGGTTGACGGCCTACGGTATACCGGGTGATGATCGACCGCTTCTCACCCTCCGACATACCGTTCCAGCCGACGTACACGTAACCGTTCTCAGCAAACCGAGGATGGAAGGCCAAGCTATACGCTACGCCGGCGTCTGGAAAATCAAGCAAAGTCTCAAAGGCGCCGCTTTCTGGGTTGTCGGTCGTGCGGCATAGGCGCGCCGGACCATACGACCACTTTTGATCGATAAACCACAGGCGCCGCGATCCGGGCTCGTTCACCATGAAGATGGGGAATGACAGTTGCAAATTGGGCAGCGCCCTGGCAACGCGATACGGTGGAGGCGGTTCAGGGGATCCGACAACGCGCGAGGGCGCGGTTCCCACCGCCGCCTTGAGACGTTTGAGCGTGGGATCGTCGGTGACGCCGACTCGTTCGGGGCCGATAAAGCGAAGCGTTGCGTAATCCTCCCAACGATGAAAGTCGGGGCTGGCCGAAGAGGCCAAGGGTGCGCAAGTGGATAGTTCTGGCCCTTCAAAGTCGACCGAGTAATCGTACCGGCATAGGGCGAACTTCCAGCGTTCGCCCGGCTCAGGGCGTCCGCCGGTGCGTAAGAAGTCACGCCAGGGTATGCGTCCTTCCACGGACCAGCCTTGGTCCTTATCGCTCCATTCGTTGAGCGTGCCGTGAAGGAGAACTTTTGCTTCGATATGGAACTCGCCGTCCTTGGCGAACCGCTCGTAACCGCCGGCGCCGCGCCGCGGCAAGAACATGTCCATTACGGTATTCGCGGCGTTGACCTGAAACTCGTAGTAGCCTGGCTTGTCATCGGCGGGCTTGAAGAATAGCTCGAAGACATCGTTGTTCCAGGTGGGGCCATCGTGTTCCGTTATGTTGGCGTAGAGATCGCTGTCTTCCATCTCGGCAAAGAAGTACAGGTTCTCTCGGTCCCAGAGCAACTTGGCTTTTGTGGACGTGCGTGCGGGGCGGGCCCGCTCTTTGAGCCACGGCAAAGAGAACCGGTCGATGGTCTGGGCGGTGGACCAGATGTCTTCGTCGGCTACACCATCGATTGTGATGGGGGCCGTGGCGTACCGGCACTCAAACTCGGCCGTAGACGTTTCGGGCGCGGCTGCCGCGCAGGTGCTCACGGTCAGGGTGAACAGCAGAAAGCAGAACCGGTGCATAAGAATTCCGGAAGATGAGGCGAAGAGGCTCCAACCAGCCGACGCAACCAGAAAATGATGGTGCGCTGTGCCTCAGCCCATTGCAAGTCCCAGAGTTGCATCCTTAGGGGGGACTGCTCAACAAGAAGAGGGCCTTAGGCGAGCCTTCGCCTTCAACCGTCGGCGCACGAAGATGCTTGACTGCCTACAAGAAATAGCAACGGCGACGCCCCATGAAGAGCCTTGCTTCATGGGGCGCCGCCGTGGTAAACGCAAAGCGACGCCAACGTTTTGCCAACGCGGCCGAATTAACGCTTGGAGAACTGCGTGCCGCGGCGAGCGCCGTGCAGACCGTACTTCTTGCGTTCCTTCATGCGCGAGTCACGGGTCAAGTGGCCGTTGTCGCGAAGGGCCTGGAAGGTGTTGGTGTCGTAGCTCACCAGAGCTCGGGCAATACCCATCTTGCAGGCGCCCGACTGGCCTGTGGGGCCGCCGCCATGGACCGCGATAATCACGTCCACTTCGCTCCGCTTGCCGGTCAGCTCCAGGCCGGAAGTTACATTGTTTTGATCTTGCAGGTTCGGAAAGTACTCGGTCAGTTCTCGACCGTTGATCGTGATCTTGCCGCTGCCCGGCCGAATCCGCACGCGCGCCACCGACGTCTTGCGACGGCCTGTACCCAAGGCGTCGCCATTGATGGGATCACGCTTTACACGGTGTGCAACATTGACGACCGGTTGAGGCGGCTCGGCGAAGGTGGTATCGGCGGGAGGAGTTTCGTTCAGGTCGGTAGCCATAGGTTCTGCAAAACGAGAATACGGGTTGTTCGAAGGAGGAGGGGGAACGGATGGGCCATCCGTTCGACCGCCGAGGCGAATTCAGTCCGCTACTTCACGCCCATTTCGCGCGGCTTGGGTTGCTGCGCTTGATGAGGATGGTTGGGGCCGACGTAAATCTTCAGCTTCTTGAGCATCTTGCGGGCAAGATAGTTCTTGGGCAGCATCCGCCGCACGGCTTCGTACAAGATCAACTCGGGGCGGCGTTGGAGACGCTTGCCTGCCGTCTCAACCTCCAGCCCGTGATAGCCGGCATACCAAGTGTACCGCTTGTTGTCCCACTTGTTGCCCGTGAATACCACCTTTTCGGCGTTGACCACGACCACGAAGTCGCCGGTGTCGACGTGGGGAGTGTACGTCGGCTTATGCTTACCCATCAGGACCATGGCGATGTCGCTGGCCAACCGGCCGACCACCTTGTCTGTGGCGTCCACGACCCACCATTCCCGCTGTGCGTCGAACTCCTCGGCTTTAGCCATGTACGACTTGATTGTGGCTGCCATAACGTCTCTCACCCGAAGTTAAAGCTGGATCA
>CAYWIS010000317.1:0-4661 GCA_964458385.1 uncultured Pirellulaceae bacterium
TCACGACGAGGACCGCGCTGCTCGCGAGTTAAAAGCCCTCAACCGAATTAAACAGGTTCGGCACCCGTTCCTGTTGTCGTTGGAGCGCATTGAGATTATCGAAGGTCAGCTGGTGATCGTGACCGAGTTGGCCGACGAGAGCCTGCGTGATGTCTTTATGCAGCGCCGTGGCGAGGGGCTGCCGGGTATTCCTCGCGACGAACTGCTCCAGTACATGCGCGACACCGCCGACGCGCTGGACTACATGAACGAGCAGTTCCAGCTTCAGCACCTGGATATCAAGCCAGAAAACCTGCTGCTGGTCGGGGGGCGAATCAAGGTCGGCGACTTTGGGTTGGTGAAGGACATTCACGACAACACCATGTCGTTGATGGGAGGCCTGACGCCTCTTTACGCGCCGCCTGAAGTTTTTGATGGTCGTCCCAGCCGCCGGAGCGACCAATACAGCCTGGCGATCGTCTTCCAGCAGATGCTGACGGGGGAACTCCCCTTTACCGGGCGCACCGCCGCCCAGTTGGCGTCGCAGCACATGCACGATCCGCCGCGGGTGTCTAGCCTGCCGCGCGAGGACCAGCCGATTATTCAGCGTGCATTGGCGAAGGATCCGGCCGACCGGTTCAGCAGTTGTCGGGAGTTAGTCGAACGCTTGTGCGCTCGTCCTGAGCGCGGTCGGTCGATTGCGGGCGATGCCCGCGATTTGCTTCACGGCGGTTCGTCAACGACTCCGCGGCGCACTTTGGGACGCACCGAATGGATGGAGCAAGACGACGCCGCCTCTCATGCGGTCAGTCATCGCATTTCGCGTCACGAATCGCTGAACCCCACGCCCGTTAATGGCGATGGCGACACCTTTGTGCCTCAGGCCGTCGCGGGCCGGGTGACGTTGCTGCCGCCGATCGAGAACGTGGACTTCCAATTCCAGCCGCGCCCCACGATCTTTGTGGGAATCGGCGGAACAGCGGCTCAGGTTCTCAAGTCGCTGCGGGCCAGGATTGTTGATCGCCTGGGGCGAGTCTGTGATGCGCCGGCCTTTGTCACGTTGCTGATAGATAGCGATCTGCAAACGCTCAAGGACGCCGAATACGCCGATCCGCACGTGGCCCTGTCGCCCGATGAAATCGTGCCCATTCCTTTGCGTCGTCCGCAAGATTACAAAAGCGCGAATCATCTAACATGGCTGAGCCGACGCTGGCTCTATAATATTCCGCGATCCTCCAAGACCGAAGGCTTGCGTCCTTTAGGCCGGCTGGCGATGGCCGATCACGCTCCGGTCATCGTCGAGCGTTTGGAAAGGGCGATTTCGGCCGCCATGGCGCCGCAAGCTATCGCGGCGACCGCCCAAGCGCTTGGCGCTACTTTGGCCGAACGACCGCGCATCGTGATTGTGGCGTCGATCTCTGGCGGCACGGGGGGCGGCGCAGCGCTAGATGTAGCGTACTTTGCCCGCCAAGCGCTGGCGAACTTGGGGCTGGATAGCGACGCGGTGGACGGCGTGCTCACGCATGGCGTGGGACGTAATCCGCAAATGCGAGAGTTGGCTTTGGCTAGCGCTTTTGCGTTTCTCCGCGAGTGGCGCCACTATCAGCGACGTGGGTATCCCGGCGACCGCTCGTGCGGCCTGCCCCCGTTTGATGCTACGCCTCCGTTCGACGCAACCTATCTGGTTCACCTGGGCAATGATCTGAATGATGAAGGGTTTGCCGCGGGCGCCGAAATGGTAGGGCATTATTTGTATCTTGATAGCTTCACCGCGGCGGGCGATTTCTTCCGTCGCTGCCGGGCGCCTGCCGATGCGGCGCCCGACGAGCTTAACGAACCGATGCTCCGAAGCTTTGGGCTGTGCCCTCTTGGCGCCGCTAGCCGCGATCACGTAGCGAGCATTGTTGACACGTTATGCCGTGGCGTACTTGATCGTTGGCGCGGCCAAACCGAAGCGGCGCGTGTCACGCGGTTGACAAGCGCCATGCCCACCGCCAAGACCGAGGAGCCTCCCGAGATCCCTTTTGATCCGTCGGCGGTGGAACGCGCCGGAGGCCTGCAAATCGATCTCGACGAATGGCTGCGCCGCATTCAGCAGATTGTCGAGGCGCTGTTGCAGTCGGAGCCGGAACAACTTTTCGTCCAGTTGACGGAGGAAATCCTGCCGCCGCACGCCGATCAAGAGACGCCCGACGACTTGGCGCCTTTGGCGGCCAACGCCGTACGGGCCATCAACGCAATCCTGGGAATTCGCCGCGCGGAGGATGAGTTTCACGAATTGCCCCCGGATAACTTGGCTGACAACCTGGAAAGCCGGCTGGAGTTGTTGGCTGGCCGCGAGGCCCATGCGATCCAGCGATGCGTGCTGGAGCGCCTTGATGCCCCTAAACGCATGGTGCGCGAAGCCGAGTACGTTCTGAAGGAATACGAAAAACGCCTGCAAACGCTCGATCAGAAAGCTCGCGCGGTGCGCCAGGAAATGGAGCAGCGCTGCAAGCCGCTGCTCGAACAGATTCTCAATTTTAGGCCACCCGAACCGCGTCGGGGCGCCGCCCGCACCGTGGCTCCGCCGCCACAGCAAATGCTTCGGCAACTGCTGTTGGAGTACGCTCGGTCGGCGCTAATTAGCGTGTCGCTGCAAGCCGCATGCAAACTGTCGCAAGGCGTGGGGCAACGTTTGACGCGACTCGGTGACGATTTGAAGGACCTGAACCGCGCCTTGGATAAGGCGGTGGCGCATTTCCCGGTGCGGGTGGACGAGGCGGCCCCCGGCGGCGCTTCGGTGGCGGCTGTTCTGCGCAGCCGCACGCCGGAATTGGTGTCGCTTTTGGATGAACAGTTTCGCAGCACGTTCTTTCCCACCAACGAAGGTTTCGCTGCCGCCTTGCGGAAAGAGTTTCAGTTCTCGGAACGCCTGCCCGAAGCGCTGCGCGAGGCTGGACGCCGCGTTGCGGTCGAGGCGATACGGACGATCGAGCTTTCCAGCATGTTATTCCCCGAAGCCGAAGACCTGCTCAAGTCGCATGAGCGGCTTAGCGGAATCCTCCAGCACGCTCAACCGCGCGTGAGCGTTTGCGGCGGCGGCGTGCGGGCGTTGCTGGTGCTGCCCGAGGCGGGCCGAGAGTCGCGTTTGCAATCACTCTTTGCTACACGGTTTGGCCATACGCCGACCACGGCCTGCGACGCGAACTGCGACGCCGTCTTGTGCTGCGAGATGGAACAGGTTCCCACGGCCTCGCTGGCGGCGATGTTGATTGATCACCGCCGCGATATGGCCGAAGCGGCTTCACGCCTGCATACTCGCAACGATGTGAGTTGGGCTTCTTGGCCCCGGAATTCGGATTCTCGATCGCGATAGGGCGCGGTTGTCTCGGCGGCGCAAGGGGGCTACGATGCGTTGCACCGCGGATCGTTGACGCGATCCGCGCCATGAACAGGCGGCGGATCTTCCTCCGCATAGCAAGCTCTGCATTGGTTTGGCCGCCCTTTCTGCGAGTACATTCATGCCCCGCGCTACCGATATTCGCCTAGTTGAAGTCGTTTCGTCTCGTCAGTCGTTCCGCTACCGCACTCCGATGAAGTTCGGCGGCCGCGTGGTGGAAGATGTGACGTTGCTCAATGTAGAAGTGGAGGTCGAAACGGTCGATGGAAAACGAGGTCGCGGTTTAGGCTCCATGCCGATGGGCAACGCATGGGCGTGGCCGAGCCAGCGGGTGAGCGGCGCCGACACTCTTGCTGCGATGACGCAGCTAGGGGAAATGCTTGCCGCCTACGCCGCCGAATACCGGGGAGTTGGACATCCGCTGGAAATTACGCACGACTGGAGCGAAAGTTACGAGCGGCTGGCCAACCAAGTTGTGCAGGCTGCGAACCTTGCCGAACCCATGCCGCGTCTTGCGCAGCTTGTGGCGGCAAGTCCCTTAGAAGCCGCCCTGTACGACGCGTACGGTAAGGCCCTGGGGGAGAACTCCTACAATTTGCTGGGGCGCGAGTTTGTCAACAGTGACCTTGCTCGGTACTTGACGCCGGAGTTCGCGGGGGAGTACCTCGACCAGTACACCCTTCGTCAGCCAAAACCGCGCATGCCGCTCTATCATCTGGTTGGGGCGCTTGACCCGTTGTTCGACAGCGATATTGAGCAGCGCCTGAACGATGGCCTGCCGGAAACTCTCGGCGAGTGGATCCTCGCCGATGGCCTGACGCACCTGAAAATCAAGCTGGCCGGCGATGATCTTGCATGGGATGTCGAACGCGTGGCGGCGGTCGAACGCGCCGCCGCCGAGGCCCAAGCTCGCCGCGGTTGCCGGGAATGGCGGTATTCGCTCGATTTCAATGAACGCTGCGAGAATGTGGAGTACGTGCTTGACTTTCTCGCGCAACTTCAGGAACGCGCGCCGCAAGCGTTGGAGCGTGTCCAGTACATTGAACAGCCGACGCATCGCGACCTACGCGCCAATCCTGAGAATCGCATGCACCGCGCCGCGCAGATTAAGCCGGTGGTGATTGATGAATCGCTTGTCGATCTCGAAAGTCTTCAGCTGGCGCGGGAGCAAGGTTACTCGGGGGTGGCTCTCAAGGCCTGCAAGGGGCATAGCGAAGCCCTGCTAATGGGAGCCGCAGCGCAGAAATATGAGATGTTCCTCTGCGTTCAGGACCTGACCTGCATTGGCGCGTCGTTTCTG
>CAYWIS010000318.1:0-4630 GCA_964458385.1 uncultured Pirellulaceae bacterium
GGCGGTGGTGGCGGTGATCGTCTTCTTTACCAACCTGGGCGGGCCGCGGCTCTGGGATCGCGATGAGCCGCGCAACGCCGGGTGTGCTCGCGAGATGCTGGCGGCGGGCGACTGGGTCACGCCGGTCTTCAATGCCGAGCTGCGCACTCACAAGCCGGTGTTGTTGTACTGGTTTATGATGACCGCCTACGCCGTGATGGGCGTGAATGAGTTTTCGGCCCGCTTCTGGTCGGCGGCCCTGGCGGTGGGAACCGTGCTGGCAACCTATCACATGGGCCGGCGGCTGTTTAACGCGCGAGTCGGTGTTTGGGCGGGGGTGATCTTGGCCACCTCGTTAATGTTCGATATTGCCGCCCGCGCCGCCACGCCCGATTCGGTGCTCATCTTCTTTAGCACCCTGGCCCTATTGGTGTATGTTTTGGCCACCTTCGCGCCCAAGGCGGAAGGCGAAGAACATCTGCCGCCGCGGCTTAGAACCGAGGGCGCCTACTTTCCCAATAGTTGGCTTGCCGCCGTGTTGATGTACGCGCTGATGGGCATGGCCGTGCTGGCGAAAGGCCCTGTGGGGTTGGTGCTGCCGACCGCGGTGATTGGTATGTATCTATTGATTGTGACCTTGCCTCCGCGCGAGGACGCGCCGTGGTGGCTGCGCTTGCTGCGGCCGTTTGCTCCCTCGCACTTCCTGCGCACCTGCTGGCGCATGCGGCCAATCACCGCGCTGGCGGCCTCGTTGGCGGTGGCGCTGCCATGGTACGTGTGGGTGCACGTGCGGACCGATGGCGAATGGACTCGCGGCTTTTTCCTTACGCACAACCTCGGCCGAGCCACCACGGCGATGGAAGGCCACGACGGTTCGATACTTTATTACCCCTTCGCTATCTTGGTAGGCTTCTTTCCCTGGTCGGTGTTCGCGGCCCCGATCTTAATCGACTTGACAACTCGTCTCCGTAAGGAAGATCCGTGGCGGTTGGGCTACCTGCTCGCAGTATGTTGGGTTGGCGTGTATGTGGGCTTGTTCTCGCTAGCCCGGACGAAGCTGCCCAGTTACATCACGCCAATGTACCCGGGGCTAGCGCTGTTGGCAGGCTGTTTTGCTTACCATGTGGCTCGCAACGCAGCAGAGGTTGCGCGACGATGGCAGCAATTGGCGCTTGCCGCGCTAGGGATCGTGGGCGCCGCGTTCCTGATCGGGTTGCCCATTATCGCTTCGTACTTTCTGCCAGGAGAGGAGTTGTTGGGGCTGATCGGTCTTGTACCGTTGACCGTCGCCGTGGGGTGCTACGCCCTGTTTGAGCGCGGTAAGACATTGGCCGGAATGCGAGCCTTCGCCATGGGCGCGGTGTGCTTTACGACTCTTAGCATGGCGTTTGTCACACAGCGGGTGGATCGTCGCCAGCAAAGCGAAGTGCTGCTCCGCGCCATTGCCGACCACAGCAACCAGCCACAAGTCATGGCTTATGGCTGCTTGGAGCCGAGTTGGGTGTTTTATGGTCCTGGGCCGATACGCCAGGTTGGCTACAAGGACCTGATAGAGCGCAGACAAGAGGTTCTCGGCTCAGGCGAGGACACGTTTATCATCACAACCACGCAGCATTTGGACGAGGTGAAAGACGCTCTGCCCGACGACATGCAGGTCATTGCCGAGGCGCCCTACTTCCTTCGGAACCGCACGCTCGTGGTGTTGGGACGAACATCGCCTACCACCACCGCCCACGCTCCCAGATCCACTTCATCGCGCTAGCGGGGGTGCAAAGCCCTGCCGCCGCGCTTGGAAAACGCCACGCCCAAAACACCGACTCCAAGCGTACGCTGGGGCAAGGGCCGGTGGCCGCATCCTGCCGGATTTCGAGGTGGTTCGTATTGATGGCTCGACGGTTTACTGCTCCTCGGATCATTCCGGCTTCGCCGATTGTTGGTTGGCCGCATCTGGGAGGGGCCAAGGCAAAATTTCCCAAACTTGATCGTCGCCCGCGTCGATCTCAAGCGGCAACAGCGCCGACGACACCTTACTGCGATCGATCGCCCATAGCCCGCTGGCTTCGAGCATCTTGTCGTGCCCAAGGACGATCGCCTTTTGATCCGCGCGGCGCATGAGGAGCAGCCGGCCGCCTCCTTCGTCGGCAATGAGCGACGCTTCGACCAACCCGCCGGCGCCCGCCAAACTCAGTTCGGCGGCGCCTTGATCGTTCTGCTGCAAAACCGCTTGCGGCTCATTCAACTCGTTCTTCACTAACAAGGTGCGGCAGGTAACGACGTTAAACTCGGACTCGCCCCGCCAAGCGTCCCACCGTCCCTTGATCCCCAGCGCCAGCGACAAAACTAACAGCGGATAAACGATCCATCGCTCGCGATCCGACATCATAAGCAAGACTCCCAAAGGCCCCACGAAACAAGCCAGTGTGACGCCCCCGCCTTCCACATGCAAGAAGCCCTTCGCGCCTTCCCGCATGAACGACAAGAGAAGTCGCAAAACTTCCATGCCGTTCATGAACAGCGTCCAGGAGTTGCTTCTGCAAAGACGCAAGCGTACTCGGGTTCGTTACGATAGATCACTACGGAGCGTAGCACCCGAGGCGAAAGCAATGGTGAGCCTTGCCGGCGGATGTATGGTCATGGGCAATGGTTGCTAATCGGGGCCAAACGATGTTCCTATCGCTGGACTGCTTACGCGTGTTTAAGTGCTTGATTAAGGCCCGCCGGATTGCCGCCATTGAGGGAAGCCGCACGTGCGAGGGGGTCGGCCAGTGAGTGAAGCGGCGTATGAAGACGCTTGAGGCAAATTGAATCTCTACTCCTGAGGGAGTCTCAACAAGCAAAACCACCTCGAAGAACCACACGCATCAAGTTTCTAGCCGCTCGCTGTTCATTTGCGGTTGCACTCAAGTCGATCATCACTACATTCGTATTGTAGAGTTTCTAGACTCTATAAGTTGTGTTTTGGGGCGCAACCGCAGGCTCTGCGATGGAGAGTATCCTGCGGCAATCTCCCTCTTGGATGTTGTAAAGATCTTTTGAGATAAATGTTGGAGTTTTTTCTTCTTCTGGGGCGCGGAAAGTGCGATTCTTCCTCGTTGATCAAGACGATCAACGTTTGCCCCACCCGTCGATTTCGCGGCGGTTTCGTTTACGCAAGGGAGGCGCATATGCGTTACCGGAACCCATCCTTTGGCTTCACTCTGGTCGAACTATTGGTGGTGATCGCCATCATCGGCATTCTGGTAGCGCTTTTGTTGCCGGCTGTGCAAGCGGCGCGGGAAGCCGCCCGCCGAATGTCATGCACTAACAACGTCAAACAGTTGGCCCTGGCAGTGCATAACTACCATGATGTTCACAAGGTGTTTCCGCCGGGCAGCATGACCTCCAACAAGATTGATTTCAATAACAGTAACTGGTGCACCTCGGGAACCGGCGATCAGTCCCGGGCTAGCTGGACGGTGTTGATCCTGCCGTTCATCGAGGGGCAGAATCAGTATGCCCGGTTTGACTTTGGCAGTGCATTCACGTCGACATCGAATCTTCCAGGCGTCGCGGCGAACCACACAGAGTTCAACACCAACAATCCCAATTTCCAGTGTCCGTCGGATCCGAATTCGTCGTCCTCGAATAACAACTGTTGCTACTTCGGAGTGCAAGGCGGCGGATCAAGCCCGGCATGCACCAGCCAATCGGGGCAACGCGTGCACTACTTAAACGGCGCGCTCATCCACAATGGGCGGATCGGATTCTCAGGGCTGACCGACGGCACTTCGAATGTCTTCCTGATTGGGGAAACCCGGTATCAACTGACCCGCGGTGGTCGTTCCGATGGGATTATCGCCGGTTGGGCTTCGGCTGCGAAGATTGATAGCTCGGGAATGCCGCTGGTATGCGCTGCGGCGCAAGAGCAAATCAATTCGGTGCCCGGACATGGCGGCAAGATGGACACGCTGAACGTGCAAACGCGATTGTTCGGAAGCTTCCACCCCGGAGGCTGTAACTTTGCGATGGGCGACGGATCGGTTCACTTCATGACGCAAACAATCGACCTGACAGTGTATCGGCAAGCCGCAGTTCGCGACGATGGCCTACCCGCCGGAGGTTTACCGAAGTAACTCAACGGGTCGCCCAGCACTGCAGTGGCCCAGATGCGGCGAAGTGGAGTGCCGAATCGCCGTATGGGCCTGCGCACGCTTCGTTGTGACTTGACACCCGCTTGATTGCGCCGCGCTAGCGGCACGTGGCAAGAGGCCGTCGTGCTATTCGGGGGTGGCGGATTCTTGGAGTTCTTCGCGGCGTTCGGCTCGGCGTTCCTGAATGCGTTCGCGGATCTTTTCGCCATCGATGTTGAGGTCAACATCGCCTTCACGATCCACATCGAGATCGACGCCCGGCGCTTCGCCAGGCGGCCCAACTTGCACATCGACATCGCCGTTGCTGGTCTCGACCTCGGCGCCGGGCGGCGCTGGATCTACGGGAGCCTCTTGTTGCGGGATTGTATCGGGCGCGGGCCTGTCCACCGAGTTTTCACATCCCGCCAAACCCAACAAACATCCAAGCAGCAGCGCTGATGAAACCATGCACTTCATATCGCGTTCTCCGTTCATCCTAAGAAAATAGTGTGATGCGACTTCGTTGAGCAACTCTTGCGCCG
>CAYWIS010000319.1:0-4621 GCA_964458385.1 uncultured Pirellulaceae bacterium
GCGACTCTCCGACGAAGAGGAACTTTCGCAAATCACCGATCCGATGCGCCGGCGAGAAGAGCTGGACAGCATCATGGGAGCCGCAGCTGCCAACCTGGTCAGTCTGGCCCAAGTTGGCGGCGACGCCGACTTGCAGCAGACATTAATCTTCCGGCTCCTGCGCGGTCTGTGTCAGCACGAAAACGCTCGCAATGTCTCTTTGCCGAGAGTAATCCAGGCGCTGCGCGACCCCGCGATTGCGGGAATTGAAGATCCCGACGAGTTCATCAGCCGCACCGAACGGGAGAGATTAGCGCGCAAGTTGAACAGCCTGCTCCATGGCGTTGCGTCGAACCTGTTCACCGGCGGCGCACCCTTGGACGTGGCCATGCTGCGTACACCCGTAACCGAAGGCAAAGTTCCGCTGAACGTCATTTATCTGAATGCCTTGGTGAGTGACGAGCAAAAGCAGTTTTTCGTTGCGTCGTTGGCGGCCGAAATTTACCGCTGGATGGTCACGTCGAGCGCCGGTAGCGGACCGCAACTTTTGTTCTACCTGGATGAGGCGCGGGACTATCTTCCCGCGGGAACTTCGCGTCCGCCCGCGAAAGTTCCGCTTCGGCGGCTATTCGCCCAAGGCCGAAAATTCGGCGTGTGCTGCCTCATTTGCACGCAAAGCCCGCGCTCCGTCGAGTACGAGGCGTTCAGCAATTGCAGCACCAAGATCATCGGGCGGCTGGAAAGCCAGCAAGATGTGGAGCGCGTGCGCGAATGGTTTAGCGTCGATGGCCGGGCACCCGATTGGCTGCCCGGCAGGAAAGGAGCGGCCAAAGGAACCTTCGTCGCCCGCTGGCCCGAAATGTCGGCAGCGGTGGAAGGCGCCGTAATTCGCAGCCGCGTGTTGTTCTCGATTCACCAGGCGGCGTGGCGTCCCGATCGATTAGAGCAAGAGATGAGCAACCACCCACTCAAAAAGTGGTTTGCGCAGTCGTAAATCCGCAGGCCGTCGAAGCGGCAAGATTCCTTGCCGCTTCGTTGCCCGCAGCAGAGTTTACAGTTGTTCCATTGCCGCAATGAGAGCGTCGGTGTATTGGTCGGTGGTCGCGTCGCCGCCCAGGTCTTTCGTTATGGTCTTCCTTTCGCCAATGACTTTCCGCACAGCGGCTTCAATTCGGTCAGCCGCTTCGTGTTGGTTCATGCGCCGCAGCATTAGCGCCGCGCTGAGAATCACGGCGGTAGGATTAGCAAGCCCTTTGCCAGCGATGTCGGGCGCGGTGCCGTGAACCGCTTCAAACACCGCACAATCGTGCCCGATGTTGCCGCTAGGAGTCAGTCCTAACCCGCCAACCAGGCCCGAGGTTAGGTCCGAGAGAATGTCTCCAAACAGGTTCTCCATCACCAGCACGTCGAACTGGTAAGGATTGAGGACCAGCTTCATGGCGGCGGCGTCGACAATGCACTCGTCGTATTCGATCTGCGGAAACTCTTTCGCGACTCGCCGGGCCACGTTCAGGAACAACCCGTCGCTCAGCTTAAGGATGTTGGCCTTGTGCACGGCGGTCACTTTGCGGCGCCGGTACTGAACGGCCGCTTCAAATGCGAACCGCACCACTCGTTCGGAGCCTTTCTCGGTGATGATTCGCAGACTCTCAATCACTCCGGGCACGACCTGGTGCTCCAGCCCGCTATAAAGTCCTTCGGTGTTCTCGCGGACGACAATCAGATCCACGTTTTCGTAACGGGTGGCGGCCCCTGGAATCGACTTCGCGGGACGGAAGTTCGCAAACAAGTCCAGTTCTTGTCGGATTCGCACGTTGACCGAGCGATACCCCGCGCCGCTGGGTGTGGCGGTCGGACCTTTAAGCGCTAAGTGATTCTGGCGGATGGAATCGAGCGTTTCCTGGGGCAAAGCCTCGCCTGTGCGGGCGAATTCCTCTTCACCGGCATGGCGGACGTGCCAGTCAATGGCTACTCCTGTGGCGTCCACCACGCGGCGGGCGGCTGCGGTTACTTCGGGGCCAATTCCATCGCCGGGAATCAAGGTCACCGGTGTTGTCATAATGCTCCTTTGCCGACGGCGCGAGCGAGGGTCGCGCGGAAAGTGGTAGTTCTGGTCAACCGGCGCCGCCTCGCACGGTTGCCCCTTGTCCGATTCTACCGCGGTGGCGTGTCAGGCTCCAATTCGACACGCCACGCTGCGGGAACATATTTTTCGACCGTTTCTCTCGCTAAATTGAGCCACGATCCGCAGGCGTCAAGAATTATGCTGTCGGCCGTAGCGACGATCGTGGCGGCCTGTTTAAGCAGCGGGTCGGGGTTCGCCACTAGCTCCACTTCCCAGGTCCAACCTTCAATGGCGGCCAGGGAGAGGAGCACCGTCTTCAAGCGTCCGCTATTTGAAACTGGGCTGTCAAAATACCAGCGGCACGGCCCGGCGCCGCTTTCGGCCAGCGCCCGGCCGATGAGCCGTAGCGCCGGTTCAGTCTCCTCCACCTTGCGATAAGTTCCGTGCATGCCAGCCAGGTCTCGAAGGCTCCCGTCGCGCCCGACTAGCACCACGGCGCCGGCCAGCGCCGCTTCGACCGTGGTGAGCACGTTGAAACCGTCCAGCCATACCGTCTGCCCTCGCACTCGGGTCAGTGTGCAACAACGGTCGCGGCGTGAATCACGCTTAGCGTCGCTGCACGCAAAACGAGCCAAAGCCATACGCTGCCGCTGGTCAAGTTGGTAGCGGTTGCCCACCAGGGCCAAAGAGGCTGTGGGAGGGTAATCCCGATTTAGCAGCCAGCAGAAGTCCGCCGCCGCTTGCCGCAAGATGGGAAGGGCGGACTCGCCAAAGAGTCGGGCGTCCTCGGGGTGTGGCCCACGGTGCGTACGGCGATCAGGCATGAGCGATGCTGTGCAGGAGTTTAAAAGGTGACGCCACGTCCACACCAAGACGTCGAGGTGGACTAGGAAAAGATTGTCCGGTTCTCCGTAGGCCGGTACGATAAATTCTATAGGTTTACGCCTTCTTGCTTCTTTGAATCTCCGCGGCGCGACCACCGATGCAAACACCGCACTCTCATGGATCCGCTTCCGCTGCGCCGCAATTTGGTGTTGCCGCGCTCCTATGGACCACCGCGGCAGTCGGAATGGCTCTGGCGTACTTGCGTGGTTTTGGGGTTGAAGCCTGCGTTGTCGGCTTCGAAATCACATTTGTGGCTTTGATCATTGGAATGATCGTCGGAAAGGCCGCCGGTCGCGTATCGTCAGGGATTTTCTGGAGTGTGGTAGGCGCAATGTTCGGCTATCTCTCGGCGGCCGGGGCGCCGGTCATCGACCCTTTGTTGCGCTATTCTTGGGGCTTGGTCGGCTGCGTCGCTGCAGTTGCGGTGGCCGTTACCTGGCCGCAGCGGTTTTATCCTAGCTTGGGAATTGGCGCCTTGGCTGGCGGGGCGGCGATGCTGACGGTTGTGCTTCCGGCCGTTTCCTTCGGCGTCTTAGTGTCAAGCGAATGGCGTTTTGATCTGCTCTGCGCGCCTCTGGCCGGGGCCTGGATGGGGCTGGCGGTGGTAGCGGTCGAATGGGCGGAACGAAAAACCCCAACTCCGCGTTATATCGCCGCAGCCGGCTTGATGATGGCGGTGATCGCCGGCAACTTAGTGGGCGCCGTACTCTTTCCCTGGTGGCTCTGAAAGCGGCGCGGCGGCACTCTCCAGCGTTGCTTATCGAAGTTAGCTCGCTCTAAGACTGATTGGCTGTAATTCCTATCGGATTTGTTGTTAATGCCCGCTTTGCTGGCTGGGCAAGAGTCGTTGCTTAATCGAGGCGACTTATAAGCGTCCCCTAATGTTTCCTAGGGCGGTTTCCCTCAAAGTGACCAACGATCGGGCTTCGCGTTGCCTGTCGTGCTGCTCGAAACATTGACCACACCCTCTGGGCGAAGCAGTAATCGAGTTTTCTTCCCTAGGTGACGAACATTCATGTTCGCCCGCGCGTCACTCGCAGTAGTCCGGGCAAGCCGGCCACCGGGGGATTCGCCTCAACCCCGCTTTATCCGTCTACCGCTCATGGTAGAATTCTTCAACCCATACGCGCCCATAGCTCAGCTGGATAGAGCAGCGGACTTCTAATCCGCAGGTCGAAGGTTCGAATCCTTCTGGGCGTGCTCTCAACGATGCCGAATATTGTGCAAAAAACCGAGTGAGGCGTTGGCGACGTACTGGCCATGTTGGGGCGAAATGGCAATTGCCTTGGTCCCCTTCTTGCCGCTTGGCCAGATGCCGTGTTAGCGAATATGGGCCTGGCTGGCCTTCTTTCGTGGCAAGTCTCAAATTGCGGTTAAATTGCCGAGGGATGGCGGCAGGAGGAGGCAATCAGCCACTGATGGGAACCGCAGTTCAAATGCTGCGGAGTTGAGTTCGCCGGAACACTTGCTTCGACAGCAGCCAGCGCCAATCCGGCGACTCCACGTTAGCCACGGTTCGCGCGAGCGCCGCGGATCCCCGCAACTTTCGCCGCCGGCTCATTTTCTAAAGCTCGCAATCCTTCTTCTTCCTGCCTGTGCGTTCCCTCTTGAGGTGTGGAAAGAGGCAAGAGTTGTGCAGTCGTGGTGACATAGTGGTGACAGAGCATGCTTTCTTGCAGGAAAAAACAAAAA
>CAYWIS010000320.1:0-4610 GCA_964458385.1 uncultured Pirellulaceae bacterium
TTGTCCACGGCCTTGCGGATTTGATCGATGCTGAAGCTTGCTGGCCGTTGGCTAGGCGGGTACTCGACAAACGTTTGGAGGAATTCAGTCGCCTTCGTCTGGCCCAAGGGAACTACATAGGTGTTTTCGATCCGCCACTGGTCATAGCCGCTTCCGGAAATTTGTGCGTGTTCGTAGGGGTCCATCCGCAGGTTGAACACTAAAGGCACGCGCCGCTTCGTAAACGGATTCGCCCATACGTCGAACTGGCCCGGTTTTTCCTGTTCCTCGAAAATCAACTTCCAGTTGCCGATGCGCATAGCCACGAGGTCGCCGTCGTCGTTGAAGTAGTAGAACTCATTGCGAGCGCTGCTGTCGGCTTTTCCAGTGAGGTAATCCAACTGGTTGAATCCGTCGAGATGGTTGCGAAACTTCGTCGGGTTGCCCGGCGGCTGCCAGCCTTTCAGCAGACGTTCTTTAACATCGGTATCTCCCGCCGCGGCCAGCAACGTGGGAAACCAATCTAATCCGGAAAAGATTTCGTTACTCACCTCGCCAGCCTTGATGTGGTCTGGCCAGCGTACGAGCGCCGGCACGCGGAACGCGCCTTCCCAGTTGGTATCTTTTTCGGAGCGAAATGGCGTGGTGGCAGCGTCCGGCCAGGTGAAGGCATTGGGTCCGTTGTCGGTCGTGAAAACGACAATGGTGTTGTCGGCAATCTTGAGGTCATCGAGGAGCTTGAGCAACTTGCCGACATTCATATCCATTTCGATCATACCGTCGGCGTAGTCATTGCCCGGCATGCCGCTGATTCCCTTGTTGGCTTCGCGAATGTGCGTGAAGATGTGCATCCGCGTGAAGTTCATCCAGCAGAAAAATGGCTTGCTGGCCTTTGCCTGGCGTTCGATGAAATCCATACAAGCGGCCGTTGTTTCATCGTCGATCGTTTCCATCCGTTTGCGGTCCAGGGGGCCGGTGTCCACGATCTTCCCATCCGCGGTGGATCGAATCACGCCGCGGGGAGTGAATGCTTTGACGAAAGCCGGATCATTCTTTGGCCAATAAGGTCGCTCCGGCTCCTCTTCGGCGTTCAAGTGATAGAGGTTCCCGAAGAACTCGTCGAAACCGTGTGCGGTCGGTAGATACTCGTCGCGGTCGCCCAAATGATTTTTTCCGAATTGGCCTGTGGCGTATCCCAAGGGCTTGATCGCCTCGGCAATGGTGATATCCCCTTTTTGCAGACCGATAGTGGCGCCGGGGAATCCAACCTTGCTGAGGCCGGTGCGCAGGCAAGACTGCCCCGTGATGAAGGTTGAGCGGCCCGCGGTGCAACTGTTCTCGGCATAGTAGTCGGTGAATAACATGCCTTCTCGGGCGAGCCGATCGATGTTCGGCGTCTTATAGCCCACCAAGCCGTGCGTGTAGGCGCTGATGTTTGACTGCCCTATATCGTCGCCGAAGATCACAAGGATGTTCGGCTTGCTGGCAGCGTCGGGCTGGTTGTTCTGGCCCGCGGCAATGGAGGCGACGAGAGTCGCCCAAGAGAACGTCATGACGAGGAAGATGGACCGGCAATTCATGGAGTTTCTCCGAAAACGGAAAGAACGCTTTCGGCAACGCCAACCGCCACTTGTGCAACGCGAGGTAAGAGTCAATCGCGGAAACTAGGGTGCTGTTGCATTCGCAGCTTGATCCGTTTGTTGGACACGGAAGAGCTTATATTGCTCCGTGCGGTCCTGACCAAAGTGGACGAGCATTGTCGTCTCGTCTTGCGTCAGGTTATACAGGCCGGTTTCATAGACAGTATCTGGCTGACCATCGATGGCCCAGGCGACGCGCTGGGTGTCTTTTTGGAGCGAGCCGGAGACTGGCGTGGTCTGGTCGGTCACCGCGTTGTAGTAGTTGCCGCGGACAATGCCGTCCTGATTAAGCGCAAGCTGGAAGATGTCGTTGGAGCTGGTTTCGTCACCCTTAATCATCGCGAAGACGCCCAGCGCTTGCCATTTTTCGTCGTCGGCCGGTTGGGCTTCCTTGCCCTGGGCGGCGATCTGCGAAGCCTGTGCGGCGTACTCTTCTTGCGTGGCGTAGGGTTGACCGTCGTAGTAGACGGAGTCCCCTTGGTAGGTCACGTTGTCGCCGTAGTTGTAGTAGACGGCGGATGTGTCTTCGGGATAGCCGCAGTAGCTGGAGCAGTCGTACCAGCCTGGGGTTGACCAGCTTGAACCAGCATTCCAACCGGCCGCGTACCACGCGCCCGGATGATAGCGATACCAATTGGGCGTAAAGGCGTTGTAAGAGCGGAAATTATTGCGGACATAAGCACCCTGCCCGCGCAAGTCGGAAGCGGCGACAAACCGCGTCCCGGCGATTCCTGAGCCGTAAGCTGCACGTCCTGCGACAACTCGTCCGCCGCCCGCGACGGCGCCGTACGGTCCGACGGCCACCGCGCCGCGACTCCCACCGGCGATGGTTCCGCCCGGCCCAGTGGCGATGCCAGCCCGACTGCCACCCGCAATCGTGCCGCCAGGGCCAGTGGCAGTACCTGCTCGACTGGCGTGGGCGGTGGCGCCGCTTGGTCCGACGGTCATTGCACCGTGGCTGCCGGCAATGGCCGCGCCGCCGGGCCCTTTCACCGCGACGCCTCGCGAGCCGCCAGCGTGGACGTTGCCATTGGGGCCAATGACCACCCCGCCTCCTCGACCGCCGGCGATTTCCCGGCCGCCAGGACCGGTATACGCTCCTCGTTGGCCGCCGCCGATCGCCACCGCGCCATGCGGCCCCGTGTAAGCGTATCTGCCGCCTTGGCCCGCGAATGTTCCTCCGCCCGACCCGGTGAATGACCGATGACCGCCCCCTGCGTAGATATTTCCGCCGCGTGGCGTTTCCCAAACATGCCGAGTGCCTGCGCCCCCGGCGCCGGGGCGGGAAAAGTTTCTTGCGCCGTCAAACTGCGTGCGCCGTTCGCTAAGGTTCCCCGCAAAGGGCCCATGAATCGAGCTGCTTGCCGGTCTGGACGGCCTCTCAAAATTCGGCCGCGCTGCTGACGATGGGCGGGATATAGGCGCTCTGCTGGAATGCCCTCCACCTCCGAAATGTGCGCCGCCAGAAGGTCTGCCCATTCCGCCGCCATGAAATCCGCCGCCTCCGTGAAACCCACCTCCGCCACGAAACCCGCCGCCTCCAAATCGACCGGCGGACGCGTGGCCGCACCAGGCGGTCAAAATCAGGAACAGTCCCAGCCACACCCAATGACTTAATGCTTTCACGGCTCGATCTCCTCCAACGAGATCTACGCGGCGTGCAATCCTGAAATGGGATTACGGCGTATTGTCGCGGGGCGCATCGCCCGCCCCTGCAACTCGCTTCACTTTCACCGGCCCAATGTCGGCTTGATGCTCGCCTGCCACCGTTCTTTGCACCGATCGCCAAGTGAACTCGTCATCGCCGGTGCGGCTGAGGAAATTGACCGCCGACGTGGCGGTGCCGTCGGCCAGCGTGCCAACCGATTCGATCATCCAGCGATGGCCGTCCCAAGCCCACGTCGATTCGCCAATGCCGCCGTCGGGCGAAAAGAGCCAGGCGCGAATGTATCCCACGGCCGGATCAACGCCGATGACTTGGATTCCCGAGTTGGGTTTCTCGCCTTCCTGTTTCGACGCGATCGTATACCGCGCGCGAATGAACGCCTTATTGGCAGTCCATTCATAGACGGTGCGAGCGGTGAGTCCGTCTCCCTCGCTCTCCCAAGTGCCGATCAGCCACGCCAGATCCTCGAGGCTAGGCTGGGCTGCGGTGTCATCGCCCCATTCCTTGAGGAGCGCGATCAGCCAGGCCCCGTTTTCGCGGACGTAAAGGGCACTGAATCGACTGGTGATGGGCGGGCTGTCTTTCACTCCAACCGTGAACGTTCCCTCTTCAATTGCTGTATCAGCACCTAGGAAACGAACTGCGTTAGTTTCGGACTTAACCTTTAGCTCCTTCCGCTCGGCGAAGAACTTTTCGTATGCATCGGCCAAAGCCTTCCGGCCGCGAACCGGCTCGGAACCCTCATCCTGGTACTCCGCCGCTTCGGTAAAGAAGGCCGCAACGGCTTTCGCGTCGCCCGACTCAAATGCCTTGGCGAACGATCTTGAAGCCTCGCGGATTGCTTGATCGTCTTGTGGACGAGCGGCGACAGTTCTGTCGTTGGCGTGCTGAGCCTGCGTGGTTGACCTTTCGTCTCGCGGCCGCTCTTGCGAGACTCCGATGGCGATGATGAAAAGCATTGCTACCGCACTGGCGATAATCCGTGCTGATTTCATTTCAGCCTTCCTTCGAACGAGTGGAGTTCGCCAAAGAAGCCGCGAAAGTCAAAGCAGACCAGACAGTCCAAACCGCGGCCCAGCACGACATGAACAAGCGTGCGATCGTTTACGCGCAAGCATTATTTGATAAGAAGCGACTACGTAGAGCAACTATCGCCTTGGGAGCTATGGTGGCATGCACCAGAGAAGAGCATATCTCGTTCCAGAACGCTGCCAGCTCTTATGGGCGAAACAGCGCAATGAACTTAATACCGAGTTGCCCGACCAGCGCGATCATGCTAGGCTTTGTCCGAAAACTCTAACGGTTCATGGTTCGCAGGTAGCGAT
>CAYWIS010000321.1:0-4447 GCA_964458385.1 uncultured Pirellulaceae bacterium
AACGCCAAGGAGGCCGAAAATGTTGAGCTGTCCAGGCAAGTGATCGCCATGATCCCCGAATTTTTGGATCGGCCCAATGTGCTTGGGATTGGCGAAATCGGGCTCAACAAGAACACCCGCAATGAAGCGACCGTGTTTTTGGAGCACGTGGAGCTAGCGATTGAGCATCGGCAGCAGATTCTCATTCATACCCCGCACTTGGAGGATAAATATCAAGGCACTCGGATGATCCTGGATATGCTCTGCGGCGACAGTCGCGTTGAGCGGTCGCGGGTGCTTGTGGATCACGTTGAGGAGCACACGGTGCGGGCTGTTTTGGACGCTGGTTTTTGGGCGGGAATGACGCTGTATCCCGTGACCAAGTGCACCCCGCAACGGGCTGCTGATATTATCGAGATGTATGGGCCGGAGCGGCTAATGGTCAATTCGGCGGGCGATTGGGGGCCTTCCAAGCCAACCGCCGTACCGGACTTTATTTTAGAAATGCGCCGTCGCGGTCATCCAGAAAGCCTGATTCGGCAGGTGGTTTACGAGAACCCGCTTCGGTTTTTCAGCCAAAGCGAGCATTTCCGCTTCACACCGCCCGATGCCTGAGAGCCCGTAACGCCAGCGGGCGTTAGTCGACCAGTTTGAACGGACGATGGAGGGCAATCTTGCGGAACACGGCGCTCAGATCGTCTTCTTGGGCAGAGACTTTGTCGGGCACATTGAAGTGGAGGCCGCGGGTGATTTCGGCGACCTCCTTCATTAGGAGCTTGTCGGCGTCCTGGCCAAAGCTGATGGACATGACCGTGATTCCTTCTTCTTTCGCAAGGCGCCCTTGGTCGAGAACATAGGTCTTCGGGTCGGTTCCCTTTGGACGATTGACGTGGCCATCGGTCATCACCACCATGATTTTCGATGCGTGGCTTCGGCCTCGCTGTTGAAATTCGGTGCGTGCCAGCTCCATGCCGTGCCCGATGTTGGTCCAGCCGAGCGCCCGATCCTGATGGACGCGCGCTTCGACCGCCGCTAGATCGTCGGTCAGCGGGATCACCATCTCGCCCCAAGTGGAGTAGCGTGCAAAGGCGACACGGTCGTCCCCGTCGACGGCTTCGAGGATGTCGGTGAACAGTGAAACCGCCTTCTTTAACTCGCCAATGCGGTCATGGCTGTTCATGGAGCCGGAAAAGTCGAGCACAAGAACGATATCGCGCGGGCTGAACGAGGCCACGGCTCGGCCGGACATTTCCTGAGTGGTTCGACCGATAATTTTGCCGAAAAACAACGGGGTGTCGGGCCGGTGGACGATTACCTCAAGGGCGTCGCGCGGCATCGCGTCGGGGATAAACGATCCATTGGCGCGATTCCACCGTCCGAAGCGAATGTCAATATCGCTATCTTTGACGGCGACGTTCCGTCGTACATAGTCCTTAGCAAGTTGTCTGGCTCTGCCGGGGTTGTCGCTTAGCTCGGCTACTCCCGCCAAGGCTCCCGCGTCGGCGGCGCATTGCAACTCCGTGCGGACCGTGCATAGGTAGCCCAGGTCGATCGCGAAGGCGACCATCATAACCAGCGCCACGAGTCCAATTGCCGCCAAAACGATCACGGCGCCTCGCCGGCGCGAACAGGCGAAAGAGGATTGACGCACGCGCGCGACTCCGCGAAAAAAGAGGGAAACCTCAGAGCAAGGCTAAGCTCGCCAGGGGCCCCACCTCCTGGCACTCAACTCTACCTTATATCCGTAGACGAGGGGCGTTTGCCCGCAAAAATCGCTCCGTAAAAGGCTGCTCCCCGGAGTCGAGCTACGCTTGACAGTTTTATCTGGCAACGCGTACTATAACCCGTTTACTGACACGACTTTTACCTAGTAAGGCCGCGGTCATGGCTGTTCCTAAGAGACGACAATCCAACGCACGCACAGGAAGTCGGCGCGCTCACGATCATCTCAAAGCACGTGAAATGACATATTGCCCGAAATGTAGCACCGCCAAGCCCACCCATGTGGTGTGCCCGAATTGCGGCTACTATATGGGGCGTGTTGTGGTTGAGCCGAAAGAAGAAAAGTAACCTGTGAGCAAAACCGCCTTTCTATTTCCGGGGCAGGGCGCGCAGAAGGTGGGTATGGGCCGTGTTTTGGCGGAAACCATACCGGCCGCGCGGGCGCTGTACGAGCGCGCAGGCGAAGTCTTGGGCTACGATCTGGCGAAGATCTGCTTCGAGGGGCCGGCGGAAGATTTGGACTCGACGGTCTATAGTCAGCCGGCCTTGTTTGTCACGAGCCTGGCGGCGTTGGAGCAGCTTCGTCGTGAACGCCCGGACGTTGTTGAGCAGTGCGCCTACGCGGCGGGCCTGAGTCTTGGCGAATACACGGCCATGGTGTTTGCGGGGGTGATGGACTTCGAAACCGCGCTGCGTGTCGTTCAGCGGCGGGGTGAAGCCATGCAGCAGGCTGCAGACGCCGCCCCCAGTGGCATGGTTGCCATTCTCGGTCTGGAGCGAAGTCAGGTTGAAGCGATTTGCGTACAGGCGCGAAATGGCGGCGTATTGCAGGTAGCGAATCTCCTATGCCCGGGGAATATTGTCGTCTCGGGCGATAACGCTGCGTGCGAGAAGGCGGCGGAATTGGGGCTGGCGGCTGGCGCGCTCAAGGTGCAGCCGTTGGCGGTTGCGGGGGCGTTTCACACGCCGTTGATGAAATCGGCGGTTGAGAAGTTGGCTTCGGCCTTGGCTGATGCGCCGTTGTCTCGCCCGCGGATTCCGGTGGTGTCAAATGTTGACGCGCGCCCCCACGACGACCCTGAAGAGATTCGGCGGTTGCTCATCGAACAGGTTGTGTCTCCCGTGCGATGGGAGGATTCGATGCGCTACCTTATCGACCAAGGCGTTGACCATATGGTGGAGGTCGGACCTGGTCGCGTGCTCCGTGGGCTGATGCGGCGTATTGATCGCAAAGTCGCCGTAGAGGGAGTCCTGGAGTAGGCTGCAACTCTTGGGCGGCGGCGTTCGTTTGCGTCGGTTGATGGGCCGACGTCTTTATTGATCAAAAGTCTTAATTGCCATGGCCGAAAACTCTACTCCTCCGCTTTCCGCCGATCTCTCGGGACAAGTGGCGCTTGTTACGGGGGCCTCCCGCGGCATTGGCGCCGCCGTAGCGCGCGAGTTGGCTCGCAATGGCGCCAAAGTGGCGTGTGTGGCGCGAAGTGCAGAAAAGCTTGCGGAAACCGTCGAGGCGATTCGTCAGGCGGGGGGCGAGGCCGAAGCGTTTAGCTGCGATGTCACGAATCGCGAGAGCGTCGAAAAGGGGGTCGACGACGTTGTCGAAAAATGGCAGAAACTGGACATCCTGGTTAACAACGCCGGGGTCACTCGCGATACGCTTATGCCGCGGATGAGCGATGACGAGTGGGATGAGGTCATCGCCACAAACCTTCGCGGCGCATTTTTGTTCGCCCGCGCCGCTTCGCGCTACATGATGCGGCAGCGTTACGGGCGGATCATTAATATGTCGAGCGTGTCGGGGATCGTGGGAAATCCGGGCCAGACGAACTACTCGGCCTCCAAAGCGGGGTTGATCGGCATGACGCGCAGTCTGGCTCGCGAGTTGGCAGGGCGTAATGTCACCATTAACGCCGTCGCCCCAGGATTTATCGTTACCGACATGACCCGCGCGATTGCGGCCGTTGCTTTGGAAGAGGCGAAGAAGCGGATTCCCGCCAAACGGCTGGGCGAGCCCGAGGATGTGGCCGCCGCCGTATTGTTCTTGGCGAGTCCCGCCGCAAGTTATATTACGGGGCATGTGCTGACAGTGGATGGCGGAATGACGGCCTAGTGTCCGTCTTGACCGCGTTCGCCAGCATCCTCTATCTTCTACTGTTTCCCGGGCGGTCATGCTCGGGTAATGTAAATGTAACTGTATCGTTCCACGGCCGCTTTGGCCGCCTAGAACACCTCATTGCAGGAGAGCGGTAAACGTGGCGTCTGTTCAAGATCGCGTAATTGACATTGTGGCCGAACAACTCGGCGTTGATAAAGAAAAGATCACTCGTGATACCCACTTCATCAACGATTTGGGCGCCGACTCGCTCGACACGGTGGAGTTGGTGATGGAGTTGGAGGAGGAGTTCGACATCAGCATTCCCGACGATGCGGCCGAACGTATCCAAACCGTCGGCCAGGCAATTGACTTCATTGAGCAGGAGCAGGCGTCATCCTCGTAGGACGGCTGGTCTCTCTACGTTTTCCAGGGACACCTTGTTAGCATGGCACGGCGAGTCGTCGTTACTGGCCTGGGGGTTGTTACGTCGCTGAGTCAGAAAGTAGACGATCTTTTCGATCGTCTGGTTCGCGGCGAGAGCGGCATCCACCCGTTGCGCGTTTTCGATACCACAGGGTATAAAGTCCGCTTCGGCGGCGACGTTTACGATTGGGACCCCGGCGAGTACATCGACAAACGCGAGGCGAAACG
>CAYWIS010000322.1:0-4434 GCA_964458385.1 uncultured Pirellulaceae bacterium
GGCGCTCCCTCGGTCAAAGCCGGCCCAAAAGGCGGGCTCAGAGATCGCCACACACCCCATTTTGGCCAGGGTCTCGTAGTCGTCGGTCGTCCGCGAGACCATATGAATATGCGGGTCGATGTAGTACATAGCAGAATCCCCTCGGCGCGGCGGCCAGCTACATGGAACCAAAATGCAGGCTTAGACCCCGAACTTCTTACGCCACGCGTCGTCGTACTCGCGGGAGAAAATCAATTGCACCTGCTCAGCGCGGTTGGGCTGTTGCGCTAGCAGCAACTCGATGGCCTGCCGAAGACGTTGGTAACGGACATCGTCGGAAACAGCGCCTTCACTGCGGTCAAGGCGATCCAACGCCGCAGCCAACTCCAGAATTTTCGCGCGCAACTCAAGAAATTCGCGGTCCAACACCTGGGGCGCAGTCATGGGCGATTTCATCGTAAGACCCTCGCAATCGGGGCGAGATTTCCCGCCACACATGCTTAATCCAACGCCAGTTTCGCCCTCTTAGCCAGGAAAATCAAGTCGCAACGCATACATTCATCTCGGCATGAAGCCCAACTGCAGCAGAAGCGACGCATTGTGGCAAGCGAAAATCGACGGGCCTTTCTAAAACTTTACGTGAAACAGAATTTTCTCTCGATACATGCGCCGATTGTTACGATAACGCGTCAGAAGACCGACGCCCCCCAGCTCTAAGAGCGCGCCAGAGAACTTTAAGCTCTCCGTTTGTCGCCCGCCCCCACCCCTGTAGATCCCCATAGGAGAAATCGCATGGATGTCCGAAATATCGCGGAAGTCCCCTCGTTCATCACGGCGGACGGATCGGAAATTCGCGAACTCCTGGCCTATCGGAATTCCTGCATTGTCAAACAAAGCCTTGCCGAAGCTCGGCTGCCGCCGGGAGGGTCAACCACACCCCACTATCACCCGCAAACCGAGGAGATTTACTACTTACTCGAAGGCACAGGCCGAATGCGGCTCGGCGACGAGGAGCGCGATGTTGGCCCCGGTGACGCCATTGCCATCCCCCCGGGACAAATCCACCAAATTACCAACACCGGGGACACCGTCCTCAGATTCCTTTGCTGCTGCACACCTCCCTACGAGCATGACGATACGGTGCTAATCCAGGACTGAAAAGTAAAAGCGGCGCCCACACCGCCCGCAGGATGACACCCGTAGCTTCACCCTTAGGAACCTGACATCACCATTCTGTCGCGAAGAAAACACCAACCGACTATGACGCTCTTTCTGCGTAGCGAGCCAGCAAACTTGTCCCCGATCCGCGATCCTCGCGGAAGAGGCGCGAAGCAAACTAGACAACGCAAGCGCCGCCTTAGAGATAAACCAGCGCCCCGATACCTCCGCCGCTAGCCCGTTTGCAACGCACGAGGAGGCGAATCTCTGTATGATGACCTAACGACAACTCCTACCGTACTCGTCAAAGTTGGCTGGATCGCGCATAATTCCGGTCCTCGCCAAGGGCCACGTAGAATCACCCCCACGGCAGGCGGCCGAAGTTCCATCGGCAAGACGGCCTAATTCCCGGGCCACGCCACCGCCCTCGCCGAGACAACTCGCCCTGCAGAACTCCCCTGCGTGCGGCGGCAATTTTGCTGTGCTAATGCCGCCCACCGGGGTTGCGTAGCCGGTGTACATCCCGATATATTTGTTTGTTTGGTAGCGTTTTCTTGTCGCCAACGGTATGCGCCATGAAGGTTCGAGCAAGCGTTCGACGTATTTGCGGTAACTGTAAGATTGTCCGCCGCAAAGGGCGGGTTTATGTGATTTGCTCCAATGCCCGTCACAAGCAACGGCAGGGCTAAGCGCGCCCGGTGCGCGAGAATTTCATTTGCATAAACGATTGCCGGAGCCAAAGGAGAGTTTTGTATGCCGCGTCTTTTGGGTGTGGATATCCCCAACGATAAGCAGACAGTCTATTCATTGACCTACCTCTATGGGGTAGGTCCCAGTGTGGCGCGTGAGCTGTGCAAAAAGGCCGGCATTCCGCCCGAAAAGAAGGCTCGCGAATTGGGCGAGGACGAGGTCAGCCGTTTGGCGGCCCTGTTGGAGTCGGAGTATACGGTTGAGGGGCCGCTGCGCCGGCAAGTCCAGCAAAACATCGCGCGGTTGAAAGATATTGGCTGCTATCGCGGCATTCGGCATCGTCGCGGATTGCCCGTTCGGGGCCAGCGCACCCGCACCAACGCTCGAACCCGCAAAGGTCCCAAGAAGACCGTGGCCGGCAAGAAGGGCGTAAAGGATCTGCGGTAGTAGTTCATTGATACATCCGTCTGAGGACTTTGGAGGAGACAATTAGCGATGGCGAAAGCCACCACTTCGGCTGCGACGAAGAAGCGCAAGACTCGCCGCAATGTCACCCAGGGCGTCGCCCACATTAAGGCGACGTTCAACAACACGGTCGTCACCATCACCGACACCAAGGGCGACACCCTCTGTTGGGCCAGCGCCGGCACCAGCGGCTTCAAGGGAAGCCGTAAAAGCACTCCGTTCGCCGGCCAGTGCGCTGCTCAACAAGCGGCAGAAAAGGCTGCCAAGTTTGGCGTTAAAGAGGTTGAAGTCTTGGTCAAAGGTCCTGGCGCGGGTCGTGAAAGCGCCATTACGGCGCTTCAGTCGGCCGGCCTGACGGTAAAGTCGATCGAAGACGTAACCCCCATTCCCCACAACGGATGCCGACCGCCCAAGCGGCGCCGCGTATAGCTTCCCGCTGGGCGCGATCGCTCACGGTTTGTGATCGCCGCCAGCTAACGTCGACCTCCCCTTGTGTTGCGCCCGATGAGAGCGCAACCTTTCCATGCAGCAGGCCGTCCCCGCCGTGAGTGAATTTTTCTAGACGCCGCCCGCGACGGCGTCCTCTGTTTGGCATTCTGCTTGTGTCCCTCTTCCACGGAACTTGATAATGCATATTCGTTGGCGTGGGTTGGAACTCCCCAGTTTGGTCAAATGCGATACCGAAACCTTGACCGCGACCTACGGGAAGTTCATCGCCGAACCCTTCGAACGCGGTTTCGGAACCACCATCGGCAATAGTCTGCGCCGCATTTTGCTGTCGAGCTTGGAAGGCTCGGCCGTCACCCAAATCAAGGTGCGCGGTGCCCAGCACGAGTTTACGAACATCCCCGGCGTGCTGGAGGATGTGACCGATATCGTGCTCAATGTTAAGTCGTTGGTGGTCAAGAAGCACACCGATTCGACCAAGGTGATCACGGTCGAAAAGAACACCCGGGGAGCGATTACCGGGGCCGATATCCAAGCCGATAGCGACGTCGAGATCATCAACAAGGACCACGTCCTGGCGACCCTCACTGACGACGTGCCGTTCTTGATGGAAATGGTCGTGGAGAACGGCCGCGGCTTCGTGCCCGCCACGGAGCACAGCGCCGGCGAACACGAAATTGGCATCATTCCGATCGACGCGGTTTTCAGCCCGGTGCGCCGTGCTCACTTTGAGGTTGAGCAAACCCGCGTCGGCCAGAAAACGAACTACGACAAACTCACCCTGGAGATTTGGACCGACGGCTCCATCTCGCCCGAAATGGCGTTGGTGGAAGCCGCCAAGATTCTCCGCAAGCACCTCAATCCGTTCGTCCACTACACCGAATTGGGCGGGCGCGTCCATTCACCTGCTCGCGGCGGCGCTGGCGGGATTGATCCGGCGCTGGAGCAGAAACTCAACATGAGCATTTCGCAATTGAGCCTGTCGGTTCGGGCGGCGAATTGCTTAGAGTCTGAGAAAATTCACACCGTCCGCGAGTTGGTGCAGCGCACCGAAGACCAACTGCTGGAAATTCGCAACTTCGGCGAGACCACGCTCAACGAAGTCAAGGAAAAGCTGAGCGACTTGGGCTTGCATTTGGGTATGCGGGTTCCGCCAGCGCCGGTGGTGCGTTAACAAGCCATCGAAAGTTGAGCCGATGTTCCCCCTAGCAACGCAGGGAAAGGCTTGGGGGAACATCGCTTTTGCTGCCCGTCAAGCAAACGGCGCGGCGCCAGAGTTCGCGCTCAAGGAAAACGAAACCCACTTGGTACTGTTCTACCACCTGCGGAGGGACTTCCCGCCGCCGCAAGTGAATTTTGGAGAAAGCCTCCGCCATGCGACATCGAAGAAAAGGCCGCAAACTCGGACGTACATCTTCTCATCGCCAGGCAATGCTGCGCAACCTGGCCACGAGCTTGTTCTTGACCGAAGGGGACTTCGACCCTGCCGTTGACGAGAACATTCCGAAGGTGAAAGGTCGCGTCATTACCACGGTTCCCAAGGCTAAAGAGGCTCGGCGGGTCGTGGAGCGGTGCATCACCATTGCCCGCAAGGCGCTCAAGCACCAAGAGGAAGCGCAGAAGTACGCCACCAGCGCTCACCGCTACCGCAACGAGGAAGAGTACCGCAAGTGGCGGCAAAGCGAAGATTGGCGC
>CAYWIS010000323.1:0-1806 GCA_964458385.1 uncultured Pirellulaceae bacterium
TGCGGCGGTCCTCATGCGCTGGGCAGCGCGCCGACCAACTGCGGCCCGATTGACGAACCCCAACCAAACGCGACAAGAACGTGGAGAGAGAAGACATAGGACCGTGGAGCGAGAAGAGAAGGGAACATCACCACGGAAGCCGTCGAGGAGAAACGTTGCGCCGCGCCCGCAGCGCGGTCTGCGCAGACCCTCCCCCCCGGCTACCCCCGTAGCCTGAAAAAGAGAAGCCGCCGGTCAGGCGGCGTCCGACGCAAAGGAACACCCAAGAAGAGCAACCCGCAGGCGGATTCTTAGCACAAAGAACGTGCTGATCTGGGCCTGCCCCTTTATTATACTGAACGTATGTTCAAGGTGAGAGTTTGTTACGATCTTGCGCGCTAGTTGCGCCGAGTATTCTTCTTAGTCGTCCTCAGTAAATTCAAGAGAGAACGTCACTTCGGACTGGGAGGAACATTTTCGCCGTGCTGTAAGTTTTTTGCGGCCGGGGTGGTTCTTCCGCTTCCGCGCCAAGGAAATTCACCCTTCCACGTCATCCACCTTGCGCCGTCATTCATCCAGCGCGCCGACGCCGACAGGTTTAAGGTGTCGGCGTCGGCGCGCCGTGGATGGTCGCCGCTACCGTGGCGTTGGGGGCGCGAGGATGTGCGAGGGCCTCGCCGGCGGCAGTCGGCTGACCGTGGGGGGATGCGGGAAGATGCTATCGGCCAAAAGATAGGCGGCTTTCCCAACGCCGACTGTGCCGCAGCGCGAGGCACGGCTAGGTGCTTGGCCTCTTCCGCGAATGCTCCGTCACGTCCTGCCAAGGGGACGTTGACTGCGAAGGAGCTTGGCGCCGGCCGGTGTCCCGCGGTTAGTGGTCTTCCTGTGCGTGGAAGTGCGCCATTTGGGACTCGTCCCATTCGTGAGAAGCCGCGGGATCGACGGGGGGAGGAAAGCCGGTACGGCAGCAGCCCGAGCGCGATTCAAAGTTGAAGACCGCGTGCGGATAGGAGTTAATCAACAGCGCGGATTTAAGACCATCGGCCGACCACAAGATGTGCAACTGCGAGGGCATGTGCTTGTCGGTGACAAGTTCCACATCGTAAATGTGGAGGGCGTCCACGATCGGATTGTCGCCGTTCTCTGCGTCCAGGGCGTAGAAGTAACCGGTTTGCCCGTCGTCCTCGAACACCGTTTGGTAGCGACCGACCGGAGAATCCGAGGCAACAACCAGGGGGACGCCCACGTTGAGCGTTTCTTGCGTTACGGCGCTGGCGACAAGTCGTGGCGGCATAGGGCGAAACAGGGGGCTGAAGGTGCGTTGGGAATGATCAATAACGTTCCGTTCTATAAAGTCGATCTGACAAAAAGCCAGGTCGTAGGTGTAAGGGCGAATAGGCTTGCCGCTGCGGGTGATTAGCGGGAAGTTTGCGGTGGGAGTTCTTGAGCCAAACCCAGAAGAATGTCTTCGGGGCCGCGAATGTAGCAGAGACGATAGGTGTCTTCATATTGAACCACGCGGTCGATAACCTCCGCGCCGTGCTTGGCGAGCCGAGCAAGCGTATCGTCGAGGTCGTCGACGGTGAACATCACGCGAAGGTAACCCAGGGCGTTCACCGGAGCGTTGCGGTGATCGGCGACGACCGGCGGCGCCAGGAATCGCGACAGTTCCAGCCGGCTGTGGCCATCCGGCGTACGCATCATGGCGATCTCGACGCGCATGCCGCGCAGTCCCGTTACGCCATCAGCCCAGTCGCCCTCGATGGGCATGCGTCCTTCCAGATTAAGGCCAAGTTCGGTAAAGAACTCAATCGCGGCGTCGAGGTC
>CAYWIS010000323.1:1816-4429 GCA_964458385.1 uncultured Pirellulaceae bacterium
CCACGATGCCGACATTATCCATCCGCTTAACGGTCATCGGGGATCCTTTCTCCTTGCCGCCAAGCGGCGAATGGCGGGGGTACGTAGTGGGAAATGGTGGCGCCTGCGGACCGATCGCGGCTTAACCGGTTGTCCGCACGCGCTAAAGCGCAAGGGGCAGTATCAAGGTTCTGGGCGCCGGCGTCAATGAAATTGTTGCCGAAGGTGGGCCGCTGGCGATAATGACTGCTGGGAGAAACGCCTGCGTTCACGCCGTGGAGCGGACCGCCGGAAGGCTGTTTGACGTCGCTTTGCTTGGCGGATTTCTGGAGGAAACGTCGCTCCCCGCGCGGCAGCGATGGGGCGAGGCCGCTGCTTGGCGCGGGCAATGCGTGTCGTCTTACGATCGGGGATTCTTCATGAGTCAGATATCAGGGGCCGCCGCGGATTGCGTTCCGGTGATTGATGTTGAGCCGTTGGTGAAACGAGGGACGCAAGCGGCCACGGTTGCAGAGCAGATGGGCCGGGCTTGCCGCGAGGTGGGATTCTTTTACGTCGTGGGGCACGGGGTTCCCGAGTCGTTATGTTCGCGCCTTGAGCAGTGCAGCCGGCAGTTCTTCGCCCAGGAGACGGCCGAGAAGATGCGGATTCGCATGGCGCTGGGGGGCCGGGCCTGGCGCGGTTATTTTCCGGTGGGCGAGGAGTTGACCTCGGGCAAACCCGATTGGAAAGAAGGGGTGTATTTGGGGGCCGAATTGCCCGACGACCATCTGCTTGTCCAAGCGGGAACGCCCTTACACGGGCGCAATCTGTTTCCCGACGTTCCCGGCTTTCGGGAAACGGTGTTGGAGTACCTGGACGCCCTGACGCAACTTGGGCACAGGTTAATGGCTGGCATTGGGTTGAGCTTGGGGCTCGACGAAGATTACTTTGCCCGGCGCTATACCGGCGACCCGCTGATCCTGTTCCGGATTTTTCATTATCCGCGTCAAGCCGCGCTGCAGCCGAGCGACGAACCGCGATGGGGTGTAGGGGAACACACCGACTACGGTTTGCTAACAATCCTTAAGCAGGATGAGGTCGGCGGGCTGCAAGTCAAAACCAAAACGGGCTGGATTGACGCGCCGCCAATACCCGGTTCGTTTGTGTGCAACTTGGGCGACATGCTGGATCGCCTCACGCGCGGGCTTTATCGCTCTACGCCGCACCGGGTGGTGAATTCAGCGGATCGCAACCGGTTGTCTTTTCCCTTCTTTTTTGATCCCAACTTTTTCGCGGAAGTGCGGCCGATTGAAGGTTTGGAGTCTCACCCCTACTACGACGACCGTAGCGATCGCTGGGACCAGGCAAGCGTTCATGAGTTCCAGGGAACCTACGGCGAATATCTGCTGAACAAGGTGGCGAAGGTCTTTCCGCAGTTACGGCAAGAGGTCTTATAACGGCCAAGAACGCCGAGAATGGCATATAAGTTGCGGTTAGTTGGTGCACAAATCACCTTTGTTTCAGGAACGCACCATGCGCCACGCCGCTTTTCGTCGCCCAGGTAAAATCAAGTACGCCCTTCTTGGTTGGATGCTGGGGCTGCCCATTCCGATCATTCTGATTCTCTTGTTCTTCCGCGGCTGCGATTTCTGAGCATCGCGACAAGTTCGAACCGCCTCGCTGGCGTTGGATGCGCTGGACGATCCCAAGAAATGACCCACGCCCCGACGGACAATGTCGCCGGGGCGTGGGAGTCACGGAAGGTGAATGTTCTGTCCGTTACTTGATGAACAACATTTCCTGGTAGGTGGGCAACGGCCAGAGGTCGTCGGACACCAGGCATTCCAGTTGATCGGCGTAGTTGCGCACCGCGCTCATCGCCGGGAGGACCTCGTTGGCGTAATGCTGAGCTTCTTCCAGTTTGGTGGAGGCCCCTTCATGACGCAGTGCGACTTCCAGATCGGAAATGGCCGTCTGAAGCAGCTTGACCAACGTGGTGACCTTGTCGAGCGTGTCGGTATCGAACTCGTAGCCGAGCGACTTGAGATTAACGCAAGTCGAGGCCAGCTCGTTCTGGTAACGAACCGCCGCCGGGAAGATCATCGTGCGAGCCATCTTGAGCGTTAACGTCGCTTCGACCGCCAAGGTCTTGCAGTACTGCTCAATGTAGATGTCGAAGCGGCTATGCAATTCTCGCTTGGAAAGCACGCCGTACTTCTCGAACAGCTCTTCCACTTCGGGCTTGAGCAATTCCGGAAGCGCCTCGGGGGTGGTCTTGAGGTTCAGCAGACCACGCCGTTCGGCCTCTTGGTGCCAAGCTTCGGAGTAGCCGTCGCCGTTGAAGATGATGGCGCCGTGCTCGTTGATGATGTCGGTGAGCAGCGCTTGAATGGCGCTGTTCAGCTTCGACGGGTCGCCTTTGGTCGCTTCTTCTAGCCGGGTCGCACAGTAGTCGAGCGATTCGGCCACAATGGTGTTCATCGCCACCAGCGGGCCAGCAATCGACTGATTGGCGCCCACAGCGCGGAACTCGAAACGGTTGCCGGTGAAGGCGAAGGGGTTGGTGCGGTTGCGGTCGCCGGCGTCTTTGGGGAGCGGCGGCAGCACGTCGACGCCCACTTCTAGCACGCCCTTGGCGCGCGACGACTTGGC
>CAYWIS010000324.1:0-4424 GCA_964458385.1 uncultured Pirellulaceae bacterium
CACGTTCGCGAATTTCGGCTCGCGACGGACGTAAATGCCGAGGCCGCACCCGCAAGCCAAACGCCACGTTCTCAAACACTGTCATGTGCCGAAACAGCGCATAGTGCTGAAAAACAAAGCCTACTTGTCGCTGCCGGACCGAACGGCCCGTAACACTAGCGCCGTGAAACGAGATTTCACTTTCCGGATAGGGGTCAGGCGTTTCCAACCCGGCGATGATCCGCAGGAGCGTCGTCTTGCCCGAGCCGGACGGGCCCAGCAGCGCGACCATCTCGCCGTCGTTGACTCGCAGGCTAACATCCTGTAACGCCGTGTAGGAGCCAAATGTCTTGGTAATATGTTTGACTTCGATGCTCATGGATAATTCCGTGATTAATTTCCTGCGCGATGAGAGGGAGTACTCCCCTCTTGCGATTGCTTCGGTTCGTCCCTGACCAATTTCTTTACTCTGCGACTCCTCCCACGGCGGTTCGTTCGCTTCGCGCTCGGGCTTCGACGATGCTCTTAGCGGCTAACGTGGCTAACGCCAACACCGCCAACAGCGAAGCGACCGAAAACGCCGCGACAAAGTTGTACTCGTTGTAGAGAATCTCAACGTGGAGAGGGACGGTGTTGGTTTTGCCGCGAATGTGCCCAGAAACCACCGACACCGCGCCGAATTCTCCCATCGCGCGAGCATTGCACAGAATCACTCCGTACAGCAGCGCCCACTTGACGTTCGGCAGTGTTACGCGCCAAAAGGTCTGCCACCCATTGGCGCCCAGCGAGAGGGCAGCCAGCTCCTCGTCAATTCCCTGTTCCTGCATCAACGGAATCAATTCGCGTGCAACAAACGGGAACGTTACGAACATTGTCGCCAGCACAATGCCGGGAACCGCAAAAACAATTTGGACGCCGTGCTCGCTCAACCATGGCCCCAGCCAACCTTGCATCCCAAACAGCAGCATGTAAACCAACCCCGACACAACCGGCGATACGGCGAAGGGCAGGTCAATCAACGTAATCAACACGTTCTTTCCGGGAAACGTAAACTTGGCGATGCACCACGAAGCCGCCAAGCCAAACACCAGATTCGCAGGCACAGCAATCGCCGCCGCAATCAGCGTCAACCGTATAGCGGCTACGGCGGCCGGATCCTGAAAACTCGCGAAGTAGGCGCCAATCCCTTTCCGAAACGCTTCGGCAAACACGGCCAGAAGCGGAACGAACAGGAACAACGTCAGAAAGCCAATAGAAATGGCAATTAGCACCCCCTTGAGCCACACCGGATCCTCGGTAGCCGCCCTGGCGGTCGCCGGTCGAAAGAGCGTTATGGAAGAAGAAGCCGTCTTCATGATCGGTATTGCGATAGCCTTAATCGGGGAAGTGGCGTTGCCGGAGCAACGAGGTTACGTCTCGGTCGGTAAGAGATACGTCTTTAAACCGCCCCGCGACGACGTTGGCCGCTCCACCATTGCAACCCGTTGATGGCAAGGAGCAACACAAACGACGCCATCAACATCACGACGGCAATCGCCGTGGCCCCCGCATAGTCATACTGTTCCAATTTTGAAACGATCAGCAGCGACGTAATCTCGGTCTTCATAGGCATGTTGCCCGAGATGAACACCACTGAGCCATACTCCCCCAAGGCCCGGGCAAAGGCCAAGGCGAACCCGGTCAACAGAGCCGGCATAATTGCAGGAGCGATCACCCGCGTGAAGGTCTGCCACCGATTGGCGCCCAAGCTGGCGGCGGCCTCCTCGTTCTCTTTGTCCAATTCCTCCAGCGCCGGTTGCAACGTTCGCACAACAAACGGCAAACCAATAAACGTCAATGCGAGCATTACCCCTAAGGGCGAGACTGCGGCTTTGATTCCCAACGTCGTGAGATGCTGTCCCAGCCAACCGTTCTGCGAGTACACGGCTGTCAGTGCAATTCCCGAAACCGCGGTGGGCAACGCAAAGGGAAGGTCAACCATGGCATCAATGATCTTCCTTCCCGGAAAGCGATACCGCACCAGTGTCCACGCCACAATCAAACCGAATACCGCATTGATCGCCGCGGCCACCAGCGAGGCGCCAAAGGTCAACTTGTAAGACGCCACAACCCGGGGGCTGGAGACCGTTTCCCAGAACTCGCTCCACGTCAACCCAGCGCTTTTGACGAAAAGCGCCGAGAGAGGGAGCAGCACAATCAGGCTCAGGTAGCCGATGGTATATCCCAACGTCAGCCCCAGGCCCGGCAAGACGCGAGATGGTTTTGACAAAGCCCGCATGGAAATTCGCCCCGAGAAAGCGAGTAGTCTGCGTAAGGAATTGCCCACTACCGTGCAACACGACGCCGCGGTTGCCGGCGGCTACTTGGGTCCGTAGAGCTGGTCGAACACCCCGCCGTCGTCAAAATGCGTCGCTTGAGCTTCTCGCCAACTGCCAAAAACTTCCTCGATGGTAAACAGTTCGACTTGCGGGAACTGCTGCAGCAACTCGGACGGCACATTCGTAGGATCGACCGGCCGATAGTAATGCTTGGCCGCCAACTGTTGCCCCACAGGCGAATACAGGTACTCAAGGTAGGCCTGAGCGACTTTCTCTACTCCGCGTTTCTTGACGTTACCTTCGACCAACGCGACCGGCGGTTGCGCCAAGATGCTCCGCGGCGGCACAACGATCTCAAGTTGATCCGGCCCCAGTTCGTTGACTGCGAGAAACGCCTCGTTCTCCCAAGCAATCAGCACATCGCCGATCCCACGCTGAACAAACGTGGTGGTTGAGCCTCGGGCGCCCGAATCAAGGACGGGCACATTCCGGAAAATGGCTTCCACAAAGGCCCGCGTCTTGCCTTCGTCTCCATTGAACTTGCGCCAAGCGTGTCCCCATGCCGCAAGGTAATTCCAACGAGCGCCGCCCGAGGTCTTTGGATTCGGCGTAATCACGGCAACGCCTGGTCGGGCCAGATCATCCCAGTCGCGAATATTTTTGGGATTTCCCTTGCGAACGAGAAAAACAATAGTCGACGTGTAGGGCGCACTCTGATAGGGCAAGCGATCTTGCCAATCGGGAGAGATCAACTGCGTTTGGCTGGCGATCATGTCGATGTCGTAAGCCAAGGCAAGCGTTACCACGTCAGCCTGCAAGCCGTCAATCACCGCACGCGCTTGCTTCCCCGAACCACCGTGCGACTGTTCGATTTCAACCGTTTGTCCCGTTTGCTCGCGCCAGTATTTCTGGAAGGCGGCGTTATACTCCTGATAAAGCTCGCGCGTCGGGTCGTAGGAAACATTGAGCAAGCGAACCGAAGCTGCGCCTTCGTCGCCGCCTGTTTTTGCTTCACAGCCCAAGGCCGAAATCATGCCAAGCAGCAGAAAGCGAAGATACCACCGATCCATAGATGCCTGCTCAAAAAAGGAATCGCTCAATCTTGTCCGTGTGGCCGCCCGTATACGCATAGCGCGTGCCAAGACTAGAAAACCCGCAAGTGCCGCACAATTGGCCTGGAAGCAGGCAGAATGGATGATATAATCCGGAAAATTCCGTCAAATATAACGGACCAATACCATCTTATTTAACAGCCACCCGTGATATATAATGGTCATCCATGGACCGATTTCATGCAATCTTGCTCGATGTGTGGCGCGAAGCCTGCCGCCATATTGAAATTGGCGAATCGGCGGTAAATATTGCGGCCATGTTGGCTGACCATATGCCGTTGGCGGCCCTGTTGGTTTACTGGCTCGACGCTGAACACAACCGATTGTCAATCGCCGCTGCGGCCCCAACCGAGGCGAGCAGCTCACTTGTATCGTCGCAAACGTTGGCTGCTGCTGATACGCAGCGTTTATCCGCCTGGATACGTCGCGGAGAAGTGACACGCATCGCTTCAGGGCGTCGTCTCCCACCAGCGCTCAGAAACATAGCGCTGCCCGAGTGGCCAGGCGAAGTGCTCACGGCGCCGCTCTTGGGTCCGCATGGCGTCATGGGAGTCGTCCTCTTTGCGCCGCAAACCGAAAACGGTTTCTTTAAAAAGCACGAGGCGATGGTTGAAGCGGTGCGAGAGCCGCTGGCCGTAGCGTTAGAGAATGATCGTCGCTTGCATGAACTAGAGCGACTACGCGAGGCGGCCGAAGCAGACCGGCGTTCGCTACTGTCACGTTTAGGCCGAAGCAATTTGGGCGATGTCGTTGTGGGCGAACAATCGGGACTACGGCACGTCATGGAGCGAGTGCGCCAAGTTTGCCGTTCCGACGCCCCTGCCTTAATCCTCGGCGAAACCGGGACAGGCAAAGAGTTGATCGCGCGAGCCATCCACAACGATAGTCCCCGGCGTGACGGGCCCTTTATCCGCGTCAATTGCGGCGCCGTGCCTCCCGAACTCATCGACGCGCAGCTCTTTGGTCACGAGAAAGGCAGCTTCACTGGCGCGATCGAGACGCGGCAGGGCTGGTT
>CAYWIS010000325.1:0-4402 GCA_964458385.1 uncultured Pirellulaceae bacterium
CGCATGGGCTATCAGCCCACGCTGGGGACAGAGCTAGCCGAGTTGGAGGAGCGCATCTGCACGACGCGGGAAGCGGCGATTACCTCGGTGCAAGCTGTGTATGTGCCGGCGGACGACTTCACGGATCCTGCCGTTACACACACGTTCGGCCACCTGTCGGCGTTGATCGTGCTTTCGCGGGAACGCGCCAGCCAGGGATTCTATCCGGCCATCGACCCGCTGCGCTCGGAGTCCAAGATGCTCACGCCGCCCCTGGTCGGCGAGCGACACTATCGGGTTGCTCGTCAGGTGCGGGAGACCCTAGCCAGCTATGAAGAGTTGAAGGACGTGATCGCCATGCTCGGCCTGGAAGAGCTGTCGCGGGAGGATCAACGGAAGGTCCACCGGGCGCGACGCCTCGAGCGGTTCCTCACCCAACCGTTCTTCACCACGGAACAGTTCACCGGCCGCGCGGGCAAGTTGGTGGAAGTGGAAGAAACGCTCGAAGGCTGCGAGCGCATCTTGAACGACGAGTTCGCCGATTACCCCGAGACGTCGCTCTACATGATCGGCGGAATTCACGAGGCCAAGAAGCCATGAACATGAGGGTTAAGGTCATCCTGCCCTCGGGCGTTTTCCTGGCGCAGGAGGCCGCAAAGTTGGTGGCCGAAGCGCAGAACGGCTCCTTCTGCTTGTTGCCGCGCCATGTGGATTTCGTGGCGGCTCTAGTCCCCGGCATTCTCGCCCTCGCCTCGGAGGATGGCGAGGAAACCTTTCTTGCCGTGGACGAAGGCATTCTGGTGAAGCGTGGTTTGGACGTATGGGTTTCGACCTGGAACGCTGTGCAAGGAGCGTTGGGCGAGTTGCGGCAGGCGGTGCGCGAGCAATTCCGCGAAATGGACGAAAGCGAACATCGGGCCCGGTTGGCCTTGGACCACCTGGAGGCTAGTCTGGTACGACAGATTCTCGATTGGGAAGGGCGAGGTTATGCCTGAACCACTGGACGAAGAGCCGTTGCCGAGCCCCTCCCACGAGCTGAGCGAGGAAGTGGGCGCCAAGGAATCGCGCAAGATTCGAGCGAGGCGTTTGCAAGACCGGACGCTCTGGGTCGGCCTGGGAATCTTCGGTGTGGTCGGCTGGTCCGTCGCCGTGCCGACCCTGATTGGCGTTATGCTAGGACTCTGGCTTGATCGGACGTGGCCTGGCGATTTTTCATGGACGTTGGCGCTGCTACTGGCCGGTGTGACACTCGGGTGTCTGAATGCCTGGTATTGGGTCAGTGAGGAACGTAAGGCGATTGACGAGGAAGGGCAGGAATCCAAACAATGAGTCTGTTTCTTCCCCTGGCGTTGGCTGCGGTCGCCGGAATGGGATTAGGACTGTTCTACTTCGGCGGCCTATGGCTTACTAGCCGGCAAATGCCGACATGCCGGCGACCGACGCCGCTATTGGTGGTTAGCTTCCTGGGGCGCACGGCGGTTGTGCTCGCCGGCTTCTACGTCGTGATGGGCGGCCGTTGGGAACGAATCTTGGCTTGCCTGGTCGGTTTCATGCTTGCGCGTTTCCTGCTGGTTTACCATCTGCGGCCGGAACGGGCGCTGGAAGTTCCTCGCGCGAAAGAAGAGGCCTAGCCGTGCACATCACCCCGGATACGATCATCTACTGGCAGGCAGGGCCGGTTCGGATCAGCGCCACCCTGGTGTTCACCTGGTTGGTTATGGGGATCCTGGTTGTGGGTTCCTGGCTGGTGACCCGGCGCCTCTCTGGAGAAATGTCCCTGTCGCGCGGCCAAAACCTGCTCGAAACGATTGTGAGCGCCATCCAGGAACAGATCCGGCAAGTTACTCAGCAAGAGCCGGACCGCTATCTCCCCTTTATCGGCACGCTGTTCCTGTTCATCGCCACCTCCAATGTGCTGTCGGTTGTTCCGGGCTTTCGGCCGCCTACGGGCTCGCTTTCCACAACGGCCGCCTTAGCGCTGTGCGTCTTTGTGGCGGTCCCGGTTTACGGCATCGCGGATCGCGGATTCTTTGAGTACCTGAAGGTGTACATCCGCCCGAGCGTGTTCATGCTGCCGTTCAATATCTTGGGGGAGTTAACGCGGACGGTGGCGCTGGCGATCCGTCTATTCGGCAACATCATGAGCGGCACAATGGTCGGCGCCATTTTACTGGCGATCGCCCCGCTGTTCTTTCCCGTTCTTATGAACATGTTGGGGCTTTTGATCGGCCTGATCCAGGCGTACATTTTCTCTATCCTGGCCCTGGTGTTCATCGCCTCTGGCGTCCGCAGTCCCCAGGAACAGGAAGCGGCTGGGGCGTCCCATGCAAACGAGGAGATCCATGACTAGCGTGGAGTTGATTGGCGCGGTTTCGATCATCATGGCGGGGGCGACCGTCGGTTTCGGCGCCCCGATTACGGCGATCGGCGAAGGCTGGGCGGTGTCGCGGGGCATGAGCGCTCTGGCTCAGCAGCCCGACGCCGCTCCGATCATCACGCGAGGGATGTTCATCGGCGTGGCGATGATCGAATCATCGGCGATCTACTGTTTCGTCGTTTCCATGATCCTGATCTTCGCCAACCCGTTTTGGGACTACGTGGTCAGCCAGAGCGGAGGACCATAAGTGCAGGTAGACTGGTTCACCCTGAGCGCCCAGGTCATCAACTTTCTGGTATTGGTCTGGCTGCTCAAGCGTTATCTTTACGGTCGGATCGTCCAGGCCATGAACGACCGGGAAGCGCAGATCGTCAGCCGCTTGGAAGAAGCTGCGCGCCAGCGAGCCGAGGCCGAGCGGGAAGCGGAGCTACTGCGAACCAAGAACCGGGAGTTAGAGGAACGGCGCGAGCAGTTGCTCGCCCAAGCTAAGGAAGAGGCCGAATCGTATCGCCAGCAGTTAATGGAGGCCGCCCGCCAAGAGATGGAGTCAACCCAGGCTCAGTGGCTGGAGTCGCTTCGGCGCGAGCAAAAGGAACTGCTCCAGGAATTGCGGGAACGCTTGGGACAGCAGGTTTTCGCCATCGCTCGTAACGCTCTGAAAGAGCTGGCGAACACGGAGCTAGAAGGCCAAATTCTCAAGGTCTTTGTGGAACGGCTTCACGCGCTTGCCCCGGCCGAGCGCGAGTCCCTCGTTGCTGCGGTACGTGACTCCGACCACGAGGTTGAGGTTCGCACGGCCTTCCCCATCTGCCCCGAGGCGCGTGAAGACCTGTCCCGCTTCTTGCGTGAGCAATTGGACGAGCGTCTGGACGTACGGTTCATGACCGTTCCAGAGTTGGTCTGTGGCGTCGAGTTACGGGCGCAGTCTCAGCGACTTGTTTGGAGCCTGGACTCGTACTTGGAGAGCTTGGAAGCCGATTTCTTGGACGTCCTGGAGGAAAGGGCCCAGAAGGATGGAAAGCCCCAGTAAGCCCGCTCCCCCATCGCACTCTCAGGAATCTTTACGCGTTTGCGTTGAGGAAGCGCTTGCCGTTGTCGACGAAGTGCTGGCGGCGAGGCGAGCGGAACTGACGCCCCGCGAAGTCGGCCGCGTGGTGTCGGTCGGTCAAGGCATCGCTCGCCTGCGCGGTCTGCCGGGCGTCCAGGCCGAGGAGTTGGTAAGCCTGCACGGCGGGTTGCTCGGCATGGCTTATGACCTGGATCCGGAAGAAGTTGGCGTGGTCTTGCTAGGTCCGAGCCAGCACCTAACCGCCGGCAGTCTGGCTTACCGCACAGGGCGCATTTTGGACGTGCCGGTTGGCGGGGAACTTGTCGGCCGCGTCGTCAACGCCCTGGGCCGCCCCCTGGACAATCGTGGCCCAATCCGGTTCGTCGAGCGGCGTCCCATCGAACGCCCGGCGCCCCCGATTCTCCACCGCGCCCCGGTAACCAAACCTTTGCAAACCGGCTTGAAAGTGATCGATTCGCTGCTGCCCATCGGCCGTGGACAGCGCGAGTTGATCTTGGGGGATCGCCAGACGGGCAAAACGGCCATCGCCCTGGACACGATCCTGAACCAGCGCGACAAGGACGTGCTGTGTATTTACTGCGCCGTCGGCCAGCGAAGTTCCGCCGTGGCCAAGTTCCTCGCCTCTTTGCGCCGCCACGACGCCTTGCGCTACAGCATCGTCGTGGTCGCGGGCGGAGACGAGCCGCCGGGGGTGCAGTTCGTCGCTCCCTACGCGGCGACCACAATGGCCGAGTTCTTTGTGGAGCAGGGCCGAGACGTCTTGATCATCTACGACGACCTGACCCGTCACGCGCGGGCTTATCGCGAATTGTCGCTGTTGCTGCGTCGTCCTCCCGGTCGCGAAGCCTACCCAGGGGACATTTTCTACTTGCACTCGCGGCTGCTGGAGCGCGCCACGCACCTGCGGGAGGAGTACGGCGGCGGCTCGCTTACGGCGCTGCCCATTGCCGAAACCCAGGCCCAGAACATCTCCGCCT
>CAYWIS010000326.1:0-4391 GCA_964458385.1 uncultured Pirellulaceae bacterium
CGCCGATCTGCTCGGGCGCCATGTAGGCGGGCGTGCCGATCAACTCGCCCGAGCGCGTCACGCTTTGCGTGTCTTGCAGCAGCTTGGCCAAGCCAAAGTCGGCCACCAAAGCGCGGTCGGTCTGAGCGTCGACAAGGATGTTTTGCGGTTTGACGTCTCGGTGCAACACGCCTTGTTCGTGCGCCGCCTGCAAGGCCCGCGCGGCGCCCTCCACATAGGCTGCGGCCCGGCGGTTTTCCACGGGGCCGTCGTGCGCTAGTTCCGCCAGGCTGGCGCCATGCACCAGGCGCATGGCGTAGTAGGGGCGGCCTTCGTGTTCGCCTACGTCATACACCGGGACGATGTTGTCGTGCTCCAACCGAGCCGCCGCCAGGGCCTCGGTGCGAAAGCGCGCGGCCAGGCTCTGACGGTCCTCGGGCAGCAAGCCATCGACCGCCGCCGAAATGACCTTCAAGGCCACTTCGCGATCGGCCTCGCGGTGCCGGGCGCGGTAGACGATGCCCATGCCGCCGCGCCCGACAATTTCGATCAGCTCGTAAGGACCAAAGCTCCGTAGTCCCTGCTCGAGTAAGTCGGTAGGCGCGGCCGCAACGCCGCTGCGGCGGGTTTGCTCGGCGCAGTGGCTCAGTTCGAGCGTGTCGAAGGCGCGGGCTGGCAGCGACAAGTCGGGGAACCGGCGGCGATACTCGTCAAGCGAAGGCGCGTGCCCGCACCGCAGCCGCACGGCGTATTCTTGCCGCACCAGCCGCAGCAGCGTGGCTTCTCGCCGCAGTTGCGGGAATCGCTCCAGGTAGGCTTCCACCCGTCCTGGTGCGTCGCGGGTGAGCATGTCGGCGGCCGGCGTGGAGTCGGATGAGCTTTGCTGCGCCCAAGCCAACTCCATCTCGATCAGCACCAGTTCTTCCAACGTCGGCAGAAAGCGCGAATCGGTTTCGTCGGGCAAGTAGCGCTCGATCGGGGGCCGCCGGTTGGCGAACCAGTCGGCCTCGAAGCGCCGGCAGGCCGTTTCGTCCACGCGCGATGCAAGATCAGCGGGCATTGCGGGCATAAAAGGCTCATCGCCAAACGGCGGCGCAGGCGGCCAACTTCGGGCAAAAAAATTTCTGTCCGCCTGGCCGCTCTACCGGCAATTGTACCGCCATCGCTTGTGACATCTCTAGCCTTTCACACCGCCGCATGGCGGAGGAGCCTATCGTGAAGCGTTCTTCCACGTCCACTCGCCCTTCTCAACGTCAACCTGCCCGCCGTTCCCGAACGTACAAAGCCGGACGCCGCCTGAAGTTCGAACAGCTCGACGCCCGCCGCCTGCTGGCGGTGGTGTTTGGCGACTTCAATGGCGACGGCCGCGACGATATGGCGGTTGGCTCGCCCGGCGAGAGCGTGGGGAACCTGGCCAACGCCGGCGCGGTGAACATCATCTACGGGCGGGCCGGCGGATTGCACTACCTGAACGATCAGATTTGGCATCAAGACAGCCCCAATGTGGAAGGCGTGGCCGAGGCGGGCGACCGCTTTGGCGCCTCCTTGGCCGTGGGCGACTTTAACGGCGACGGTTATGACGACCTGGCGATTGGCGCCCCGGGCGAAGCGGTGGGCGATCTTCTGGAAGCCGGAGCCGTCAACATTTTGTACGGGTCGGCTAACGGGTTGACGGCCGCGGGCGATCAGATCCTCCATCAAGACGTTAACGGCATGCAGGAAGTGGCCGAGGCCATGGACCGCTTCGGAGCAGTGTTGTCGTCGGGCGACTACGATGGCGACGGTTACGACGATCTGGCCATTGGCGTTCCGCACGAAAATGTCGGCGGCCAGCAAGACGCGGGCATTGTGCAGATCCTTTACGGCACGTTCACCGGCCTGCGAACCACCCGCAACCAGATCTTCCAGCAAGGCGCCGGAGGCATGAACGGCATGGCCGAACGTTATGACTTCTTTGGCGGCGCGTTGGCCTCGGGCGATTTCAATAACGACGGCCGCGACGACTTGGCCGTGGGCGCTCCCGGCGAAGACACCACCTTGTTTGACGTGGGCGGGGTGAACGTCATTTACGGGACCGCATCGGGCTTGAGCAGCGCCAACAACCAGTTCTACACGCAAGACTCCAGCGGCGTGCCCGATGTCGCCGAAGCGTGGGATAACTTCGGTTCAGCCCTGGCCGCGGGCGACTTCGATGGCGATGGTTATGACGACCTGGCCATTGGCTCGCCGAATGAAGACCTGGGAGCGTCGGGTGTCGACGCCGGCGCCGTGCATGTGATGTATGGTCGCGCCGCCATCGGGTTCAACCCGACGCGGCATCAAATGTGGCATCAAGATTCGGAATGGATCGAAGGCGCCGCCGAAGCCAACGACTACTACGGCGCCACACTGGCGGCGGGCGATTTCAACGGCGACGGCCGCGACGATCTGGCGATCGGCGTGCCCGGCGAAGCGGTCGGAAACCTAAGCGACGCCGGCGCGGTCAACCTGATGTACGGCTACGCGTCGGGCCTGGGGTACCTGAACGATCGGATCTTCTACCAGGACACCGCAGGAGTGGAGGGCGTTTCCGAAGCGCTCGACTACTTTGGGGCGACGCTGGCCGTTGGCGACACCAATAACGACGGCTACGCCGATCTGGCGGTGGGTGTTCCCGGCGAGAACATCGGCAACATTGCCAATGCGGGCGTGGTGCAGGTGTTCCACGGCCAAAACGCTTACGGCTTGCGGACCGACAACGATACGATCTGGCATCAGGACACGGAGTGGATCGAAGGCGTAGCCGAGGCGGGGGACGCTTTCGGCGGCGACAAGCCTCAAAGCATGGCGGGCGGCGTGCCTGCGTTCCAGAGTCTGCCCGGCGCCGCCAAGCACCTGTTTTTGGACTTCAACGGCGGTACGTCCAACAACATCTACACCACCTACTTCAAGCTAGATGACCTGAACGCCACCAACTGGACCGAGCGGTCCATGATTGAAGATATCTGGGCCACGGTGGCCGAAGACTTCGCCCCGTTCAACATCAACGTAACGACCGTTTACCCGGTCGGCGTGGCCGCCAGCGCGATCTTCCGTGTGTTGATCGGCGGCGACGGCTCCGAGCGTCAGACGAATCCGACCAGTGGTTGGGGGCCGGGCGACTTCACCGACAACAGCAGCACGAACAACGACGTTTACGTGTACTCCAAACGCATCCAAAGCTGGCAAAGCGGGAATGGCGTTGGCGATGACCTGGCGGCCCGTATTGGCACCACCGCCTCGCACGAGGCGGGGCACGGTTTCGGCCTGGGGCACAAGAGCACCTATCACGCCTTTGGCGCGCTACTGGACGAATACAGCGACGGCGGCGCCGATTGGACGCCGATCATGGGCGGCAACCTGTCGACCGACCGCACCATTTGGACCGAATCGTGGGTGGCGCTCACCTTCGATACGAACGCCCAAGGAAGCGACGATTTTGGCGTGCTCCAAAGCGAATTGGGCTTACGGGCCGATGACCACGCTTCCAGCCTGGCGGGCGCTACTTACCTTGGCTCTATTGGCGCCAGCGGCATGCTGATGGACACCGGGTTGATCCGCACCAAGACCGACCTGGATATGTTCCGGTTCCAAGTGACCACCGCCGGCACTTTTCATATCTCGGTGAAGGTGGCCGATGTGGGCGCTAACCTGAACAGCATTCTTCAACTGCGCAACAGCGGCGGTGTGGTGATCGCCACCAGTGATCCCAATGGCGACTTAAACGCCACGATCTCTAAGTCGCTGTCGGCGGGCACGTATTACGTGACCGTGGGCGGCGACGGCGTGTTCTCGGGCGACGTGGGGCAATACACCCTTCGCGTGCAGCCGGGCCTCGTCTTTAAGCTGCCCGAAACGGACTTCGTTCTGGAGTTCAACAACAACGCTGGTGGAACCGCCGACGGTTCGCGATTGGGCGCTCACGATATGGCGGTTGCTCCCGAGCCGACCATGCCGCCCCTGGTGCAGCCCGACCCCGTCGCCGAGCGCAACGAGGCGGTCGACGCGCTCATGGCCGAATGGTCGCGCAGCAGCGTGAAGCAGCTTCAACGCCTGGGTGCGCCGGCGTGGCTAACCGACCTGCCGCTGGGCGAAGAGGAAGACTCGCTCTGGAGTTAACTCCTTGAAACGTCCGCGCTCCTCGCGCGGCAATCGCGAGCAAGGCCGCTGGGCTACGAAGGCCAGCGGCGGGGGAACCCAGGTAGGGCGAACTCAGAAAAGTAGGGAAAACGGCGGTTTGTCGTGGAGCGGCCCTGGGGGAAGGTCGCCGAGAGACGCACGACGGCGCCGCCATCACGGGGTCGGGCGATTGTTCCCGTCTGGCCCCCGTTGCTTCGCTCGGTGCGCAGAGCGAGCAACGCGGCCTGGTGTCGCCCGGCCCCGCTTTCTTTCTT
>CAYWIS010000327.1:0-4254 GCA_964458385.1 uncultured Pirellulaceae bacterium
ACGCCGGCGCGGTGGCGCCGACACGAGCAACGGGCGTCACCGGTTCGGTCTTGGGCGCCTGCTCCATGATGACGCCTCCTGTTTGTTTTGTTTTCGCGGCAGCCAACTGAAATAGCTCCCGTTGAAGGCTCCATCGAGTATAACGGTGAGATACGCTGCGGTCAGGTGGCCCGAAGTCTGATTCCCGCGCTTCCCGAATTCCTGGTCGCCTGGCCGTCCTTGGGCGAATTCTGAACCCAACGCCGCCTTCCCCCCGGGCCCTCCATGACCACCGCCTTCCTGCTCTTGTCTTTAATGCTTGGCGCGCCAGCCGAGTCAGCCTCGCCGTTCTGGATATGGAGTCACGCCGATCGCGAAGCGCACCCAACCGCCGCTCTCCGCGGTGAAGTGGAGATCCACAACGGCTTGCGCCGCGCCCAATTGACGGCGGTGGCCGATTACTGCCGCGCCGCCTTTTTTCTGAACGGCGTGGAAGTCGCGCGACGTGAGCCTTACGAAGCAGCGTTTCGCCTCGATGTGACCGAACACCTACAGCGCGGCGGCAACGCGCTCGTTGTGACGGCGCGTCGTGTTGAAGGTCCCGCGGCAGTCATGCTTCGATTGGAGTTGGAATACGAAGATGGCCGACGCACAACCTTTGTCAGCAACGAAAGCTGGCAAGCTGCGGACTTTAACGATCAAGCATTAGCGCCGCCCGCGGAACTTCAAGCCGCTTGGCGACCGGCAGCGGTGTTAGGCCACGTGGCGCGTTTCCCCTGGGGCCAGTCGTCGGATGCGATCGCGATTCGCGCCGCAGACAACTATGAGCAATGGAAGCAAGCCCTCGACGCGCCTGCAGGCTCTGATCCTCAATCGTTCGAAACGCTCCCCGGTTTTGACGTACGGTTGATCCGCTCGGCCAGCGCCACCGAGGATTCCTGGGTTAGCCTTGCATGCGACGAGCAAGGCCGATGGATCATCGCCAAGGAGAAGAAGGGTTTATTGCGATTGACGCCGCCCAAAACGGCGGGCGGTGAAGCGAAGGTCGAAACGATCAACCATTCACTGGCTGAATGCCGTGGCCTAGTGTTTGCCTATGGCGCGCTGTACGCCATGGCGAATAACGACAAAACCTTGTACCGCCTGCGCGACACCAACGGTGACGATCGATTTGACGAAGTCCAAGGGTTGGTGACTTTCGCCGGTGGCGTTGGGCACGGCCGCAATCAATTGGTCCTCGGCCCCGATGGATTGATCTACGGTGTGTTTGGAGATTCGGTGATCGAGCCACAAGTAACCTCTCTACCGCCGCGGTTGCCGCATCCCACGCGGCGCGAGCAAGCGGCCACCGGTTTTGTCGCCCGCACCGATCGCGAAGGGCGACGCTGGCGGATCCTCTCGCGTGGCCTGAGAAACCCGTATGGCTTGGACTTCAACACATATGGCGACTTGTTCACCTACGACGCCGACGCCGAATACGATATGGGCGCGCCGTGGTATCGGCCCACACGCATTGTTCACCTTGTCCCAGGAGGCGACTTCGGTTGGCGCAGCGTCACGCAGCAATGGCCGCCGTACTTTCCTGACCGGCCCGACATGCCGCCAACCGCGCTGGACATCGGCAAGGGGGCGCCCACAGCCGTGGCGTTTGGAAGCAAAAGCCATTTCCCACCGCCATATCGCGATGCGCTTTTTGCGTTGGACTGGGCGTATGGCCGTATCCTCGCCGTCCACATGACGCCGCGCGGCGCCAGTTACGCGGCCGCCGCCGAAACATTCTTGCGCGGCCGACCGCTCAACGTGACTGACGTGGAGTTCGGCCCCGACGGGGCGATGTACTTTATTACCGGCGGCCGCGGAACTCGCTCCGGGCTGTACCGCGTCGCCTACGTTGGGCCCGCACGCGCCAAGCCTGCCGCGAGCCCTCAGCAACTCGCCAGCGAAACACACGCTGCGTCGGCCCGCCAGACACGCCGCAAGTTAGAGTCCTTTCTGGGCCGGCCGACGCCGAAGGCCGTGGAAACAGCCTGGCCCTACCTGAGCCACAGCGATCCTTCAATCCGACATGCGGCCCGCGTGGTGGTGGAGACGCAACCCGTTGCAGAATGGCGTGAGCGCGCATTGCAAGAGTCTCAGCGTGATGCGGCTCTGGCGGCATGGATGGCGTTGGCTCGCGTTGGGAGCAAGGACGACCGTCCTGCCATTCTCGATCGCCTGGGAACGTTGGATCTAACGGCATGCACCGGGCGTCAAAAGCTGGAAGCCCTGTTCCTCTACGATCGGTGCTTGCCCGAAGACGAACCGCTCCCGCCCGACATTCACAAAGCGGCGCAGCAGGCGCTTGATCCCCTGTATCCCGACGCGTCGCCCCAAGTGAACCAGCATTTGAGTCTTCTTCTGGCTAGGCTGACGCCGCCGAGCTTTGTCGCTCGCACCCTACACTTGCTAGATACGGCCGACGACCAGCAGCAGCGGTTGCACTATCTCTTCGTGCTGCGGAATATCAAAACGGGCTGGACGCCGGAGCTGCGCGCAACGTATTTCGCGCACCTAGGCCGAATGAGCGATTTCATTGGCGGCGAGGGAATGCCGACTTTCCGCCGCTTGATCGAAGACGAAGCCATGGCGTCGCTTAGCCCCGAGGAACAAGCACAGTACGCCCAGCGAGTTGTGGGCGATCTGTTGGGACTTTCGGACAACGACTTGATTGAGCCGAATCGTCCCGTTGTGCGGCAATGGACACTGGACGACTTCGCCGTATCGTCGCTCGACCTAAGCCAAGGCCGCGACTTGGAGCGTGGTCGGCATATGTTCTCCGTGGCGCGGTGTATTGTCTGTCACCGCGTCGGGCGAGAAGGCGGGGTCAGTGGGCCGGATCTAACCTCTGTGGCGCGACGTTTCACCCCGCGCGACATTTTGACTTCCATCCTCGAACCGTCGCGCGTTATCGACGAGAAGTATTGCAACGAAGCTTTCGAATTAATAGATGGCCGCATCGTGGTAGGACGCGTAGCGCCGGGCGATTACCGTTCTCCAACGCTGCGCATCATCCCGGACCTATTGAGGCCAGAAAAGACCGTGACCGTGGCCAAAACCGAGATCGAACAGCACTACCCCTCGCCGCTATCGCCAATGCCGACGGGACTGTTGGATACGCTTACGCGCGAAGAGATTCTCGACTTGTTGGCCTTCCTCGTATCCGCCAGCCAAGACAACGAATAACCCATCTTTTCTTTGCGCACGACCGACGACTTGGCTCAAACCGCAAGCGACGGGAAACACCCTCGTTAGTCGTGTTGAAATCCGCGTGGCGCAAGAGCCTGACGAGCGCCGCAGGCATCGAGGGCCCACAAGCCGCGATCATCAATGAACTGGCCAATACAGGTCAAAGGGATTGGCAACGGCTGATCGGCCAACAATCGCGACGCTTCTTCGGAAGGAACCGCAAGGATTAGCTCGAAGTCCTCTCCGTCGCCCAGGGCGTGGTCCAAAGGTAGAACGCCGTCTTGCCGAAGTTCGGCCAACCGCCGGGCATCGTCATGAATGGGTATGGCGGAAAGGTCCAGTTGAGCGCCGCATCCGCTGGCACCGGCGATGCGCCACAAGTCGAGGGAAAGGCCGTCGCTAATATCGGCGGCGGCGTGAATCTTGTAGTGTTCGGCCAGAAGCAGTGCTTCTCGAACGCGGGGCGTAAAGTCGAAGTGCCGGGCAAGAATGCTTCCTCCCAAAGCGCCGGTCACAATCACCTGATCGCCCGGACGGGCGCCGCTACGGGTCCAGAAGCCGTAGGAGGTAACCTCCCCCAGCGCCGTAATACTAATCGCTAGAGGTCCGTCCCACGTGTTGGTGTCGCCGCCGGCAATCGCCACCTGGTACTCGTCGGCGAGGGGCAACAGCCCTTCGTAAAGTTGAATCGCCAAGTCAAGCGCGCCGGCGCGCGGCAACGCCAGCGAGATCACCGCCGCCACGGGCCGGGCCGCCATCGCCGCCAAGTCACTCAGATTGACCGCCAACGCCTTGCGCCCCACGCGCTGCGGCTCGCATTCGGAGAGCCGAAAGTCAACGCCGTCGGTCAAGAGATCGGTCGTGGTGACGCAATCACCCGCCATGCGCAGAACCGCGGCGTCATCGCCGGGCCCCAACAGCAACCGCGGGTGAGATGGAAGATGGTTGCGTAACCACGCAATGAACTCGGACTCCACACGCCACCTGAAATGTCAATCAAGAGCAATCCTCAACGCCATGCCCATTCTAAAGGCCCCTTGCTGCTTGGGT
>CAYWIS010000328.1:0-4246 GCA_964458385.1 uncultured Pirellulaceae bacterium
GCGTCATTTTCTCCCGGAGCACGTCCGGCGTACGCAGCATCACGTACAGCCACCATGCCGAAAGTTTCTTCGAATCGCCCCCGGCCAACACCGCCGAAGCCAGGGCGTCGCTTTCCTGACGGAAAGCCGATAATTCGGCGGGTGGAGCCAACAGCAAGTCGAGCGTTTCCGCCGGTCCCCGGGACACAGCCGCGTCGAGCGTTTGCGTGTCAGCCGCAAACCCTGCCCGGCGATACAAATGCGCCGCGAGCGTTCGATTCCAAGGCCGCCGCGCGTCGGGCTCAAACAGCGCCCACGCCTCGTGCGGGGCCAGTAAGTTCAACGCGCCGCTCATAACCCACCCACGCCACAAAAAGTAGCCTTACCCAACTCCGGACCCGCTACTGCACACAACGCACCTCTCCCATAGCCAGAGACGAACCGCCTCTGGGGCCCAACTCAATTGCAAGACTCTCACTCTCGCCGTGTCTTTAACACCCCAACCGTAGCGCAAACGCACACGATCCCCATATCCGCCCAAGTTCGGGGCAGCGTTCCAACGGCTGTTTGCCTATAACTATTTCCGCCCGTTACGGGACGTACTGGGCGATGGATCACGCGAGGGAGTCGGCGCAAACGACAAGCTCGCTTCCAAACGCAACAGCTTGTCGGCGTGCGCTAATCGGAGCGATGCGTTTTTGAACCAAGAGAGCAGTTCCAACGCGTTACCGAGCTCCTTTTCGGCTTCTTCGCGACTGTGCCCTTTTTCAAGCATGTTTTGCGCGAGAAACTGCTCGCGATTTTCTTCCAGCATCGTCCTCAGCACGTTCGTATTGAATTGGGTGTGGAGGTTGGCCGATGCAGCGTCACCCGGCGGCGCTTCCACAAGTTTCATGGCCAGCGCGTGCGTGCTCGACAAAATCAATCGGTCGCCAGCGAACACCGCCGTGGGCGAGAAGTTGTAATGGATGCGTCCGCGCGCGGAGTCTTCGGAATCGCTTGGCGGCAGGTATCGGCTGGTAACGATCTCTATGCCGTCGCGCGTTTCGTTGTTCAACTCCAACGGCGGCTGGCCCTGCATGGCGCCGACCACGTTGAAGAAGCCAATCAGGCTTTGGAAGGAAACCTTCAGTGGGCGCCGCATGTTCGCTTCATCCTTCAGGCGGAACACCATAGCGAAGGCGGGCAGCTTGATGTTAGGCTCCGGCAATTCAGCCTGCGGCAGCGTCTGCCGGGCCACGACCAACTGCAACTCTGGCTCCAGGGCGCCCAAGACTTCGTCGCCAAAATCGCGACCCGAAAAGAGCGTGGTCAGGTTGCTGTCGGCCTCGGCGAACTTGGCGGCGATAGCGTCTTCAAAGAGATCGGGCGCCGCGGCCCAGAATTCGCTCAGGTTGCGATAAGCGCTTAAGGTGAGAAGTGTCTCATCCACCAGGGCCAAGGGCGGCGCTGCGCCGCGGCCCTGAGGGCCGAAGTAATAGGCGCGCGTTTCGTCGATCTGTGCGGCGTCGAACGGTGTGGCGGCGGTCAACGTCAAATGGGTTGGGTCGGCCTCCAACGCCGCCACGGCGTAGGGAGCGTCGGCAAGGAGATCAAGTACGCCTCCCAAGAGCAACTCACCAAGCGGGTTGTTCCTCAATCCATTGAACAACCTTGGGCTTGGGTTCGATTCACGCAGCGCCGCCACATTGGCGTAAGCCCAGGCGAGCGCCTTCGGCGGTCGCGCGGCCTGTGCCGCCTGGAACTCGGGCCGTTGGCCCAAGGTTGCGACGGCCGGGGCGCCGTCGGCGTCCAAGTACCGGTCGAGTATGGCTTTGCCTAGCTCCACGTTATTGGTTAACACCAGCCAGTCGTCCACGACCGCAAACCGGGCTCCACCAACGCGATAGGCCGTGATTCCCCGATATTCAACGCTTTCCACCAGATCGTGCTGGCCGATCCTCCGGGCTTCGGTTCGAACTAAGGTCAAGAACGCGTCTTGTGCAGCCACGAGCTTTTCAGCGTCGCCCGACTTGACCAGCACAACGGCGCCTTGGGTCTGGGCGTCGGCCGCAAGAAACAAGCCGCCTTGGGTGAGGAGTTTCAAGCCAGGGCGCCAACGCATTTCCAGAGCGCCCTCGAACATCTTTACCACAACGTGAAACTGTTGATACTGAGGAGTTTGGAATAGCCGTTGATACTCGTCGATTTCTCGCAATCGTGCATGCACCGGGTGGTCCATCGCCAGATCCACTAGTTCCGGTGGTCGCGAGATCTCGAGGTAAAGCACCGTGCTGGGCGGCAGCAGATCGACGGCCGAGCGAGAAAGTTTGTCCCTTTCGGCGTCGGCCGCCTGAGCCCCCGATGTCGAAAAAAAAACCACAAAGAAGCAGACCAACACGCACGCACGGCGAAACATAAGGTGGCCTTTTGGGTTTGGGGGAGGAGAATACGCCGCTTCTGGCGTGTTATACTGTCGTTCCCGCCCCTAAGTTTCACCCGCCTTGCCAACGGTTTCATCGTCCTTCCACTGTAAGTCTCGCCTTCGTTGCCCTGATGGCTTGCCGTACGTTTCTTTTGACTTCCTTTCTGTTGCTGTTCCTGACGGCGCCGGCTGTGGCGGAGCGGTTTGAAGCAGTGCTGCGCGACGGCCAGCGGATCGTGGGCGACCGCCTGGACCAAATTCACACTCCGGCCGAAGCCTATCTGGGCGAGCAAGCGTTATTCAACGCCGATAACCCGGTGCGCCGGCTGCGCGATACGCAGCAACCGGTTCGACGCCGCGGCATGCTGCTGGAAATGACCAATGGCGATGTGCTGCCCGGTTGGCTAACCACCTGGAGCGCCCAACAGGCCGACGGCTCCGCGCTGGCCCAGTTCACGGTAGCGGTAGGCGAGTCGCACGCGGCGAGCGATCTCGCTTCGGGCATGGTCGCGGTGCGGGCCGATTGTGTGCGGCGGGTGTATTTGGCCGACGTAGCGCCGACGCCGTACACGCCGCGATTGGTGATCGCTCAGGATGGCCGTCGCGCGGTGGCGCGCGGCTTGCGCTTCACCTCGAACGCGGTCCATGCTCTGACCGAAACCGGCGTCTTGGAGATTAGCTTCGCCGACCTGCGCGAGTTGCACTTGCCGACGAACAACGATACGCAGGACGTGCTACGCGACGGCGTATGGAGCGATGGCGAAGCGTCCAGCCCCGTTGTGCGACTGATGACCACCAACGGCGCCGAGATAACGTACTGCGCTTCCATGGCCGTTTTGATCCCCGGCGAACATTGGCGGCGCGATCCGCCAGCGCCGGACCGGCTGGCGATTCGCCCCTCTTGGTCGCTCGATACATTGCACGTGAATCTCGCGGCGATGGCGTCGTTGCATTTCCGCGCGCCGACCGAAGTTCCACTCTCGTTGTTGCCGGCCGAAGTGCTGGAGCAGCGGTCGATCCTTCATGCCTGGCCTTGGCGGCGCAACGCCAATGTGCGCGGCGGCCGGCTGCAAAGCGGTTTATTGTCTAGCGAGCTGGGCGTGGGCATGCACTCGTATTCGGCGGTGGCTTTCACCTTGCCGCCGGGCGCGCGGGAGTTTCGCTCTTGGGTCGGCCTGGATACGGCGGTAGGGAACGGCGGTTGCGTGCGGTGCCGCGTTCTGCGCGATAACCTCGATGGCGAACTCTTGTGGGAAAGCCCGCTTTTGCGGGGAGGAACTGAACCGCTTCAGGTCGGCCCACTGAACGTGCAAGACGCAGCGCGACTAGTGCTGGTGGTCGACTTCGCTCACGAAGAAAGGCCCCCAGACGCCGATCCCTGGGACGTGCGCGACGAGGTGAACTGGATCGACCCGCTTGTAACCATCGACGGCGGCTCTTTACCGTCGCCCGAGAGCGAGCCGCATCGCTGGATTCCTCTGTTTGCCGGCTGGGAAGTGCCTGAAGCGATGCAGGGCCGGTTTTCACTGCGTCCGGTTTGGGACTTGTGGCGCAAACAATGGACCTTTGCCACAGCCACCGATCTGCCAGGCAGCGAAGAACCCTTTGAACTGACGCGCCAGGTGCAAGTGAATCTAGCCCGCGCGGTGTTGCCGATCGCCGCCGCCAACGACAAGCGCGGGAACGCCCGGCACGCCATCTATGTGAAAGTCGATGGTCAGAAGGTCGACTCAACCAGCAATGGAGGCGTTCGCACCAAGGATATCGGCCGCGATGAGCCGCCGCTTTGCGAGTGGAGCTTGGGTAAGTTTCGCGGCCAGCAGGTGCAGGTGTCGGTGGTGGTCGAACCATTGAACGAACCTG
>CAYWIS010000329.1:0-4214 GCA_964458385.1 uncultured Pirellulaceae bacterium
AGTCCCGCACTGGAAGCCGCCTTGCGTCCAGTGCGAGAACGGCAAGCCGAAGCCTTCCTGGCGCATGCCGAACAAGCGGCCCAATATGAAGACGACTTAGCCCAGTACGAACGAGCCCTCTTGCAGTGGAAACGTTCGGCGCATTCGAACGAGCCGCCGCCCACGCGGCCAGTTCGGACGGCGCCCGAGCGTTATTGGTGCGCCGACACCACGGTGGAAGCGCTCGCGCCGCTGTTGGTTCGTCAGCCGCGCGGGTTGCTCCTGGTGCGCGATGAACTCTCGGGTTGGCTTGGCGGGTTGGATCGCTACGCCAAGAACCGCGGAGGCGATGCCGCCGCATGGCTAGAAATGTACGGCGGGCGAGAACTCCTGGTAGACCGCAAAGGCGACCAACAGGCGCTGTTCGTGCCGCGCGCGGCCGTGAGCGTCACCGGAGGGATTCAACCCGCCACCCTGCGCCGCGGGTTAGGCCAAGAGCACCTGGAGAACGGCCTTGCCGCCCGGCTGCTGTTGGCGTGGCCGCCGCGCAGGGGGCGAGCCTGGAATCAACAGGGCCTGCCCGAAGACCGCCTGCGGGAAGTGGCCCTTATCTTTCACGGTTTGTACGCCTTGGAGCTGGAGTACGACGAGCAAGGCGCCCCGTTGCCGCGACGGTTGACGCTCGATCCCGCCGCCGAGGACGCCTGGGCCAAGTTCTACAACCGCCATGCGGCCGAGCAGCGCGAGTTGGAAGGCGAGCTAGCCGCGGCCTGGAGCAAGTTGGAAGGCGCCTGCGCGCGGTTGGCGCTGGTGATTCAACTAGCCCGCGATGCTTCGCGGTCGACGTCCAGCACGCAGATTGACGCCGCCAGCATGCACACCGCTGTTCGCCTGACGCAATTCTTCGCTCACGAGGCCCGCCGCGTGTACAGCATGCTCAGCGAGCCGCCCGAGGAGCGCGATCGCCGCAAGCTCATCGAACTAATCGCCGGTCGCGGCGGCGAGATCACCCCGCGCGACCTGATGCGCGCCACTCGTCGCTACGCCGCCACGGCCGACCAGGCTCACCGCGTTTTGAACGACCTGGTCCAAGCCGGCCACGGAGTCTGGGCCGTCCCTCCGCCCGCCTCCAGCAACGGCCTAACTCCCCAACTCTTCCGCCTCTTGCCCTAGCCCACACCCCAGCGCGCCGACGCCGACACCCACCACCTGTCGGCGTCGACGCTTTTTTAGAACGGCGTTTGTACCCCCGAACGCTTTTGCCTGGGTGGTTTCCGGATGAAACGAGGGGACCCGTCCTTCGGCCCGCCAAAGCGTTTGGGTGCAAGGTCGCGCGTGAGCGGGGCGCGCTTCCTGTCGGTGGGAACGACGAAATGCTTGTCTCTTGGGGTGGGTTGCGATATGGTGGAGGGGCGGTGCTTGCAAGTAGCACTCCTCCCCGGCTGTTCTGCGGGGAAAACGACGTATCTCCTTTCGTTTCTAATGGGTTACGTTCCAAGCAGCAGTGCGGGGAGGTTGGCGGTTTTCGTAAGTACTTGGCAATTTTGGATTTACATACAATGACAAGGCTACGCGTCCTAGTCGCACCTGCGCCAGGGAGGGAGGTTGGCGGAATGCCCCCTCTAACTCCTTGCGCCGCAAGGCCTCCGTAAAGCCAGAGTCTGAGAACCTGCCTCGCTCACGAGAGGATTGAAACAGGTAAACGATGCACGGGACTGAAAGCCTCGCGCGTTGTCTGAGAACCTGCCTCGCTCACGAGAGGATTGAAACCGTAACCCTCTATTTGATTTGGCGTTGCAAACTCCTTTGTCTGAGAACCTGCCTCACTCACGAGAGGATTGAAACCAAGCGCCGCAGCCGCCCGTGGTATTGCTGGCGCGCTAAAGTCTGCCTCGCTCACGAGAGGATTGAAACTTCGACTAGGGCGCCTTTCGTCATTCCCTCGAGGATTGTCTGAGAACCTGCCTCGCTCACGAGAGGATTGAAACGCCTCGCAGAGGTCGGCGGGGTGTGCCGGCGCTGCTTGTCTGAGAACCTGCCTCGCTCACGAGAGGATTGAAACGTCGGTCATACGCCCGGCCCCGGAAGGGCCGGGCTTCCCGTCTGAGAACCTGCCTCGATCACGAGAGGGTTAAATAGCGCTCGCCTAGAAGGGACAGCGCGCGGCGGTGACGTTCGACCGATTGATTAACGTCGTTGATCGCTGCGTCTGTCGTGTGGGCTCCCCCCTGTCGGTGTTGGCGCGCGGGGTGAGGAGGGGCTGGGGAAGGGGGAGGTTGGTAGTTGGCGGGCGGGGTAGAGTGTTTTTCTTGGACAAGAAAAGGCGAACGGTCAGGCGCTGTTGCGCCTGACCGTTCGACCGGCCAATCGCTCCCGCAAAAGCAGTCGTTAAGGTATCAGGTAGACGCCGCCCAGGACGGCCCCCGTTTGGAACAGGGCGCCGCGAAGGCTGATCGGAAACGGCTCGGTCAGCCACGGAGCACAGCTACCCGGCCGATACAGGCCCAACTGGTAGATGCACTCGTTCGGCGGATTCACGCCCATCTTGTACGGCAGGAAGGCAATGCTTCCAAAGAAGTGGGCGCCCGAAAGGAACGGCTGGATCACCGGCCCGGCCGTGTGGCCGTAGCGCTCCAGCGCTAAGTCTTCAAAGTACAGCGGCTTATGGCACAAGGCCGACGCCTTCCAGGCGAAGGTGGTCTGGGCAAAGTGGCGGCCGTAGTACGGCTCGCCTCCGAGCGTGCATTCGGCCGGCAGGTTCCACCAGGCGTTGACAAAGCACAGGTCGTCGTCGCTTAGATCGTGCACGGGAACTTGCACGACCTCGCCTTCGCCTTGGCTGATGTAGAGCCGGCCGTAGCGATAGTCGATCCAACGCCCTTCGGCGATCACGTCGCCTTGCCGGTTGCGCCAAGTCCGCGGTCCGGCCAGCGCCAGTTGGCTGGCGCGGGTGTCGTCGGAGCTTTGTTGCGGCTGGTCGTCGATGTCGCTATCGGAATAGAACCGGCCGGTTTCGGGCCGGAACGCCGGCGTAATATCGACCGAAATGCTGGTGATGCTCATCCGCCGCAGGAAGTCGCGCACGTTCTGGCAACGCTTGTCTTCGTCGCAGCAGTTCCGGTCGTTGTAGATGCGATCGCAATTAGGATCATTCGCCACGCCCTGCTCGGGCCGGAAGCCACGATTCGACGGGCTTGACATCGGCGGAGCGCCCTGATCCGGAGGAATCGGAAGCGCGGGCGAGGGCTGAAGCGCGCCCGGAGTCGCCGGCGCCGGGAAGGCGTCGTCGGGCAACGGCGCCGCACCGGGCTGAGCGTCGGCCTGCGCCACGCGGTCGCCAAACGGATCGGCAAAAGCGCTGTTTGGCGCCAACTGGACCGCTGGGCGAACATCGCCGTTGGCGCTGTTCTGGTCGTAGGCGGCCGGACGAATTCCGTAGGGGTTTCGGGCGGCGCTGATGTCGCCCCGTTGCCAACGCAACACAGGGGCAGGCGTGTACTGCCGGAACTGCGGAGGCGTTTCGAAGCGTTCTGGAGTTGGTTGCTGGGCGCCGGCCATGCTGGTGAAGGTCGCCAGCGCCACGGCGGCCGACCAGCGGCCGAAGGCGCGCATGCAAGCCTTACGAGTTGTCGCTTTTGCGCTCGAACTCGGTGCTGTAGTTGGGCGCTTCCTGCGTAATGACAATGTCATGTGGATGACTTTCTCGCACGCTGGCCGACGAAACCTGAATGAACCGCGCATCCGAACGCAGCTCCTCGATGGTTCGCGTTCCGCAATAGCCCATTCCCGCTCGCAGGCCGCCAACAAGCTGATAAACAAAATCGCTGAGGGCGCCTTTGAAGGGAACACGGCCTTCGACCCCTTCGGGAACCAATTTGCCCGAGGGAGTCGGACCGGACGCCGACTGGCGGTAGCGCTCGCTGGAGCCTTTGACCATCGCTCCCAGCGAACCCATGCCGCGGTAGACTTTAAATGTTCTGCCTTGGTACAGGATCAGGTCGCCGGGACTTTCCGACAGGCCGGCGAACAAACCTCCAATCATCACTGTGTGGGCCCCGGCGGCGATGGCTTTGGTAATGTCGCCGGAGTACCGGATGCCGCCATCGGCAATGATCGGCGTACCGCTGTCGCGGGCGGCTTTGGCGGCTTCGAACACGGCCGTGATTTGCGGCACACCCACGCCCGAGATCATTCGCGTAGTGCAAATGGATCCCGGCCCAATGCCGACCTTGACC
>CAYWIS010000330.1:0-4169 GCA_964458385.1 uncultured Pirellulaceae bacterium
GGCCATCGCCTTTCTACCGGTAAAGAACCTCGACGCGGTGCTGGCGGGCCTGGAAGAACAACTGGGTAAGCCGGAAGACGCAGGCGATGGCATCTTGGAGTTGGGAGGCCGCGGCGGCAATCCCGTCTATGTGAAAGAGGTCGATGGGTGGGCGTACGTCTCGCAAAAGGCGAACGACCTTGCGACCTTGCCCAGGTTCGACCCCGCCGCAACGGTAAGCGACCTGACGAAGAATTACACCTTGGGCGTTCAAATTAACGTGGGCAATATCCCCGCCGAAATGAAAAAGGCGGCGGTCGCCCAGATGCAGGCTCAGTTTGAACGCCAGCTCCAAGAGAAGCTCGACGAGCAACCTGAATCGCAGCGTGCGGTTACCGAGCGTTACACGCGCACGGCGATGGAGCAGTTTACCTCGCTGATTGAAGACACCGAACGGTTCACCGTCGGACTTCAAATTGACGCCCAGGCGAAGACCACTCATCTCGACTTCGCTCTCGTCGCCCGGCCCGACACCAAATTGGCCGAGCAAATGGCGCTCCTCAAGGACGTCACATCGGCCAACGCTGGCTTCCTGGCGCCCGACGCCGCGATCATCGTGCACGCGGTGAACCGACTGACCAAAGAAGATATTGAGCTGTACCAGGACATGCTCAAGGTCGCCCGCGAGAACTCGCTCCAAGAGATCGAAAAGGATGAAGACATCGAAAGCGAAGAAACGCGGCAAATTGCCAAAGAGGTAATCAACGCCCTCTTTGACGTTGGCGAAAAGACCGTCGCGGCGGGTGTGATTGACGGCGGCGGAGCGCTGTTCCTGACGCCCGAAGGAAAGGCTTCGCTGGTGGCCGGCGGCACAGTCAAAGATGCGGCCCGCCTGGAAGAAACCCTTAAGAAGCTTGTGGAAGCCGCCAAGAATGAGCCGAAGGCGCCAAAGGTGAACTTCAACACCGCCCAGCACGCCGGCGTGCGGTTCCACACTATGAGCCTGCCCATTCCTGAAAAGGAACAAGAAGCCCGACGAATCTTCGGTCAAAACCTGGATGTGGCCCTTGGCTTTGGCCAAGAAACGGTCATTGCGGCGTTTGGTCCCAGCGGCGTCGACACCGCCAAGAAGATCCTCGACAACTCACAGGCCAAGAAGTCGGAAACGGTTCCGCCCGCCCAGCTTGTTGTCGCTCTTGGGCCGATCTTGAAGTTCGCTTCGGCCATCAAGGAAGATCCGGTGACGACCATGCTTGCCGCGACGCTGGAGCAAAGCAAGGGGCAGGATCATATCTCGCTCAAGGCCGAAGCCCTTGAACGCGGCTTCCGCTCTCGTTTGGAAATCGAGCAGGGTGTCCTGCAACTCGTCGGCGCAGCCATCAAATTGATGAGCGAAGGAGCCGGCCAACAGCAGCCGTTCTAACGCAAGCGGCGCCGGGTACTGCCCGACCGGCAATCGCGCATGGTAAGAACGGGCGCATCGTTGCCGTAAACCGCGAACCGACAAAAAACGAACAACGCCGGCTAGAGAAAAAGCCGGCGTTTTTTGTTGGCCCCGTAGGAAGTTGTCAGAAGCGAGGGACACAACCCGCGTCCCTAGAAAGAACGCCTCCGTGTTCGACCACGCCCCATGTAAACGAGACGTTCGAAACATCCCAGACGCGCGTCGCCGGCGGTAGAGCGTCCGCCTTGAAACCCTCAATCTTCCAAGCCTTAACCGATTTCTTCACGGTTCCCCACCACCGGGCAAACCATCCCGTGGGGCGCCGCCATGCAAAGCCTTAGAAGACCTTATGGCTATAGATAGGCAAGTGGCGGTAATAGACTTCGAGCATGTAAACGCTCAAACACGTCACGAATAACCGCCCGCCGTGGTTGCCCCACCGGTCCTCCGATGGTGACCAACTGCCGCGTTCCGGACCAGTTTTCTCTTGCGCACGCGGAACAGCTTCCCGCATGACCACGTTCCACCGGTCCCAATAGTCGCCACCCATGTGATGCAGAACTTGCGTGGCGTAGTACCAGTAGTAGACGTTCGGGTCCTCGTAGTCGACCGGGTTGGCGAGCAAGATCTCGCAACCGTCGCGTAGTCGCTCATCCTCAAACTTCCAGCCCAAATACTGGCGGCACAACAACCCTTCGGCAATCATGCTGGGGCGAGAGCCTTGACCGGGCATATATGCGTACTCGCGGCCGCCGTTCAACTGCACCGAGTCCAGGAACTTCGTGATATTGTCGAACGTCGGGCTAGGCACTTCCAACCCCGCCATCAGCGCGCTTTGCAGCGCCATGACGAACCAACCGGTAACCGAAAGGTCTGCATCGACGCGCGGCTCATATCGCCAGCCGCCCTCGGGCGACTGCGTCTTGACCGCGTAATCGATCGCCAATTGCGCGGGTTTCTTGTATTCGGGATCCTTCGTCATCCCGTACAATTCACAAATTGCGATGGTCGCTTGTGCTTGCGTGTACAAGCGGTGGTTGTGCGCTCCGCCGCCGGGGAAGAAGTTTCCGTCCTTATCTTGCATCGCCAAGAGTGCTTTCCAGCCTTTGGCGACCGTTTCTTTGAATTCCCCTTCACGGTGGGTGTTGCCAGCGCCCTGAAACGCCAACAGCGCCATGGCGGTTGCGGCAACCTCATTCTCAACGCCCGAACCGTTCGAGTAGGGGCCCGTGAGACTCCACAATCCGCTTTTCCGCTGATTCCGTTTTAGCCACTCCAGCGCCGCCTTAACCGCGGCTTCCGTTGTGGCCGTTCCGCCGTACGCGCCCAGCAGGGCTTGCTTCATCCCTTTCTCGCGTCCCGTGAGCGCCATACCAATTGAGGGCGCTTCCAGAGTTTCGGTGGCGAACACTCCATCGAGAGCAAGCATTTGTGGCTCAGGAGGCGAAGCCAACGGATCGTCAACGGGCAACGCATCCATCGAAAGCGCCGGATCCGGCACTTCTAACTGCTCCATCAAATTCGTGGCCAGCAAATCATCCTCGAGTTGGACTCCTTCCTCCTCGGCGTAGGTAACTTCCAGTTCCACCGAGTTATTCAACGCCGTGGGCAAGTAGATCAATCCCAACACGATCATGACCGCCATGTGCAAGGCAAGGCTCACAAGCCACGGAGGCGCTTTCTGAACCGCCTTGGCGGTGGGATCAACTTCTTCTTCCTCGTCCTCGGTATCGCGCGGCGTGGGCAAAGCGCCGGGCTTGACCGGTATGGGCTTGGCCGCCTGACTGACAGGAACTGGCCGTTTGGCCGCCGGCGCCGCGCCGCCCGCCGCGGGCACGGGCCGCGCTGGGGCGACCGGCGATGGCGCCGTCCGGGTCACAGGTTGCGGCTGGACCGCTGGCTGGGGTTGAACCGCCGGTTGCGGCTGAAGCGGTTGCGATGGTTGTACCGGCTGAACCGGCAATGGACGGGCCGCCGGCACGGGCCGAGCTTGCGGCTGGTGCGGAGGAGTCGATTGCGGCGGATAGCTAGGGTAGGGCTGAATCGGCTGCGGAGGAGCCCCCGTCACGGGATAGGGAGCCGGCGGAACGGGTGGCTGCGGCCACGGTGTCGGTGGAACCGACGGCGGCGTCACACCCGGAACAACGGGTTGCGTCCCCGCATAGGGTGGATGCGAAACTACGGAAGGGGGCTGCGGCGGATGAGTTGGCGGAGAGCCGCTGGGTGGCGGCGTATGCGGCGGTTGCCCTGGCCAGGGAAACTGAGGGTTCGACATCAAAAACGTCTCCAGCGAACGCTTCGAGACCTAAGAATGAGCGGCCTGGGAAACCACCCTCGGTAGTGTAGCTGATTACAATGCCAGCGCCAAGTTTTTCCCAACGCAAGTAATGTACATTAACGAGCTTACGACATCATACCGTGGCTGTTATTCCGGCTTCGCTCCGCAGATTATTTCAAAAGACCGGTGGTCGGGTGGAGTCGCGGCAAGAATCGACCGATAAATGTCGCGTGTGGGCCCTCGACACCCGCACGGAATTCGATAGAATTACAGCGTCGATCGGGAAAGCCAATCGCTTTCTCCGATCCTACCATTATTTATCGCGGGGTGGAGCAGCTCGGTAGCTCGCGAGGCTCATAACCTCGAGGTCACAGGTTCGAATCCTGTCCCCGCAACTAAAACGTACCCCCTGCAAACCAAGCGTACCGCAGGGTAAACCGATCAAGCCGACGTTCACGCGTCGGCTTT
>CAYWIS010000331.1:0-4134 GCA_964458385.1 uncultured Pirellulaceae bacterium
GCGCAGTGAGGCATAACGCACGGCGGACGAACCGGCGCGCTAGAGAAAGGCGGCGTTCCGATCGTTGGTGAGGTCCACGCGCGCTGAGTCTGCTGCGAGTGACTGGCTTCTACGCCGTGCTAATCGCTGAACTGGGGCAAGACGGCGGCGTTTGGCAACGGCGCCATGAATAGCGAGTGGTCGCTGGAGGCGACTGTGGCTGGCAACACTTGGGGCGGCCAAGCGTGGGCCGTTAGGGTAGCGATATTGATGAGGCGTAGGCGAACGTTTTTGTCGTTCAAGAAATGCAACAGCCCGGCTGTCGCGGCGTTGTGCCTGGGACAACTTAAGTCGGGCCGATTGGCAAGAATCAAGACTTACGCCGGCGACAAGGCACGGTCGCCAACGAACCGATCGCTAGCGACGGCTTGGATGGTTCCCACGTTGAAGGTGCGCGACCGCGCTTAGCTGACGATGGGGAGGAGTGGCGGGGGGACGCTGCGGATGCTGGCTTGTTTGGGGCGGGGGAGGATCGCTTCGGCGTACTCTTGGACCTGTTCGGGGGTTTCGAAGTAGCGCTCGTAGGTCCAGTTGTCTTCGTACTCGCAGTTGTCTGTTGAGTACTCACGGCAAATAGGAGGCCGCGTCTCATAGATCCCGCAGCGGTTATCGGGCCCCAAGTGCTTGCAGGGTGTATGGACCAGCAGGTACCAAGTGTCGTCCTCGGTGAATACCGAGGCTCGCTCGTGCAACAGGTACCAGCGGATATATTCGTAGTCCTTTCGTTCCGTGGGCGTGTCGATTGGCAAGGCAAAATACCGGCAGCACTTGGCCGTGCAGTAAGAGCACAGCACCTCGCCGGGGGCGAGTTGTTCGCGGGTCGGTTTGATCCGTAAAGTCGTCATCGTCGGAAACAGCCGTTGACTAGGCGTAAAGGGGAGCGGAAGCAGCTTGCCGCCCGGTCGGTGGGGCGCGGTATGCTAGTGTACCGACAACTGGGCGCCGACAGGCAAGTGGCGACTGAGCTTGGACGATAACCGCGTTGTTTGGCAACGTAAAGGATGGCCATTCGTGATTGCCGGGAAGACGTTGCCGCCGGTTATCGAGTTTCGGTTCCCAAGGCGTGGTTGCCGGCATAGGGGGCGGTGCTGGCCAGGACTGCTTGGCCGCTCCCGCGCGGTGGACTGTCAGCGGAACGACACTCGCCGCCTGTGGCGGAGACCGTGATGCGTTCACCGACCACGGGCGTCATTTTGACTTGCGGCGCCGGCTGTGTCGATGGCGATTGCATTGCGGAGGGGTGGAACACGGGCATCAAAGTCAGGACGAGTTCAAGCGAACAAATTGCGGCCAGGGCCGCAAGCGAGAGGGAGGCGTTATGCAAATCATTATTACTGCCGTGGGGCCCGACAATGTAGGCTTGGCTGATCCCATCATTCATTATGTGACGGGACTAGGGGCCAGTATCGCCGAGATCCAGATGTACGATCACGACGACGAAGCCGTATTCGCCATGCTGTGCCGAATTGAGCTGGCGGGCAACCGGCTGAGCGAAGTTCGCAAGGCGATGCAGGAGATCGGCCGGCTGAAGAACCTGGGCATTCGGGTCTGGTCGCCCGAGGAACGCGCCGCATGCCCGCGACTGGCGATTTGCACCACTTACCGGCCTGAGCCGCCGCTGGCGCTTTTGCGAGCGATTCGCGATGGGCAGATCAAGGCGACGCCCGCAGTGATGATCGGTAACCGCACCGCCTGCCGGGGAATTGCCGAGCAGTTTGGCGTCGACTGGCATATGATCGGCGACGAAATGGGGCGTCCCGATGAAGAGCGATTCGTGGCGATCTGCGATGAGTATGATGTCGATTACATTATTCTTGCCCGCTATATGCGCGTTCTTCCGCCGGCCACATGTTGGAAGTTCGCGGGAGGGCGGATCATTAACCTCCATCATGGGCTGTTGCCAAGTTTCCCCGGTTTCCGGCCCTACCACGAAGCGTACGCCTGCCGGATGCTCACCTACGGGGCAACTTGTCATTTTATTGTGCCCGAATTGGATGCGGGGAATCAGATTATCTATCAGTCAACCTTCACGGTGCCGCCGGGCGCCAAGCTTGAGGATGTGATGCGCATCGGCCAGGAGGACAACGAGCCCCGATGCCTGGTGGAAGGTGTGCGACGCGTGGTCAACCGGGAAGTGCAACTTCATTTCCACCGGGTGGTGGCTCGGCGATAAGTGACGGGGGCTTTCCCTTGAACAACTCCAATCCGGTCGTAACAGCGCGCCGCGGAAACTTTTTATGGTTCTCGTTGCAGAAATTGGGCTGCAACGGGCAGATTAGAACATTTGTTCAGTATAATGGAGGTTGGCGGCGCGACCATCTTCTAATAACGCACGATGCAGCGGAGGGCGGAGACGCCGTCGCGCCAGGTGATCTTCTTGCCTTGAGCGTAGGTTCGACCTGCGTAGCGAATGGGGCGCTCAAAGAAACGCACGCCGGGAATGCGAGCAAGGCGGGCGGTCAGCTCAATTTCGATCCCGAACCGCTGTTCTCGCAATTGCGGCGCAATTTGCTGGATCAGCTCGCGACGAATCATTTTGTAACACGTTTCTACGTCCGTTAGCGCCAGATTCGTGCGAAGGTTTGAAAGGAAGGTCAGAGTTTGATTGACCAGTTGATGCCAATAGCCCGACACCGGCCGGTCGTTACTACTGAAACGGCTTCCGTACACCACATCGGCCCGGTCTTCGAGAATCGGCTGCACCAAGCGGCGAAACTCCGCGGGATCGTATTCCAGGTCGGCGTCTTGGATCACCACGACGTCGCCGGTCACGTGCAAAAATCCCGTTCGCAGGGCGGCGCCTTTGCCCTGGTTGCGGTCGTGAAAGATGATTCGCAAGTCGGGGGCGCCGCGAAGCTTGTCGAGAATGTCGCGAGTGCCATCGGTGCTGCCGTCGTCCACCAGGATGATTTCGCAAGGAACGCCGCACGATCGCACGCGCTGGATGACCTTTTCCAGGGTCGGCGCTTCGTTGTAGACGGGAATGACGACCGACAGCAAAAAGTCGGCCGGAAGGCGGAAAAATCCAAGTTCGCGGCAAATATCCGGCCCCACCAGACGCTCGAGCCAAATCAGACGGCGGTTGTAGACTTCGTCGGGGGGGAGGTCATCAAGGGTTTCCAAGTCGGCCAACAGCCGCATGAGTTCCTCGCGCCCAAGGTCGATATCCATTATTATGTATCCTCGAACACCCTTCGCCGCCGTACTCTGGCCGGGGAGCACGCCCCTGCCTCATCGTAGTCGAGTTATCGCGCCGCGTACAGGTTTGGCCCTGGAGTGTGGCTGTTTCTTGACAAGCGGGAAGCGCATAAGTCAAGATAGGAAAATGAACTTGAGCCGGCAGCGCCTTCCTGCGCCGGCTTGATCTTCTAGAGAGTAATCTCCGACGCGGTCTTTTCTCCCTACGCGTCGCTCGCAACCGAACACCTCCTCTTTTCCCCTCGTTTTTCGGAGACGCATAATGGCCACGGGGATGGGCGATTTTACCGAGATCTTGATTCGCCGTGGGGCAATCAGCCGCGACCAGCTGCTTGAAGCGCAGAAAATGGCCCAATCGGGGCAGCAGAAAGTGGCCGACTGCTTGATCCAATTGGGTTATGCCACCGGCGAAGAAGTCATTCGCGCCTTGGCGGAGGAAAACAACTGCGAGTATGTCGACCTAAGTGAAGTCAAAATTCCCGACGAGATCATTGAACTTGTCCCTGAGTCGGTCGCCCGCGAAAACGTGATTATCCCCTTGCGGGTTGACGAAGATTTGGACGCGGTCGTGGTGGTGGCCAGCGATCCGTCGGATTTCCAGGTGTTTGAAAACCTGCGGTTTATCTTGAATCGCCGGGTGGAGGTGGCGCTCGCCCCCCGCGAGAGCATCTTGGAGGCCATCAACCGGTATTACGGTCAGGTGGAAGGGGAAAGCGCCGACTCGATGCTCCAAGAGTTCACCGATACGGCGATCGACTTCACCGAGACCGAAGAAGGTGCAGTGAACCCCGACGAGGTGGTGGACGAGAACAGCGCCCCGATTATTCGGCTCGTGCAATTGATGATCAACGAAGCGCTTCAATTGCGGGCTTCGGATATTCACATCGAGCCGTTTGA
>CAYWIS010000332.1:0-3431 GCA_964458385.1 uncultured Pirellulaceae bacterium
AAGCTCCAACGCCGCGTTCAACTGGAAACTCTGGAAGATCGCCGTCTGCTGGCCACGGTGGATGTGACCGCTGTGGGAGCAGGAGGGTGGTTTGCGGACGATGTGCGTGACGCCAGTGGCAATGATCTTGTAGGAAGCGTGTTAACGCATGCCGGCAAGCCGGGCCAAGCGGCGACCGCTGCTGATGATGTCGCGATTTCCCAGCAATTAAAGATTGTTGTTCCGGGGCCTGCGGGATCGACCTACGGCGGTGCAGTCCAGATTGACGGGACGACGGCAAACGATGGCAAGTCGACCATCAGCGTCATCGATACCAACGAAGGGTTCGCAGACGCCAGCGTTCTCCTCGACTCATCGTTCTTCGCCGAGTACGAATGGTACGGCCAACCTAACCCAACGCCGCGCACTTTGGCTTTCAGAATCGGCATTCAAAGCACGGACTGGGCGAACTCACAAGCAGGCTTTACTGCCAGTCGTTCGGGCGAATCGAGCTGGGATCTCATCCTGGTGCACTTGCCTGAAAGATTCGATAACGTTTGGTCCACAGTCAATGTTGACACCAACACGGGAACTTGGCGGCTGTATCGTCAAGCCGGTAATGATTATTTCGATGCGCCGTCAACGGAATCGAAAACTCTCGCCGAGTGGAATGCTGATCCCTATTGGGGGCCGCGCTTGTTTGGGGCTGGAGCGAAGATTTCGAATGTGCAGTTCGGTCTTGGTTCGGGGCAGGCGAATAACATCGCTTACGTCGACTACCTGAAGACAAGCATCCTTAACGGCGGCGATCTAATTGATTTCGGGGGGCGCAATGCAGTCTACGTCGATGACCAAGCCTCGGACTATCACATCCTTGTTGATGTTGATAACAACGGCAGTCTCTCTGTAGGCGACATCGTCACTTGGAATCCCGGCGGAGCTGGGCACCTACAAGGCGAAACGCCTTACCTCACGTTTGGCGTTAACGCATTCCTGACGATTCAGGATGCTCTGAACGCGGTCGCTCCGGGCGGTGTGGTGAACGTCGCCGCGGGTACTTACACAGAGGATGTAAGTATCAACAAGGCCGTAACACTAAATGGCGCCAATTTCGGTCGTGCGGCGGGAGTCGATCCAGAGGTTCGAATTGTGGAAACGACGCTGGACGGCGGCTTCCGTGTGGCGGCCAATGAAGTCACGATCGACGGTTTCAAAATCCAAAAGGGCATCGGGCCCGGAGGAATCGGCGATACCACAGCCATTTTTGTGAGCAAGAATGATGTTACGATTCAAAATAACATCATTGAGGGGCAAGGGCTAAGCGTCAAGGATCGCGGCATCATTACGACCTATGCCGCCACAAGCAACCTGAACGTCATCAACAACGAGATTTATGGTTGGGTTTCGGGCATTTATTCCCAAGGTCATGATGGCCTTGTAATTCGGGGCAACTATATTCACGACAACGTCAATCATGGGTTGGTGGGCGATGATGTCACAAACGCTCTGATTACACAAAATAACTTCAAGAACACCGGCTCGGCTCTCGCCGTCAACAACCCTGGGCTTCCGGTTGACGGCGTTGTTGACTTCACGGTGTTAAACAACGATCTCGCGGGGAACTCCCGGGCGATCTCGCATTTGGACGGCGATGTGATCGACGCGAGCGGCAACTGGTGGGGCTCAACCGATGACGCCGTCATCGTAAGTTTGCTCCGAAGTGATGGCGTTGTTGGCGACGCGTCGAAGATCGACTTTACGCCCTACTTGGATAGCAATACAGACATCAGCCCTGCTCCCGGCTTCCAGGGCGACTTCTCCACACTGCATGTGACCGCCGCTGGCGCGCAGGTGCAACCGGGCGGCCGGATCGTAGAAGCAATCGAACGGGTCGCCGCTGGCGGTACGGTGAACGTCGGGGTCGGGACGTTTGTTCATACAGGGCAATTAAGTATCAATAAACCGGTCACGATCACAGGCGCCGGGCAGGACCAAACCATCATTAAGCGGGCGGGCAGCGTGATGGCGAGGGAAGATCGAACCGTTTTTATCGGCGCTGACAATGTGACCCTGGAAAGCCTCACGCTCGGCGGTTGGGTTGAGCCGCCGAGCGACGCCCGAGTGGGCGATGGTTATTTGGTTTGGCTTGGCGCCAACGGCGCTACGTTCGACGACGTACGCTTCGACGGTAACGATAACCGCGTGGCCATCTATGTCGGGCAGTTCGACGATCTTACCGTGACCAACAGCCGCTTTACCGGCACCTACTTCCGCGCTGCGATTCGCGGCGCCGGCGAGCGGATGTTGATCTCGCGCAACAGCTTCGAGGAAAGCCACTACTGGTACAGCCCGATCTACTTCGAGTATGGCGGAGCGACCAGCGGCGAAATCTCCTACAACTACTTCGCCAATCGGGTCGGTGTTAACAACGAAGTTCACGGCAAATTCACGTCAGACGGAACAGGCCTTTACGCCATTACGAACTACCAACCCCATGTGACGACGGCCGATGGGTTACGAATCATTCACAACACGTTCCATTTCCAAGACTCCGATTTAGAGAACGAGCTTGGCAACCGTCCGATTCCTCAAGCGATTTACATCGACCCGCTCGTTCCTGCCAGCGGCCCGATCGAAATTCGCGATAACATTTTCCAGGGGTATCGATACACGGGTCCACAACCTACGACCGAGCCCGTATGGCATCCGACCGGCGGTGTCTTTGGAGGAGCGCTGGAGTTTGATGGCCTCGATGACTTTGCAACCTTCCAAGATCCGTCGTTTGATGTTGGCGCGCGAGGAACGCTGAGCTTCTGGGTCAAGATGGACGATACCGGGCGACGCAATCAATTCATAGAAGGCCCGGGCAACAGCGGCTTTGAAATCCAATACCGCGAAAACTCAGGTGGTCAAGTTTACGGCCGCGTTACTACCAACGAAGATTATGTGATCCGCAGTGGTGGTGATGGTGCAACGCTGAACGGCGCCTGGACGAACATCCAAGTTATTTACGATTTCAACGGTTTGCCCGCGGCCGAAGGTGGTGGAAAACTGAGGATCTTCATTAACGGCGTTGAGTCCGATTATTTAGCTGGCTTCACCCCCGACGATCTTAATTGGCCGGGAGTCGTTGATACGGTGAACGGCCTGATGAACCTTGGACGCGATCCCGGCTCCGGCCGTTTCTTTGACGGCCTGATGGACGACTTCGCATGGTTTAACGACGTCTTGTCGGCGGCGGAACGGGAAGATATTCGCAACAATGGGGTGGGCGCGTCGGCCTTGAACGGAGATCCCAGGCTCGTAGCGCATTGGAACTTCGACGTTGCGCCCGTGGCGGGGGTTATGCTCGGCAACGGGGGCACAACAATTGCGCTAAATTTACAGGCGGGACCTCCCCTCGATCCCGTCTATGGGTATGCCATTAATGCTACGTCGGGCACAGTAGTCTC
>CAYWIS010000332.1:3441-4016 GCA_964458385.1 uncultured Pirellulaceae bacterium
CTCCCACACCCTCTCTTCCGATAACGAGGCCGATTACAACCCCGCGGTAAACGACCAGGGCGACAATCTCTTTGGGCCTCCGGTCTTCAAACTCAGCGGGGCAACCACCGAAGAACGCTACCAGATCGGTTTTGGCTCGCTGGCCGCCTATGCGTCGTCGGAATACAAGATCGACACCAACACCGCCTCGCCGCATATTGGCGCCTACCAAGGCGATCCGGGGCTGTTTGGAACTGGCGACTTAGTTGTCACGGGCTCTGATGGCGATGACCTGCTTGAACTGTTTATCACAGGCCCCACTTCCGGCACGATCAAATTCACGCGTGACTTCGGCGGGCCGAATGAGGAGATCCTCGATCCGGTCGACGTTGCGGACATTACGGGAGTCCTCTTCAACGGCCTGGCGGGCGACGATCGCTTAGTAATTTACAACCCGGCGGGCACAACCTTTAAGCCCGTCAACGGAATCGTGTTCAACGGCGGAGACGGCGGCGAGGGCACGCCTGGCGGTAATCCCGCCGGCGATTCGCTAGTGATCGTTGGTGGGCAGGTGGACACGGTAGAGCATGTCTTCA
>CAYWIS010000333.1:0-253 GCA_964458385.1 uncultured Pirellulaceae bacterium
CGCACTCCAGCATCGGCGTTTTTGTGGTGGTGATTCGGCGGATCGTTCGCGAAAATTCTACACCCTTGGTGCAAATCGCAGGTTGGCCAAGCGGCCAACCTGCCAACGGTAGGCCGTCCTCCGGACCGACGATTAATTCGCCGATGGACGCCGGAGAGGCGGCTTCCACCTCGGCGCCGCCTGCGGGCGTTCCGCCGCAGATTGTGCGGATCGAAGAACCCGCCGGGCGACGGTGGTATCCGGTGATCGATTA
>CAYWIS010000333.1:263-4008 GCA_964458385.1 uncultured Pirellulaceae bacterium
AGTCGCTGCACCAATTGCATGGAATGCATCGACTTCTGCCTGTTCGGCGTGTACGGCGTTGATAACGCCGACACGATTCTCGTAGAGCAACCCGATAACTGCCGCAAAGGATGCCCCGCCTGCAGCCGCGTATGCCCTGAGAACGCGATCATCTTTCCGCAGCACAAAACGCCCGCCATTGCCGGAGCGCCCGTTGAAATTGGCGGGCTGAAGATCGACCTTTCGGTGTTGTTCGGGGCTCCTGAGAAGAAAGAGTCGGCGGTTGAAGCCGCGATTCGCGAGCGTGACGAACAACTGATCCTTGCGGGACGAAATGCGGTCGGAGCGTCTCAGGGGCTACGCAAACGCCAAGAAGGCAAGCCAGCCGAACCTCGCGACAACCTGGATGACCTGCTCGACGAACTAGATAGTTTAGATCTGTAACAGTTTGGGGCGTTGCCTTAGCCGGAATGTCCGCGTTCTCCCCATCATCTTTGCCACTGCGGTCCCGTCCTGGGCGCCGCGGGTGAATGGTTGTTTTTCTCTTGCTCACCAGCTAGAAAAGACCTGCGCAGTATTCGGATTGAGGCAATTGCCGCGACGAAATCAGCCCTTCGCCTCTTCGTCGCGACATGTTCCAACTCGAGTTCGGGGGGGACAGCCGGTGGAGCGGGAACAAATTATCGCCCTGTTGAAGAACGGCATTCCTGGGGTTGCTCAATGGAACTCCTGCCGCTGTTCCTGCGAACCGCTGCGTTTGGACCGCGTATGCCTGCGGGCCGCCGACCTGCGTGGTGTGAATTTCTGCCGCGTCCGTTTGTTTCGAGCAGAGCTCTCCGACGCCATTCTTCGTGAAGCCCAGTTGGAAGGCGCCGACCTTAGCGAAGCCGAACTCAAGGGGGCGGACTTCACCGGGGCGTGCTTAGCGTCGGCAAAACTCTTTCGTTGCCGATTGGAACGCGCTATCCTCCGCCACGCCAATCTGGAAGGGGCCTACCTGGGTGAAGCAGAGTTGGACGGAGCAGACCTACGTGGCGCCCGTTTGCGCACCGCGACCGGGCTGACAATATCGCAACTGCGCAACGTCCATCTCGACGCCGCAACGGCGCTACCCGCGTCGCTTGCCGCCGAGTTTGCGGCGCTTCCGCGCGAACGTCGTGAAGCCGTTCCTCCCATGCTCCGGATGTGCCTGGAAGGCTAATCGCAGAGCGGCAGGGAATTCTGACCAGCGTCTTGCGCCTCAATTGACGTCCGCGTCATAAGGAAGGCTTACACAAAACGCGGACCAGCTTCGCCTATGCCGTTGCCCGATGCCGGTTCTGAGCGATAAGCCCGGCCACATAGCCTGCCTTGAAACCCGCGTCGATATTGACCACCACCACATTCGCGGCGCAGCTATTGAGCATCCCCAGCAGCGCCGCTAAGCCAGCGAAGCTAGCGCCATAGCCAACACTGGTGGGAACAGCAATGACGGGGCAAGCGACATGTCCGCCCACGACGCTCGGAAGAGCGCCTTCCATTCCAGCAGCCACAATGGCCGCGTCGGCGCCATCAAACACCGCCAGTTTCTCCACGAGCCGATGTGGGCCGGCCACGCCCACATCGTGAAGCATGTCGGTCGCGACGCCCATCCAGTCCAACGTCTCACGGGCCTCTTCCGCCACGGGCAAATCGCTTGTGCCCGCCGTGACCACGACCACACGTCCCGTGTAATGCTTGGGCGACGGCCGCTCCTGATCAATGCGGAATGTGCGAGCAGTGGCGTTGTAAGCGCCGGCTGGGAACATTTCGTGAAGGGCCGACGCCTTTTCGGCGTCAACGCGCGTGGCAAGCACGGGCATGTTCTCGGCAAGCAATCGCCGAAAGATCCGCTCAAGGGAGGCAACGGTCTTCCCTTGGCCGAAAACCACCTCGGGATATCCACAGCGTCGTTGCCGATCGAGATCAAGCGTTGTATCGCCAAGTTCGGCTGAACGCGGTTGGCATAATCGGTCCACAAAATCTTCTGGCGCAACCTGCCCCGCCAAAAGTTGAGCCGTGAGTCGTTCAATGTCGCTACGATTCATGCACGTATCGTAGCATGCGCCAGCGATGGCCGAAACTCAGCCGCTTGCCGCGTGGCTAGGCGGCATCGCGAAGAAAAACGGCAACATTGGCCAAACACCCACCGAAGCCAGAGCCTTCTTGCGCTAACCTCGGTTCCTTCGGCGACTTTATTACCCCGCGTGCGCCACAAGCTGCTAGGAGCCTGCCAAGGAGACGCAAACGACTTTCTGTCTCTGTGCCGTCCTTACAGGGGATCTTCGAGAACCGAAGGAACCGAGCGTCCCCCTGCTAGAGTGAAACCAAACGTGTCACATTGAAAGAAAATCACCGAGAATTGCCGCCATTTTCTATGTAAGCACTGACGAAGAATCGGCAAACCTATCAAGCTGCGCAGCTCTGGAAAAATAATGCGAAACAAACAAATCAGAAAGGAACGACATTTGCCAAGCACTGAACGTGCACTTGCGACAAGAATGGATTTGCAACTTGAGTTTGGCTTCACTTGCGCGGTTTCCTTATGTCTGTACCTGGCTCGGCGCCGGCCGCTACGTTTTTCCCTGGCGTTTTACCGATTACTTACGGCCGCTTGGCCGATGCAGTGGCTGACCCCTTGGGAATGCTCCGTCGGCAATACGAGATGCATGGCCCCATCTCGGCGTTCGAAGACAACGGACATCGTGTCATCTTTGTGTTCGGTCCAGAGTATAACCAGCGCGTACTCAGCGATCCCGATACTTTTCACTCGTATTTCTTCCCTCTCCGTGGCCCAAAGGGATCAGCGCAGCGTCGTTTGACCAGCGGCTTATTGAGCCAGAATGGCCCCCATCACCGCGAACAACGCCGCATGCTGATGGGGCCGTTTCAAAAGCGGGTGTTTTCGGCCTACGTCGCACGAATAGTTGAGTTGACCGAAGCCATGCTCGACGGCTGGAGGGCTGGCGAAGTGCGCAGCTTGCACAACGACATGAACACGCTCATGCTGCGCATTACTAGTTCGCTGTTGTTTGGCCTTACTGACACCGACCTGGTATTCGAACTTGGAGAAATGATCGAATACTGGGGAGAGTTGAATCACCGGCTGGGCGTCTCGGCGATAGTTCCCCTGGAAGAGTTCCGAGACGGATACGAGGAGCTGCTCGCATTTGCCGAGCAGTTGGAAGCCAAAATTCGCCAGATGATCGCGCTGCGGCATCGCGATCCATCAGGAAACGATGTTCTCTCGATTCTTTTGCGTAATCAAGCGCAAGGAGACGGCTTGACCGATGAAGAACTCATTGGGCAAACGGCGCTCCTCTTTAGCGCCGCACATCTGACCACAGCGCATAGTTTGACCTGGACATTCTTCCTGTTGGCCCAGCATCCCGTCGAGGGTGACCAACTTTCGCGAGAGCTATCCGAACGGCTTCCTACTGCAGCACTGACGCTTGCCGACGTTGAATCGCTGCCCTGCCTAGACCGAACGCTCAAAGAAAGTTTGCGAATTCTTCCCGGCTCCGCCTATGTGCAGCGCGTGGCGGTTCGGCCGGTGGAATTGGGGCCGTTTTCATTGAATCGCGGCACGGTCGTTGTCTTTAGCCAGTTCATGACGCACCACATGCGCGAACTGTACGTTGACCCGGAGCGATTCTGGCCCGACCGTTGGTTAACGCTGCGTCCATCGCCCTACGCCTACCTTCCCTTTGGCGCCGGCCCCAGACACTGCTTGGGCGGCCCGCTGGCG
>CAYWIS010000334.1:0-3987 GCA_964458385.1 uncultured Pirellulaceae bacterium
GGTACTGAGGGTTATGGCTGCCTGAGTTGCATTTCCAGCCGGTAATGGTGCAATGATCTATGTCAAACGTTCCGTGCATATTCCCGGTGACATTTTCGATGCGGCAGTTGCGGTACACTCCGCCGCGGTTTTCGCCCGAGATGTCGTGCACGTAGCAGTCGTGAAACTCTCCGCCTCCTAACGGGCCGCCGAAAATTTCACACTTCAGAAATCGGCCGCCGGGGCCCGACGCCCGGCCGGCAATGGTGCTGTCGCGTATCACCAGCTTCCAAGCTTGTTCAGGTTTCTCGGGTGGATTTATCGTCACGTTGCCCCGAAACGTGTTGCCGTATACGCGATAGTAACCAGTGCGACTGCGTTGCCCTGGTCCGATCGTCAGTGAGGCGACGTTCTGGCTATTCCGAAGAACAAACCCGTTGGTGCGATTCCAAATAAAAACCTTCCCCGTGAGATTCTCAACCACGAAATTGTGACCGGCGCAGGTCAAGAACTCATTATGGGGATTGTCAAAAAATCGCAGGTTCCTGAAGGTCACATCCTGCATCATGTCCCAGCCATCTTCGGCGTCGTAAGCGCACCTTGCCAATGTTTGGCCGCTCCGCGTGAAGGTGCAGTTCTCAACCAACATGTCGTTCATGGCAGCCTGGGCCAGGCCGACGCACCGGTTATTTTCAAACCGGATATTCTGGAATGCGCAGTGCGTGGGTGTACGGAAGTAGTAGACGCTTAGATTGTTCGGTGTGGCGTTATTGAGGATCGTCACGCGCATCTTGGCGGCGCCGGCGGGAATCCTAACACGACGGTAGAGATAGGCGTCGACCGACTTAAGGAAGGTTTCATCCTGCCGGTAAAAGTGGCAAACGATGTTCCAGGTTCCACAGGGGTTTCCTTGATAGCCGAGGTAAATTCCCACCTGGAGATATTCCGGGTGGGGTCGCTGCGTTTGGGCGTCGATAACGCCTGGCGTCGGAATGTCGACCAAGCCACAAGTTGAGCGAACCGCGGACGGCCGCGGCGCCCCCGTTCTTCGATCAATATCGCCAAGAGTAAATTCACCCAGCGCCCTAGGAGGCGTATACGTGAAGCCCAAAGAACCATCGCGGCTCTTAGCGATTCCATTACTGCCGCCGTAACCGACAATGTCTTTCACCACCAAGTCGCGGAACGAGCTGTAGCGTGCGCCGCCCTCGATGGCGATTCCGCAGACCCACTCTGAATTGTGTTCGGAGTGTTCGTAGTCGTGTCCGTAGTAGTCCCCTTCGATCACCCCGTTGATCAGGTGGGAATCAACCGTATTGTTTAGCGCCACCATCAAGGACTTGTGCCCCGCGTGGGGATTTAATTTCAGCGTGGCGCCGTTCAGATCGACGGTCAGGCCGCTTGGGATATACAGCGTGCCGGTGTGGTCAACGCGATAGATTCCCGGCAAGAGACGTACGCGTGTAAACCCGGCAGCGGCTTTTTCGTCCAGTAGCTTTTGCAATCCCTCGCGAGTAGCCTTGGCTTGCGCGGCGACCGCATCGCGATCGTAACGCTCGCCGTACTTGACGATCGTGGCTTGCCACCAGTTCCCTGGTTCTCCTGTGCCTTCGGTATCGGCGATGATCACCACATACTTGTCTGGCGGCGCTTCGATCGCCGCAGCCGCGTCCGGCAAGGCTTTTCTTACCGACTCGGGGTCGGGTTTCTCTAAGTTGAGGGTAACCACCTTGCGGATTTCGTAATCGTCATCGTTACGGATGCCGTAGTCCGAAAGATCGGCCGCCGTTACAACATATTCCCGGAGAGCAACTTCGCTTCGAACCAGAAAAAAGTTGAACAATTCATGCGAGTTGCGGCCGTGTTGATCCGTAGCGAGCAGCGAGAATCGTACCTCGCCCTCTTCCTGAAAACTTCCAAGGCTAAGCGAGTGATCACCTGCCTTTAAGCCTGTTTGGACAATCTCATCTTGTCCCTCGATACGAACACGCACCGTAAAGACTTCGTCGGTGATATTCTCCCGATACTCCTTGTGGTCGTAGTCGGTCACGTAGAAGCGGATCGTGACTTCCTCGCCCGGCGCGACGATCGGTTTGATGTAATACGTCGCAAGGTAGGGGACTTTGTTCATCTCGGCCCCGTCATCCTGCACGGCGGCAGGAACCTGAAAGGCGGCCGCGAAGCCCAAAGTCCACAAAGCGAGCGCCGCGACGGCGCACATCCAGGAGCGTTTCTTCTGCTGGAAACCTCCTTTTGGTTGATTCTCGTTCTTCATTCCAGGAGTCCTAGCACCGACTTTTGTGTTTCGAAACCAATTGGGCGCCATCCGTTCGTTCCTCCTGGCGTGGGAGATGGAGGAAGCCCATCGTGAGGTTCTGTCTTAGCTTGCCGCCGATATTCCGCTTACTGGCCGACGGAATCTTGGGAATCGTCTTGCAACGTCGAGAAGCCGTCATTCGACGCCGCACCGGACTGGGCGTTCTTGAGCCGCTGAATCTTTCTGTGGCGTTCTTCGGGCTCATCGTCAATTTGATAGTCGGCGATAAGCTTCGCACGTTCGGGAAACGCCGAAGCCAGCGCGTGCCAACCTTTCAAGCGACGCTCTGGTTGGGATCGGTCAGCATATCGAACACGACGGGCAGTTCTCGCTCCAAATCCTCACCGCGCGAGCGAAGTTCAAGCAGAACGATATTGGGCGCCAAACACATGGGATCACGCAGCATCTGTCGCAATTCCTCAAGCGACTTCTTGCTGTATTGATGTTGGAACACAAGCGTGGCCAGGATCAACGACATTGATCCCGGGACGAACCCAAGGATGGCGCCCACAACGCCGCCCACCGCGCCAATGGCAAGCCCAAAGAAGGATCCAAGCCAGGCGCCATAAACGGCGCCAACGACCAAATCCGCCACCGGGAGAACGTGGAATATCGACATGATGCTCTTGACGAAGGTCCGCTTGAGAAGATGGGGGGCAGCTGTTGTTCCTGTTGCGCCTTTAGCTTAGCCAAGGGGACGCACGTTGTGCCACCAATTCGATGCATATCGTTGTAGTACCCCTCGACGTTGACCTTACCATCGCCTATCCCAGGCCGAGCCTTCTTCCCGTGTAACACTTGAACAACAGTACCATCTCAAGAAACGCCTCCTAACCAAAGCTCTTAGGACCGCAGAATTTGACCGAGAGGCCGACACACTCAACGTCTCCACCGGCTTATCCTGATCGCAACGCAAAAAGGTTGGAAAGTTGAGCGGAGCATTCGCCCGTCAATCGCAACAAGGCCGACAAAATGCACAACGCCACCGCACGAACGAACCGCGCGATCATTGCGCGACGCATGAAAAAGGGCAAGACCCTACAAGCCCACACAAAGCCACCCTTTTGTTCGGCCACACATCTCAGGCGCCATACAAAATGAGCTCCTCGATGAATAGGTGAGCTATTGTGCCAGGGCCGTTATCAAAGCTTCTTTAAGCAGGAGCGAGTACAACGTGGAGTGTCATTCCCGTCCCGGCTCGCGGCGCAGAGAAGTACGGTCACTCCGCTGTGATCTTTCCAGCCGTGGATTAACACTCGTCGGGTGAATCGGACTGCGGGCGCACTGGAGAACAACGAATCAAACCGCAAAAAAAGAGGGGCCACAGGCTCGATTAGCCATCGCCATTCCGCCCTGCGAAAGATCGGTGCATTAAACCGCATGATCGCCTAGCGCCCTGTGATGCGCTCGCCAATACGAGAACTCCACCGATCGCACCGCTGAAAAAGAGTTTTATCAACTCGATCGCCATCAACGTCGATTGATCAATCAAAATAGATGACGGACGCCACCGAAATCCATTTCGACCAGCCGGCGATACTGAAAAAATCTCCCCACAGGAGACGCACAACAAAAAAACCCAGAGTCGCCAAAACGACCCTGGGGTTCTGTGAGTTGCGGGGGCGGCACCGTGTTCGAGCGAGACAATTGCGGTGGCCCCAAAATACGAATTGTCGCGCTGCGGATAACCT
>CAYWIS010000335.1:0-3986 GCA_964458385.1 uncultured Pirellulaceae bacterium
GGCGGACGATAACTACGGTCTTGCATGCCGCTTGGCGCCGGTGGCTGGCCGGTAGTAGGACGATGGCCCGGTAGCTGGGCATCGCGTTTCGGCTGCGGGATGTCACGCGTTGGCGGTGTCGTGGGTCGCGGCTGGCCAAGTTGGCCTGGCGTCAGTGGACGCGTCGCGTTTCCACCCTGAGGAGTGGGCAAGCGAGGGCGCTCGTCACGTCCGGAACGGCGCGCATCCGGAGTTTGAGGCTGCCCCGGCCTGCCATCACGCAAACCAGGCGGCAATGTCGGTGTGCGGTCCGGTTCGACGCGATCGCGGCCCTCTGGCTGAGGCGTTGGGCGCTGCACGGGACCGCGGTCTAGTCGACGGTCATCGCCTGGACGCAGCTCGGATGGACGTTTGCGATCGGTCGCGTCGCGTTCTCCCTCACGCGGCATCGGCTGCGTCGCATCGGGACGAATGCCTGGCAAGCGGGGACGATCTTGGCCCTCGCGTTCCTTGCGATCGAAGTCGGGCCGTTCGACGTCGGGCCGATAAGCGCGTCGCAACTCACGATCGCGTTCCAGTTCCCCGGGGTGACGGCCACGTTCGTCAGGGCGCGCGATCCGCGAAGCCTCATCCGGACGGCGAGGCGGCACATGGGGGCGTGGGCGGCCATCTTCGCTACGAATATCGCCCTCGCCGCGCCGCGGAGGAGCACGGAAGGCTGTTGTATTTGGCAGTTGGAAGCGACCGCGCGGTCGGCGAAGTTCGTCCTGGTCGCGGTCCCGACCGCGATCGCGCGCCGAGTCGGCAAGGCGAGATTCCGCTTGGAGGCGTTCGCGCATCAGGCGCTGGGCTTCGGCCGACGATCGCGCAAGGGCGCGACGTTCGGCATCGCCTACGCGCTCCACGCGTTGGCGCCAATTGCGGTCTTCCCATATCTGATCGACCGAACGACCGATCAGAGAATACCGCAGATAATCATTTCCCGCCGCGCGCGAAGCAAGTTTCGCCTGCTCCGCCCAAGTACGTGGCGGCCGGTACTCTTCGTGCCGGCGAAAGTAATCGTGCCAACCTTGAAGTCGCTGCGCGTAGTCTACGCCGCGCGAGCGATAGTAGGTCGAGTAGTACACAAACAGCGGGTCGTACACGCGCGTCCGCGAGATGTATTCAGCCCAGGGATGGAAGCCAATCGTCTGGTACCGCGGCTCATAAAAGTTGCCGTAATAGTAGTGCCGATGCCGCGGATTGACGAACAGATGGATCAGTAAATGGGTAGCGTCAATCGCGACGCGCGGTGTGTAGCGAATGTGTTGCACGTGCGCGTGGTGATGAAAGTACACGGGCGCAAAAATCTGTCCGCGGCGCACGATTGGGTAATCCCAAAAACCATCGCAGAACACGGCCCCAATGGGAGTATAAATGTAATGCGCCGGCGTCCAGACCCAATTCTCGGTATAAGGCGCCCAGTAGCCGGGGCGCCAAACGTAACCGTCGGCGCGATACACCCAGCACCCGGAAACCCAAAAATAGTTGCCCGAAGGCGGCGCCGGACTGGTCGGGCCACGTTCCAGTGACGCAGGAGGGTAAGGCAGGTATTCAACTTCTTGCGTTTCAACCGAAGTCCAGAAGCCGGGAACCCACTGATACCCACTTTCAATTTGCATCCAGTATCCCGGAACCCACTGCGAATCGGGGGGCGGTACGCGCCACACGCCACTAACCCAAACAAAATCTTCTTGCACTGGGTCCCACGCCCAATAACCGGGAATCCAGATAGCCGTAGGGTCGGCGGGCTTGACCTCGGGAGGAATCTCTTCAATCGGAGCAGGTGGAGCCTGGGGAGCGACGACCGGCTCGGCCGCGTCCGCATTGGAATCGGTGTAAATGGGTTTGGCAAAGGCCTCATGGATGGGCCCTTGAAGTAGAATTTCGCCTTCCCTCTGATCGGGAGTTGGAGCCGGCGCTTCCAAGACTTGCGCTGGAGTGCGACCGGCATGGACCGTAGCCAGCCAGCCGACCGCCGCGGCTACGATGAAGATTCGAAATCGCATGATAAATTTTTGCCCCCGTGGTAATTAGTGAACCGCTTATGAATCATACGCCAAGACAAAAGCAGCCTGAGCGCTTTTGGCGATCAGGCTGCCGAAAACCATTCTGGACACATGACTAGCGAGGTAGCCCGAATCCGCCGATATTGGCGCCGCCTGCACCGCTTCCTCCAAAGCTGTTGCCGCGGAGATTATTGGTTCCCGAATCGAACACGCCGCCTGGGTTAAACGTTCCGCGGGGGTTGACGTTCTGGTCAAAGCCCCTCGTGCGATCGGTTCCGAAGCCACGTCCAGGTTGCAGCATTCCGCCTTGCCCAAACGCGCCGCCTGGGCGGTAGCCGCGAATCACTTCATTCGCGCGGTTCATAGGACCGCGAATTGACGTGCTAACTCCCAATTGGCTCAACTCCTCGGGCTGGGCCTGCGCCAGGAAACGACCATTCTGGTCATACCAGGCGCCGTCACGGAAGTACGTCCACGCGCCGTCGTTGCCGCGGCGCCACCACGTGCCATCGTTGAACCGGAAGTCGCCTCGGGCGTAGACATCGCCATTAGCGGTATACCAGGCTCCATTTCTGAAATAGAGCCAATCGCCCGTGTTATTGCGGGTCCACCAATAGCCGTTGTGGAAGCGCATATTGGCGTTCGCGTTTGCATTGGCGTTGGCGTCTGCATCAACCGGCGGAGCAACGCCTGGCGGCGTTTGCACGCCTAACTGGGCATGAGGGTCGGCTGACGCGGCCGATCCCATATATTGCGTACCGTTCACATTGAACCACTGGCCAGCCCGGTTGTAGACCCAATTACCGTCGTTCAACCTATACCACCACATGCCATTGTGGAAGCGGAAATTGTCGCGGTTTGCGGCAGCAGCTTCGCCGCTCGCGGCAGCATTAGGATCCAAATTGGCGTTGTTATTCACGTTTGCGTTTGCTGGGTCGCCAGGAGCAGCTCCCGCCTGAGCGTTTACAGCGTCACCCGCTCCAATACCAGCCCGAGCATTGATGTCGCCCGCCTGTTGACCGCCAGCATTGATTCGCGGGTCGGCGCCGACTCCGGCTCGGCCTTCCAGGTCCGCTTGGGGGTCAGCATTGAGGTCGGTGGCCGTGCCAGCGCCGAGACCTCGCCGGACATCGCGATTCGCATCGGTGTTGAGGTTCGCATCGGCGTTAGCATCTGTGCGTAAATCTGCGCCAGCGCGGCTGCCTGGAGCACCTACGTCGTTCCCGGCTCCAATGCCAGCATTAGGGCGCACACCCGTGCCCGTATTGGCTCGAACTCCTGTCTGGGTCTGAATAGGGTTGCTAGGGTTCGCTCCAGCGCCCGCGGCGCCCCCGCCAGCTTGACCGGGCTGCGCGCCCACGTTAGGCCCGCCGGGATTCGCTCCTTGAGCGCCACGCACGGCGCCCGTGGCGCCCTGAGCACCCGCCGCACCTTGAGCCGCACCGCCAGCGCCGGCCGCTGCACCGCCAGCTGCACCTGCGCCGGCTCCTCCGCCGGCCCCTGCGCCGCCACCGGCTCCACCTCCACCGCCGCCCCCACCGCCTTGCCAGGCGTTGGCCGGAACTCCCATGAACATGGCGGCCCAAAGCACCGCGGCCGAAATTAAAGCTCGCTTTTTCATCGTCACAACTCCTATCCTGGTATTCCTCTTTCCGTAACGATCAAGGGAAGGTCCGACGCCAACATCTCGCAGCACCAAATTGGGCCCGTTGACAATTTCGTGTCCGGCGAGGAAGGATAGGCGAAGCCCGCAACGCCCCCGGATGTTTACACCTTCACCGTCGTTACAACCTCAAACGTAAGTGAACGTGTTGCAAACCGTGCGCCCGTAATTCCCAACCGCTTGGCGCGAGACGCCTGCTCTGTGAGGCTGTGTTTGCCGCTTCCCCCCCGAAGCGCGTGAGTCGAAGGCGACCGCGCCGGGAGGATTAGTTTCACTTGGGCTAGATCTATGCCGAA
>CAYWIS010000336.1:0-3735 GCA_964458385.1 uncultured Pirellulaceae bacterium
CGGCCTTCTTCAACGGTGATGACGCCGTCTTTGCCGACCCGCAGGAAGGCGTCGGCCAGCACTTCGCCGATGGTGGGGTCATTGTTGCCGGCGATGGTGGCGATCTGCTGGATTTCTTTCTTGCTCTTCTCGTTAATCGAGATGGCCATATCGTCAATGGCCTTGGTGACCGCTTCGGCGGCCTTGAACACGCCACGCGAGAGAGCCATTGGATCGGCGCCGGCCGCAATCATTTTCAGGCCTTCGCGGAAAATCGCCTCGGCCAGCACCGTGGCGGTGGTGGTGCCGTCGCCGGCCACATCGTTGGTTTTGCTCGCCGCCTCTTTGACCAACTGGGCGCCCAGGTTTTCGTAGGGATCGTCCAGTTCAATGTCTTCGGCTACCGTCACGCCGTCTTTGGTCACCTTCGGCGAGCCCCAGCCCTTGTCCAACACGGCATTGCGCCCGCGGGGGCCAAGCGTGGTGCGTACCGCCCGGGCCAATTTCGAGACGCCGGACAAGAGCGCTTGCCGGGCGACGTCGTCAAAAACCATTTGTTTCGCCACGTTGAGTTTCCTCCTGTTGCTGTCGCGGATGTGCCTGAGCCGCAGCGCCGAACCGACGCGGCCCGGCGGAGTTAAAAAGTCGCAAGTCGAGGATCACCCTCACACGAGGGCCAATCGGTTAAGGGGGAAAGACGCCACACAGGGTTGAACTTCCGGGTTGTGGTGGAGTGAACGGCAGGCAGGATGGTCGGGTGTTGCAGAAACTCGAAACTGCACGGATGCCCGCCCTCCAGAAAGGGTGAACGTCCCGCGCTTGCCGTTATGGCAGACCGACAGTGCGGCGGTGAGTAAAAAAGCAACGCCTGTGCCAAGCCGCCTCCCCCGAAAGCCGCCGCTGCGATACGTTTCTCCTTGCCACGCATTTCGCAAGGAAAAACCGGAGGTGCGACCAGCCCCCGCTGCGAGAGAAGCCGCGAAACAAAAAATCGCCGCCCGCAAATTTCCCGTAGAAACGGCTGACGCCCTTGGCCTTCAATGTCAAAATGGCAGGTAAGCCTTGTGGGCGTCAGTGGGAGTGATGGTGACCGTTATGACTGTGGCCGTCGTGACTATGGCCGTGGTCTGACTCTTCGTGAGTGGGAGCACTATGGTGATGGTGGTGGCCGTGCCCTTCACCCTCTAGCCAGCCAATGGAAATCGCCAGCAGCACCCCAACCAGCAAAGCCACCGAGAGCTTCGTCCGGTCGTGGCTATGAAAACTGACTTCGGGCAGGATGTCGGCCAAGGCAATACAAACAAACACCCCCGCCGCCAGGGCTAAAGCAGCGCCGACGACGGCCGTGTGGCCACCGGCTCCCAAAAAGAAGAGCGCCGCCCCTGCCGGGCAAATAGCGGCAAAAGCCAAGTTCACGCCAAGCATGGACCGCAGTGACCATCCCCGCGAGGCCATTAGGGTGGTAATCGCCAGTGCGTCCAGCGGTTTGTGAAGCAAAACGACCAAAAATACCGCTAGGCCAGGAAGTTGGGAGGTTTCATGCAGGTGGGAGTCGGCCGCTAATTGCGCTCCCAGGGCCACGCCGTCAAAGAAACTGTGAAGTGACAAACCAAAGGCCAGCCCCACCCAGCTAAACGCCCAGCCTTTACCCGGTTCATGCCCAGGAACTTCATGGTTGTGCGGCCCGTGATGGTGGCCATGCTCGCAATGTGCGTGATGGTGAGCGTGTTCGGGATGGACTTCGCTATGCAGGCTAGGATCGGCTACCGAATGCTGGTGGACGTGGAACAGCCGGATCATAAAGAACATGGCCAAAAGGCCAATCAACATCCAGGTTACCGCTTCATCGAGTGAGGGGAGGTCTGCAGCCGCATGGGGGAGAAGATGGAGGACCGCCACCCCAAGCATCAAGCCCGCCACAAGGCTCATCATGATTTGCATTTGCGTGTGGCCCATGCGCCACACCGTGGGTAGCCATCCTCCTCCGAGGGATGCAATAGTCACCAGAACGCAGTAAAAAAGCAGCATCAGTGCGGGCCAAGTCATGGTGACGAAGAGAAGAGCCGTGGGGGGTAAGGTGGGGCGATTTTGTGCGACGTTTCATCGTAAAGTATTGGGCCCTCGCCGCAAGTGGACCAGATAATTGGCGGCAACTCTAGGATTGGTAAGGACTTCGGTTAATCCTAATGCTTGACAAGCCACGCCGTCGTCGCTAGGATCAACGTCAAAGTAGCTAAATCTTTCTCCCCTGGGCATTTTTCCACTCCAGCTTCTCTTTCCATTGCGGGCGCAGTGGTTGGGCCACCACGGTATCCCAGGAGCGTTCCATGACGCGCGCGTTCGATCGCTGGCGAACCTCGTCCCGCCTGTGTTGGGGAATTGTCGCGGTAGGCTGGTTGCTGGTGAGCGACGCAGCGGCCGCCACGTATTCTCCCACGCATCCGAAGGTGCAAGGCCTTATCGCCAAAGCGCGGAAGTATTTGGCGCAGTGCACACCCAGTACGATGGGCCAACACGCTGTGGCCGCATTGGGTCTAATCAAGTCGGGAAGCGACGCCTCAGACCCCAAGGTCCAAGAGGCCATTCGAACCATTCAGGCGGGTATCAAGGGCCAAAGCTACGGCACGCCCGTGAACTACAATGTGGCGGCCACCATCATTTTCCTGGTGGAGCTGGATCCGGTTACGTACCGGTCCGAGATTGAGGCCCTGCTCAAAGTCTTGCTTAGCCGGCAAGAGGATCACGGCGGCTGGAGTTACTGGCCTGGCGAAGGAGGGCACGGCCGCAACGAGGGCGACTCGTCGATGACCCAGTACGGCACCCTGGCGCTGTGGTCGGCGCATCGCGCGGGTTTCAATATTCCTCCCGAGGCGGTCGAGCGGGTAACCAACTTTTGGATTCGTACGCAAACTCCCGAGGGCGCCTGGGGGTATCAGGGGCACGTAGCGCCGCTGGGACAGCGCGTATCGCAGCAAGGCGTGCGGCCCTCGATCGCTATGGCGGGCCTGAGCGGCACTTTCATCTGCGGCGAGTTGCTCGGCATGGCCAGGGGCGAAAAGAAGCGAACGTCGAAAATCTCGTCGGCGCTGCAAACGGTTGAGCAGCCCAAGGCCCAGCAAGGAAGGTACATTGCCGCCCGCGGCGTCAATCTGGACCTTCTGCGTCAGACGCAGCAACTGGGCGTGCAGTACATCGAGCGCGTTCGTAACGGCTACGTGCACGACACCTGGGAAATCTTTTACATGTACGGCATGGAGCGGTTTCGTAGCTTCCAAGAGCTGTACGAGGGAGGCCCGTCTGGAAACAACAAATGGTATGACGACGGCGTTGAGTTTTTAGCCGCCAAACAGTTGCAAGACGGGAGCTTCAGTTTCGCCGGCCATACGGTCGCCGAAACCGCCTTTGGCGTTTTGTTCCTGGTGCGTAGCACTCAGAAGTCCATCGAGCGCGAGTTTGGCGACGGCTTGGTGCGCGGCGGCCGCGGCCTGCCGACCGATATCGGCAAAGTGGTGGTCGACGAAAAGACGGGCGCGGTGATCAACCCCGAAGTGGGCGGCACGCTCGAGCAATTGATGGAAATTCTGGACGATCCTCAAAACACCAACTTTGAGTCGATCGCCCGCCAGCCCGACCGGCTGATCGAAGGTCTGGTGCGTTCCGATGTTGACGAAGACAAGCTGGCCCGCGAGCAACGCATTCAGCGTCTCAAAGATATGGTCTCCACCGGCAACTACCAGCAGCGTACGGTGGCGGTCA
>CAYWIS010000337.1:0-230 GCA_964458385.1 uncultured Pirellulaceae bacterium
CACTGAATCTGGCCCGCGCCTTGGCTTCGGCGGGGGTGCCCATCATCGGCACTTCGGTGGACACCATCGAGGCGGCCGAAGATCGCGAGAAGTTCCAGCAGTTCCTCAACCGCCTGGGCCTCAAGCAGCCGGCCAACGGCATCGCCCGCACCATGTCGCAAGCGCGGGCCGAGGCCGCCAAGATCGGCTTCCCCGCCTGGGTTCGCCCCAGCTACGTGCTTGGCGGCCGG
>CAYWIS010000337.1:240-3730 GCA_964458385.1 uncultured Pirellulaceae bacterium
CGTTCATGGTGGCGCAGGGGCAGCCGGTGCTGATTGACCGCTTTCTGGAAGACGCCACCGAGGTGGACGTAGACGCCATCGGCGACGAAGCCGGCGACGTGATCGTGGCGGGCGTCATGGAGCATATCGAGGAAGCCGGCGTCCACTCGGGCGACTCGGCGTGCGCCATTCCACCGTATAGCCTGCCCGGCCCGGTGGTCGACGAGATTCGCGAAGCCACCAAGGCCCTGGCCCGGCAACTACACGTGGTGGGGCTGATGAACGTGCAGTTCGCCGTCAAGAAAGAGAACGGCGCCTACAACGTCTACGTGCTGGAAGTGAACCCGCGGGCCAGCCGCACCGTGCCGTTTGTCGCCAAGGCGACAGGCGTGCCGATCGCCAAGATCGCCGCCAAGGTGATGGCGGGCGCCACGCTCCGCGAACTGGGCGTGACGCGCGAGCCGATCCCCTCGCACGTGTCGGTCAAAGAGAGCGTGCTGCCGTTCCGGAAGTTCGTAGGCGTCGATATTGTGCTCGGCCCCGAGATGCGCAGCACCGGCGAAGTGATGGGCGTAAGCGAGCGGTTCTCCATCGCCTTTGCCAAGAGCCAGTTAGCGGCGGGCGTCGACCTGCCCATGGAAGGCACGATCTTTGTGAGCGTTGCCCGGCGGCACAAAGACGCCATTGTCCCCCTGGCGCAGCGGCTGGTGAACATGGGTTACAAGCTGCTCGCCACGCGCGGCACCGCTACACGGCTGGAAGAGTACGGTATTCCCGTGGAGCGAATCAAGAAGATCGCCGAAGGGCATCCCAACCTGCTGGACTACCTAATTAACGGCCAAGTGTCGTTGGTGCTGAACACGCCCAGCGGGAAAGGCGCCCGCACCGACGAAGGCCGCATCCGCGCCGCCGCCGTGCAAGCCGGGGTGCCGTGCATCACCACCATTCAAGCCGCCGAAGCGGCGGTGAAAGCGCTGGAAGCTCTCCGCGAAGAAGAGATGGGCGTGCAAGCCCTTCAAGACCGCTTCCCCGAAGCCGTCTACCGCCACGAATCGCTAGAAGCCGAAAGCGCAAAGTAACTTCCGGCCGCCCCTGTGCCGCCAGGTGCACAAGAGGTTCTTCGGTCCCACGTATTCCGAAAGGGCGCAACGTGGGACCGAATGCAACCCGATTCTACCTTCCGCGCTCCAGCTATGCCCTTCGCAGAGCGCCCCTGCGCGAACCTACAGCGCCCGCAGACCAAGCGCCGAAGCGCCGCGCGGGCGCCAGGGGTTAGACCTTCGTAAGATAGTACCGCGTGCGGTCGAAGATTTGTTCGATCAGTCGCCGGCCTTTGCCCCAGTCAAAGAGTTGGCCTTTCGTTTCGGATGCGACTTCCACACGGACGAGTTCGGGCGAAACGGCGATTACGTCGGCGGCGAGCGTTCCCCGCAGCGAGAACACGTCGGCCGGCTGCTTCGCCTCGATGAAGCAACCCGTGGCCGTATCCCCAAGGGCTGTGATCGAGCAACGATGGTGCGTTAACGCCTGAATCAACCGCGCCGCCACCTGAGGATAGGCGCCCTGGAACTCTTGGCAGAAGCGTTTCGTGCCTTGCACGCCCAGGTTGGACCACAGCGCATCGCTGACCTTCAAGAGCGGCGTAAAGAGGTCGGGCGTTCCCGAGAACGGCGCCAGCGCCTGGCCGACGTCGTCAATCGTCATTTCCTCCGATTGAGCGTTTGCCGTAATCTCGTACGCTTCGCAAATCGCTTTTACCGAAGGACGCGCCGACATCTCTCCATGCCTTTCTACAACGCCCCAACCATCCTAGGCTGCCCCTCCACGACCAGCCCATCAATCACGCACAGCGAAAACAAGCCCATTAATCCCCCCTTATCGGCATATAAATCAAAAGATATTGAGCACAAGCCACTCCATGGCGCCGCACAACGTCCACGGTTCGGCAGATCAAACCGACGAGATAACCGACGCCAAAACCCAATTATCCGCCAGCCGCAGAGTTGCCGGTGGGCCACAGCCACGGTGAAATGGGGCTGGCGGTTGACGGGGCTTCTGTCGGGTGAAACATGCCCCTGCACTTAACTTGTTCTGAACGCACAACCGGGGCGATGGGTGCGGATTCGTGGCTTGGGAGGTAGGAGTTAAATGCTGTTCCGGGCGGGGCGTACTTTGGGAACGCCCGCAGGGCGAAGTGAGCGACTTGCCTGCGGGGTGGAGTTGGTTTTCGGCTAGGGTGTGTCGTTGTGTTGAGAGAGTGGGGTTAAGAGTGTTTGCCGCTTATTGCGGCGGGGACTTGGGGATGGTGAAGTCGTGGGTGGTGTCTTCTTTGGGGAAGTCCACCTGGGTTTCGTAGGGAGGAAACAGCGGTTGACCGTCGGCAAGTTCTTCGCCTTCGACCGTGGTCGGAACGCCGTCATAGCCGATAATGCGCACGCGGTGCGGGCCGCCGATGACGCCCATGTCGGCGTCGGTGCGATACCGGCCGTCTTTGATCTCGGCGCCGCCGCCTGGACCTGAATTGCCTTTTTCCGAATCGGGCTCAAAGGTAATGAACCCGCGCGGCACGGGTTGGCCGTCGTAAGTGACCTCGCCCGAAACGCGGTATCGCGGCGGCCCGTCGATTTGGCTGCCGCATCCGGCAAGCACGATCGCCAAGGCGAGCGCAGCCCAAGAGCCGCCGAGCGTCTGTCCCCGATGTTTCATGGCGTGAGTCCTCCCGTGGGAAGTCCATCGTCACGCCGGGCTAACTGACGATAGGTGTCGAGTGCGATGGTTTGGGAAACGAACTGCACCGACCCATCGGCCATAGTGAAGTGACATCCGCCGACATGATAGCTGCTAAAGCCGCGGGTTTCGTGAACGCCGGGGGTCTTGTACAAGTTGATCTGGTCTTGCGCGCCGGCCAGGTTCCGCACGTAGGAGCAAGTGTCTTGCTTGGCGCTGGCGCCCCAGGCCGCCCCGCCGTAGCGCGATTCGCCTAAGAGGAACACATTGGAGGCTCCATCCAAGATGTGCTGGAAGCCGATCTTCGAGCCCGCGAATAGCAAGCCCGAAACGTACATCTGCAACTTGTATTGCCGCAGTCGGGCGCCGCGCCGCCGCCTTGCACGCCAACATAGCTGGTATAGATGGGGTTGGCGGTCAGACGCACGTCCGATGGGCAATGGTACGCTTCAAGCGGAACCACGACCGCGTTGTTCGGTGGGCCCATTTGGTTGCTGGTGTCCTGAAAGGGGACATTGAAATCGAACTTCGCATGCAGCGCGCCTTGCTCCAGGAAAGGCAGAATCAACACGGCCCACGGGGCGCCCTGGACGCCGCCGGTGCGGCACCAACTGGAATTGTTCGGCACGCCAGGATTGTTTGAGACGTAGCCGGGCGGGAGAACGCGGAACGTGTCGTGATAGTTGTGCATGGCCAACCCCAGTTGCTTGAGGTTGTTCTTGCACTGGGTGCGCCGCGCCGCTTCGCGGGCGGCCTGGACTGCGGGCAAGAGAAGGGCCACTAG
>CAYWIS010000338.1:0-3704 GCA_964458385.1 uncultured Pirellulaceae bacterium
ATCTCAACGGAACGAAAACGCGGTTAGCCCGAACGTCCTACCTTGACGAGGACGATATCGGCTTGTCGTTCACGCAGGCGTTTCTCGTCCCCAATAAGATTGACCTTCCCGAAGCGCGAGAACGGCTCGAACTATTGCACGAGTTTGTGCCTGTTGATCTACCTGAGTATGTTGTCTCAGCCGAACACGGCGAGGGGCTAGAAACGCTTCGCGAGGCGATCTATAAGGCGCTCGACGTGGTGCGCGTATACACGAAGCATCCCAACCACAAAGAACCAGACTACGACCGACCGTTTACGCTTCGTCGGGGTGGAACCGTCCAGGACGTAGCCGAGTTGATCCACAAAGATTTTGCCAAGAATCTCAAGGGCGCCCGCGTCTGGGGCCATGGCGTCCATGACGGCACGCCGGTCAAAGGCGACCACGTGCTACATGATAAAGACGTTGTAGAGTTACACGTTACACCCTAAGTCACTTGCCTCTCTCCGCCATCGTCCATTCGCCCAGCAAGGGAATCTCATGCCGCAACCGCTCCCGATTCAACGGCTACACCATATCTCCCTCGTCACGCGCGACACCGACGCCAGTAAGGCGTTTTATCGCAACGTGCTGGGCTTTCGGGAGCTTGAGCGGCCACCATTCAATTTCCGAGGAGCTTGGCTGTACAACTATGGTCTGCAAATTCACTTGATTGAGAATTCGGGGGCGCAGGGCCAGCGCACGGACCACATTAACACCCGGGCCAATCACATTGCGTTCGCCGTGGACGACGACGAGCCGGTGCTGACGATCTTGGAAGAGCATCAGATCCCATATCGACGGCACGTCAATGCGGGCGGCATCCGGCAAACCTTTTTTCAAGACCCCGACGGCCACCACATCGAAGTGGCTGTCTACCCGCCCAATCCGCCGTACATTGACTAGCCGGAAGGCACGCAGCCGGAGGAGTCGAATTAGGGGCGAAGGGAATCTCAGAGTGGTGGAGCTCTACGCGGTCATTTGAACGGGCGGTACGGTGTGTCCCGCCGACTCGTGTCGCTAACCTCGCCTCACGCAATCATTCGGCTGTCCCTCGATCGTCACGTTGCCGCCGCTCAACGTATCTTGTGAGCCGTTCCTTAACGCCGGGAATGATTTTCGCGGCATTTTCCTGGTACACTTTCTTGAGCACTTCATCGAGTAAACCAACTCCGTAGATGTTCCAGAAACCTTGCGGCGGGAAATCCTTCTCTGAGTAGGGGAAGTACTCGTCCCAAGTTTCCAGAAACCGCCAGTACAACCGCACGCGCTGTTCGGGCCAGGGGCCATCGGTGGCAAACAAAATTCGATCGGCGTATTTGAGAAAGAATTTTCGTGCGGTATATGGTTGCCGGCCAAGTTCGGAAATGCGTGAGGCGATATCTAGGTAGAGGTTGGGGTAGCGATCAAGCCACTCTCCAGCCGTACTTAGGTCCTCCGCGGAACTAGCCACATGGGCCGCAATATAGGTCGTTTGCGGATGCCGCTCCACGACGCGCATGTGGGAGTCTATCAACTCTTCGCGATGAGGAAACTTTTCTCCATAAAAGCTCCAATCGGGATGTCGGTTCAACTCCTCCCAACGTTCGTTGGTTTCGTCGATCGGGAGAAAGAACGCTGCCGGGTCGGCCGTATGAATCAACACCGGCAATTGCAGCTCACCGCACGCTTTCCAAATTGGGTCCCACCGCGGGTCGTCAACTGCCACCAAGGAGCCATCCGGATTCTGATACCCCAGCCCGAGCTGTTTGAAAATTTTGACGCCACTGACGCCCGCGGCTTTAGCCGCGGCTAGGCTCCGCGCCATACGGCGGCCGAAATCCGGGCGGTGCATATCCCAGCTGGCCGGATCATCCTCCTTGCCGGCGCCACGCCAGTTGATATTGGCAAATATCACGAACCGGTCGCGGTACTTCGTCCACAGATAGCGTTTGTGGTCTTCCAGGTCATCATCCAGTTGCCCGTCCAAACTGACGCATACGGCGATGTTGTTGCGATCCATCAACTTGACAAAGTCGTCGAGCGCTTGCGGCGAATGATGGAAGCGAAACCGAAAATGTGTGTGCACATCCACCACCGGAAATTTCGCCTGCGTGACGAGATGCTCCTCAACACGAAGCATTGATTTCGGCCGGAAGTTCGGTAAGGCCAGCATCCGCCCTTCCCGGCCATCGAGCCGCACCGATGCCGCTGGCGGTTCGGAGGGAGCCTGGGCTAATAGCGTGGAGGCGCCGCCGACAATGCAAAGCATGAAGACGGCGAAAACGTCACACAGTCGACGAGTATGGGGAAATCGCATGTTGGGTTGATAGCCGGAAATTCGAAACAGCGCACGGCGCAGCGAGGCGACCACGCGTCCCAAAGTCAGTCAAGTTGCACTACAGCAGCGACGCCAAAGCGGCGACCAAACGATCAATATGACGAGTATTATTGTAAAGGTGGCACGACACTCGGATATACCGGCTCCCGTTCCATGCCACAATGGGCGCCTCAATCTGATAACGCTCCCACAGCGCTCGCTGCAATGAGGCGGCATCGCCCGGGGGCAAGGGCACATGGGCCATTGCCCCGTACCAGTCGGCGCTGTCAGGCGTAAGCGGCGTACGCTTCGTCAACTCTTCCAGGCGGCGCCGGGCGTACTGCGCCAGATAATGAGTTCGCCCACGAAAAGCGGGCAGGCCAACTTGCTCTAGAAAATCGATGGCGACAGGCATGGTAAGCATTGCCGAAGGATCGGTTGTACCGGTCCAATAGAACTCCTCCCACCAAGTCGACGGCTTAGCTGGCGACAATACGCCCCAACTTAGTAAAGGCGGCTCGATGTGCGACTGCCAACGAGGATGAACATAGAGGAATCCGGACCCAAACGGCGCCGAGAGCCATTTGTGTCCGCTTGCCACGTAGAAATCGCAACCGAGTTCGTCCAACCGCAATTCCAATTGCGCCACCGCATGAGGGCCATCAATACATACCGCGACATCACGTTCGTGAGCCGCCCGGCATATATCGCCAACCGGCAGCGTAATCGCCGTGGGTGAAGTGATATGACTGACCACCAACAACCGGGTTCGCGAAGTGATCGCGGCGGTGATGGCGTCCGTCACTTGCTCAAATGCCTCAAGCGGCAACGGCAATGATACGGTCGTAACGCGCGCTCCGCTGCGGCGACAGGCACGCTCCCAAATACGCGTTACTGCTCCGTATTCATGATCGGTCAGCAGCACTTCATCGCCGGCCGCGAGGGGAAACGATCCCGCGACAACGTTCATACCCGCCGTCGCATTGGATGCGAAAACCAAGTTATCCTCAGCGGCTCCAACAAACTGCGCTACCCGTCGCCGGGCCTCCCGCCATGCGGGCTCCAAACGACGCAGAAAAAAATCCATCGGTTGCTCGTCGAGTTGCGCTTGCCAAACAGCGCGAGCCTGCCGCACCATCTCGGGCGGAGGCCCGAACGAACCATGGTTGAGGTAAAGGGTATCGCCACGGATCCTCCATTGTTCGGCCCACGGCGCCCATGCGGAATCGTCGTCAAACGGAAGGGGAGTCACTTGCACAAGGAGGCTCCTGTAGGGTAACGCCGATTGTCCAGCGAGAATCGGAGCGAACCCGCCTTACCGAACAAATGGCTAAGCGGATTTAACTCCTCCACCAAGGAGTAGGCGCTGCGCGGGCGTTTTCTTCCA
>CAYWIS010000339.1:0-3569 GCA_964458385.1 uncultured Pirellulaceae bacterium
GCGCATTTCCTGGGACGAGGAATACGTTCTTCATACCGCCGTCTCCAGTCTCGCCATGATCGGGCGCCTGGTGATCGGCGATCGACATCCAACGCGGGTGCTGGTGGGGTTCTCTTGGTCGCCGCAGTGTCGCGCCCCGCGTAATCTCGTGCATATTCCACCGCCGCCTTATCCCGACCTCCGGGAAGTGTACGACGTCTGCATTGTAGGTTCGGGCGCCGGCGGTTCAGTCGTAGCGGCCCGCGCTGCAGAAGCGGGTTATCGCGTGCTCCTTGTGGAGTCCGGTAAGTGGGTCAGCCCCGACGCGATTGTCGAACGGCAAGTGAATGCGTACGGTCAGGAGAAGATCCTGCCTCCCCGCGGCGACCGCGTGCTGACCGAACTTTACCGTGGGGCGGGGGTCAACGTTGCAGGCGGTTTGCGAGCTGTACTCGAAAGCCGGTGGGATATCATCCTCCCTTGGCGGCGCGACGACATTCAACCTCAGCAAACCATCAACGTGGTGCAGGCCAACGTGGTGGGAGGCGGCCCCTATGTCAACAACGCCATTCACATGGAGATGCGCGCCGATGCCTGGAATACATGGGGACCGCGGCAGCCCTATGGCGTCACCTACGAGGATCTCTGGCGGCGCATGCAGCAAATCAAGTGCGACGAAGGTGTCAACAACGTCGCGACGCGTAAATATGCCGGCCCGCGAAGCTGGAAATTTGTCGACGGGTGCATCCGGGCGGGAGAAGCTGCCGAACCGATGCCCGTGTCGATGATGGGCGAGTGCGCCGCCTGCGGCGCCGACAATTCCATGGATCCGTTTGGCAGCCACATTGGCGGCCTACATCCTTGGCGCCCCACCGGGCCCAACAGCTACCTAATGCAAGCGTTACATGCGCCGGTCCCCGCAAAAGTCGCGCATCAACTCTCGGCCGTTGCCTTCCAACTTTCGGTCAACGACGCAGGCGTGCGCGCCACGCAGTTGATCGTTGAAGATCGCCGTGGCCTACCGCCCAATTGTCGTGGCCGCAAACTGACGATTAACGCCCGTCAGTACGTACTGGCGGCGGGAACAGGGGCGAGCACCCATATCCTTCATCGCAGTTTGTCGTGCGCGGGGTTATGCGCCGCCGAATTGGGCGCGCGGTTAACGGCCAACGTTGGATGTGCTGTCTACGCCGTTTTCGACCAACCCATCGTAAAGTGCAATGACCCACATTCCGTTGAACCAGGTGTCGCCCAATGCTTCCTGGTAGAACGGCGGATCGAAATCGTCAACGGAACGCCGGTCGTGGTCGAGCCTGATTTAGAAAACTGGTTCCACTTTCCCGGCACCGTCGCCGTGGCGTTAACCGGTTGGTTCCAGGAATATGCGCAGATTATGCGCAAGTACAACCATATTTCCATTGCCGGATTGTTTGTGCCGACCGCCGTACGTCCCGAAAACCGGATTCTGCCCGACGGGAGCGTCCGCTTGGAATTGGACCGAGCTGAGTTCGAATTAATGCTGCGGGGAATCGAACGTATTGGCCGTATCTATCTCGCTGCGGCGACGCCCGAAAATGGCGTCTCCCTCTACTTGCCCACGAAGGCAGTCCTGCTAGATCGATGCGGGCGTCCCGCGACCATTCGAACCTATGGCCAGTTACGGTGGGCGTTAGCCGAGGTACGTAAACGAGGTCCCGAGTTCCTCAACCTATTGACGGCGCACCCACAGGGCGGCAACGCGTTGGGAGGCGTGGTGCACCAGGAGACCTTCTGCGTGCAGTTATGCGATGGGCGGCAGATCGACAACCTCTGTGTGGCCGACGCCAGTATTTTCCCGTTCGGTTGCGGAATAAATCCGCAGTTGACGATCAAGGCGCTCGCACATTTTGCGGCGGATCGATTGCTCGCCCGCGCTGCTTAAGACGGCGATCAATCTCTAGGAGGAGGACCGCTGCAAGTTGCGCAGGACTTGCAGAATGCGTTCGGCGGCGTTTTCGATTTCAGCGCAGGTGTTCATAGCGCTCACACTGAACCGCAACGCCGAACGTACCCAATCTGCCGATACGCCCATCGCCAGAAGAACCGGCGACGGCTCGCTAGACCCACTAGCGCAGGCGGATCCAGTCGAACACGCCACTCCCGCCATATCGAGCGCCATAATCGCCGCCTGGCGGTCCACTGGAGGGAAGGCGATGTTCGTGGTATGCGGCGCACGCGGCGCGTCGCCACCTAAGACGACCGCACCGGGCCAACCAGCCAGAAGACGCGACTCTAAGGAATCGCGCAGTTGCTTCATTACCGCACTTCGGGACTCCCGCTCGTGAACAGACAGTTCCAATGCGGTGCGCATGCCCACGACCAGCGCGGTCGATTCGGTTCCCGGCCGGACCCCTAATTGTTGCGTTCCGCCAAATAAGATGGGCGATAGTGCAGCGTCATGGCGAACAAGCAAGGCTCCGATTCCTACCGGTCCATGGAATTTGTGCGGCGCAATGGTCATCGCCGCGACGCCCAGAGAGCGAAAATTCACGGGGAGCTTCCCCACCGCCTGCACTGCGTCGGTGTGCAGCGGCACACCTGCTTGGCTGCAAAGCTCGGCCACTTGGGCCAACGGCTGGATAACCCCCGTTTCGTTGTTGACCAACATGACGCTGACCAAGCGCGTCGGCGACTGCGCCAACAACTCCGCTAGATGCGCGAGGTCGACCACTCCGGTTGGCAACACCCGCAATATTTCGACAGGTACTCCGCGGCGTGCTAGTTCACGGGCGGCGTGGCTTACGCTCGGATGTTCAATTGCCGAAATGACGACCTTTCCGGGAGTGTCACGGTTAAGACCCAAGATCGCAAGGTTATTCGCTTCGGTTCCACCGCTGGTAAAGATCACCCGGTCCGAAGGTAGGCTTGCCGCATCGGCGCCCAGCAACTCGGCGATCGCCTCACGCGCGTCTTCCATCACCCGAGCTGCGCGACGGCCCCAACGGTGTTGGCTCGACGGGTTGGCCGGCCCCGAGCGCCAACTACTGATCATGGCTTCGAGGACCTCATCACGCAGCGGCGTTGTGGCGTTGTTATCGAGGTAAATCATGAGTCGGGCGCAGCGTTCCCCAGCGACGTTTTCCCTCGGGCGCGGAGCGATACGGCTCGACCTGCGAGCGCTTTCTCCGAGTCGGCATCGTAGGCAAGCGCCGCTGAAAAGAACTGTAAAGCGCGATCGTGCTGCTCCAATTTCTGATGCACTTCCGCCAGACGCAGATACCGCGCCGCCAGAAACTGTGCGATCTGCCGTTCTAACTCGGCAGCGTCAGACGCCGTCTCGGCCCGATGGAACAATTCCGGTATGACCACGTAGGCTTCACGCCGAGCCGCCTCGGCCACGGCCGGCCAAAACACCTTCGCCAGCTTGGGATTCTCTTTCGACCATTGGAGCCAGACCAGGCCACCATCCTCGTCGGCCATATCGAGGTAACGGCACAGAATCTCAGCATCACCAGGCGGCGCGGGGATGTCGGCGCGTCGCATGGTAACCACATCCCAACGTTCCTGAGGAGAATTCGCAGGGCGGATGAGTTTCTTTTGGGTCAGGTACG
>CAYWIS010000340.1:0-3535 GCA_964458385.1 uncultured Pirellulaceae bacterium
CGGCAAGAACGTGATCAATCCGATTGCCGCCATTAGCGCCGCCGCGATGCTCTTAGAGCACACAGGCCAAGAGAAAGCCGGCCAGCGCGTGCTAAAAGCGATTCAACATGTTACCGGCACCAAGATGAAAAGCCAGGCGGCCGGGAAGATGGGCTACAGCACCACCGAGGTCGGCGACCTGGTGTGCGAAGCGCTCTAACATGGCCCGCGGCAACCAACCGCGCCTGGACTGCTTGTTCCCCATCGTTTGACCGGAGCATAACCGATGAACCGTCGAGGCTTGTTCGCCGCAATCTTCCTACTGATGATTGCGGCCACCAGGGCCGCGGGGGACGAACAAGCCGAAGGTATCTCTGATGTGGAAGACCGTTGGGTGCGCAAACAAGCCACGCCCAACGGCGAAGTCACGCTCATCAAAGAGCATAAGAACGCCACCACGACGCTAACAGCGACCGACGCGGCCGGCAACGTGCTCTATGCTCACGTCTCGGATTTCACCGTGGAAGACGCGGGCAAGGTGCATATCTTTACGTTCTTCAATCGCCTCATTACCGCGGGCCCTGGTAAGGGGCAGATGGCGAAAGAGCCGGTGTCATTCGTCTACCGTGTAAGCAACGACCGCTTCATCGAGGTTTACGGCTTGTTGGCCAATGATCCTAGCCCGCCCCGCATGATTGTTTGGGAGCGTTGGCGACCACCCGCAGCCAAGGAATAGCGCATGCATCCATTGTTTGACCTCTCGGGCAAAACCGCTTTGGTGACCGGCGGCAGCAAGGGCATCGGCAAGGCCATTGCGCGTTTGTTCGCCGAAGCGGGGGCGAATGTGGCTATTTGCTCTCGGCATGAAGAAGAGTTGAAGCAGGCGGCAACGGAAATTGCCCAAGGCCTGAACGTCCGCTGCGTCTATCGCGTGACCGATATGACCCGCCGTGACGACGTGGACGCGCTTGCCGCCTGGGCCGTCGAGACGCTAGGCAAGGTCGATATCTTGGTGAATAACGCCGGCAGCAACGAGCCGCAAGAGTTGCTAGAACAAAGCGATGAAACGTGGGACCGGATCCTCGAACTCAACCTGACCAGTTGTATGCGGCTCTCACGCGCCCTGGCCGCAGGCATGGCCGAACGCGGCTGGGGGCGGATCATTCATCTCTCGTCGGTCATGGCCTTGGTTTCCAATCCTGGCCGCGGCGCTTATTCGGCCACGAAGGCGGGATTGGTAGGCATGATGCGAGCGCACGCGTTGGAGCTAGGCCCACGGGGAGTAACCGTCAACTGCATCGCCCCAGGTCCAATCATGACGGACCTGCCCATGAGCCTGTTGTCTCCTGAACAGAAGGTCGCATTCGCCGAACGCACCGCTCTGAAGCGATGGGGCGAACCGCAGGAAATGGCCGGCCCCGCCCTGATGCTGGCCAGCGAGGCCGGACGTTACATTACCGGCGACGTCATTGTGGCCGATGGCGGCATGCTCTGCCGCTCATTCTGAACTGCGAGGGGGCGCTAATCCTGGTTGCGAATCGCATCGGCAGCGATTGTGCCGATGCGGCCAGCCAAGGGGTTAACGGCCCCTTTCCCGTCTGGGTGCACGCGGTTGCTCAGAAAGATAACGAACAGATCCCGCTGGGGATCAACCCACAGAGCCGTGCCGGTAAAGCCGCCATGCCCAAAAGCCGCGTCCGAGAATGTGGCTCCCCGGTTCGACGAATAACCCGTGCGCATATCCCAGCCTAAACCGCGATGTCCGCGGCCCACATCGTGGCGGCGGGTCATCTCGCGCCAGGTGGCTTCTTCCAAAATGGTCGTATCGCCTAGACGACCGCGTTGAGCCATCATCGCTGCGTAGAGCGCTAAGTCTTGCGCCGTCGAGAACAGCCCCGCATGGCCCGCGACGCCGCCCAAGAGGTAAGCCCGCGGATCGTGGACCTCGCCCTGCATCCAGCGTCCTTCGCGCTGCTGAGTTGGCGCAGCGCGGCGGCGCAGTTCCTCGGGAGGCAGGAACCCCGTTTCCTTCATTCCTAACGGCCGAAACACATTGTCCTGCGAGAATTGATGCACGTCCTTCCCCGAGACACGTCGCACCAATTCGCCCAAGACCATAAACCCAACGTCGGTATAGACAAACCTCGTACCGGGCGAATAGTTCAAGCCGAGGGCGAAGATACGCTCCCAAGCTCGCTCGGGGCCGTCGCGGTAATCGGACAGAGCGTTGTCGGCAATCAGACCGCCTTGGTGCACCAAAAGTTGCCGCACGGTGACCTGATCTTTGCCGTTTTGGCCAAACTCGGACACGTAGGTTGCGACCGGCTCATCCAGGCGAACTTGACCTCGCTCCACCAATATCATCACGCTGGTGGCGGTGGCGATGGGCTTGGTCAGCGACGCAAGATCGAACACCGTGTCGGTGGTCATGGGCACAACTTCAGGTTCGAGCTGCTTGTGGCCAAAGGCCCGCAGCCACGCGATCTTCCCTTGCCGGCCGATGCACACCACACAGCCGGGCATCCGCTTCTCGTCCAGCGCTTGGCGGACCTCCGCTTCGATCTTCTCCAGATATGCGCCATCCAGGCCGACCTCCTCGGGCGCCACCTGCGGCAGTTCGGCCGCCGCGAGTTGCCGCCCCGAGATCGCAAGAGCCACAACCAACCACGTAAGCCATGCCGCCATCCAACTTCCGCCTTTTTGCGAAAGGCGAGACTTGGCCGGTCGCATGCGGCAACCCTTGTTGCCGCATGCATCCAAAGAGTGTTGCTTGTGGAGCGTCGCCGGGCTGCGCCGGATGTGGGAGCGGAAGGCAGAGACCATGATGCAGCGTTCTCTTTAGAGGGTCGGTGGTTCAAAACTACCCATTGTCGCCCATTACGATATTGCCAATCGTACCTAAAAGCGAGCCTTCGCCCCTGCTTCCGCCGCTTTGGGGCGCGGCCGACATCATGCGCCCCGCCAGGCGCGAGAACGGCAGCGACTGAGCCCAGACTTTCCCCGGCCCCGTTAAGGTAGCCAGGAATAACCCCTCGCCGCCGAAGAACGCGTTCTTCAAGCCGCTCACCATTTCGATGTCGTACTGCACCGTAGGCGTAAGGCCAACCAGGCAGCCGGTGTCGAGCTTAAGGACTTCCCCAGGCGCTAACTCGCGATGCATCAGCGTTCCGCCAGCATGGACCAGGACCGTTCCATGACCGCGCAAACGCTGCATGATGAAGCCTTCGCCGCCAAACAAGCCCACGCCAATCTTTTTCTGAAAGGCGATTCCCACCTCGATGCCAAATGAACCGCACACAAACGCATCTTTCTGGCAAATCACTTCGCCGCCCAACTCGCCCAGGTGAAGTGGAATGAGCTTGCCCGGAAACGGCGAAGCGAAAGCGACCGTCTCGCGACGAGGGCCGGGGTTGCTAAACACCGTGACAAATAAGGATTCCCCGGTAATCATGCGTTTGCCCGCTGAAGCGATTTTGCCCCAAAGCCCTTGATTCTGAGCGTCAGGATCGCCAAAGACGGTTTCCATTCGGACACCGGCGGTCATGTACATCATGCC
>CAYWIS010000341.1:0-3534 GCA_964458385.1 uncultured Pirellulaceae bacterium
CCGATAACCGCTCTTGATGTAATCGGGGCGAGTCGGAACCACGACCGGCTCAATCGGCGCGTACTGCGTAACTCGCCGCCCAGTTTGTGGATCATGGGTATAGGTGGAGGGCGCCAAAATCCAGTCGGCAGCAACCGCCGAGCTGACCACACCGCTCCCGATCACGGCGACAAGCGTGAACGCGCGAAACATGCAGGGCCTATTGGAATAACAGCCAATCACGATGCAAAACTCAACCACTCCGGCACGCGCGGGCTGGCTCCTGCAAGGCGGAGCGGCCATACTTGGCCGCGTTTCCGCCGCCCGGCGTCAACGCTCCGGCGCCTGCGTTGTTAGGGCCGTGGGCGTTCCACCATCAATTCACCTTTCTGTGGATCCCATACGTAACGGGCGCCGGCAGGAAGTTCGGGAAGCTGAATCCCGTTGGCTTGAATCACTTTCTCCATGAACTCTTCGTGCGACTGTGGCAGCCGGCCTTCCAGTCCCCGGAAGAGATTCAACGCCTGCTCGACTTGCAGGAACGCGGTTCGTTCACGCACCTGGAAGTACGCCTTAGCCGGCCCCTGGATGATGTTGTGCTCCAAGGTGGCGCCTCGCACACCAACGCCCGGTTCGGCGACCTCGCGCACCGTAGGTTGCTCCGCAGGAGGTTGTTCCAGCGGCGATGGCTCGGCCGGAGGCGAATCGGCGCTCTCCTCAACGACGGGCGGCGCCGAATAAGGATTTGTCTCACCCGTGGGAGCGTACGATGACGGCGTCGTGGCGGCAGGATCGGTCGCCGTCGCTACGGAATCCGTTGCCGCCGTCTCGGCGGGCGGCGTAGCGGCTTGCTCTGGCGCTGATGAGGAGGGGGCAGCCTCGCATCCAACGAACAACGCCATCAACGCGAACCCGAGCCAACGATCTGCACGCATGGACTAACCCTCCAGGAGAAACAGCCGAGCACTACGGAGCCGCGGATGCGCAGCCCCCAGCAAACCAACGCCCGTTATATCGCGCCGTTACAGGTCCTCCAAGGAAAATCGCCAAGATTGCATAGGCCGTAAGACGGCATGCTGCGTCATGTCGTAATGCAGCGGCGTCAAACTGATATGTCCCTGCGCCAGGGTCGAGAGGTCGGTTTCCTCCTCGGTCGGTTCAGGCGGCGGATCGTTGGTCGCCCAGTAGTAGGTTCGCCCCTTGGGATCCTGACGCTTAATGAAGTGCTCGCCGTAACGATTCACACCCATCGGCACGACGCGCACCTCGGCCGGGCGATTCAGCGCCGCCGTGGGAATGTTCAAGTTGTAAAGCTGGGGTTGAGGGCCTTTCTGTTGCAGGATCTGCTCGATGATCCGGCGGGCCAAGCGTGCAGCTTTGGCGAAGTCGGCGTGTGCGTCGTACTCGAGCGACACCGCCACGCTGGTAATGCCAAAAAATGCACCTTCGGTGGCCGCCGCCACCGTGCCTGAGTAAAGCACATTGATTCCCGCGTTCAGTCCGCCGTTAATCCCCGATACCACCAGGTCGGGCCGACGCGGGCAGAATTCAAAAATGCCGATCTTCACCGAGTCGGCAGGGCTTCCCTCAACAGCCCAGCCGCGCAGCCGATCGCCCTCGTAAACTTCTTTGCAAATCAGCGGGGTCAGAAAGGTGATCGAATGCCCCACGCCGCTTTGTTCGACCGCCGGGGCCACTACGCAGACCTCGGCGATTTGCCGCAACTCACGCTCCATAGCCGCCAGGCCAGGAGCATAGATTCCGTCGTCGTTCGTAAGAAGGATCAGCACGTCCAGGCGCCGCCATAAAGAAAGAAGGAATTCGAAAATCAAGACTGACGTAGCGAGTTTCGGCTCAAGCGGCGCCCAGCTTACCGCACCGCCCAAGAGCCGCCTGCCGCCGCTCGCCAAGTGGAATGTGCACAACCAAGATCTTTGCCTGTGCTTGGGTCATGATAGTTTTCATACCCCTAGCTTTCAATTGGATGGGTCGCCCGCGGACGAGAGGTTCGCATCGCTGGTCAAGGCCGGCGCCAACGCTTCGGTAACGGTGACGGTCTCTTGCGAAAGCACGCCGCCAGGACGGTTCTGCTCGACCACAAACTTACGCAGCTCCAACAGCGCCGGCGCCAACAGCAGGATGTACACCGGCGGCGCCAGGCACAAAACCACGGGGAACAACAGCTTAACCGAGGCCTTGTTGCCTCGTTCTTCCGCCCGCTGCCGGAAGGTGCGGCGCACCCCATCGGCGAATTCGCGGAACGCGCCTGCTACGTTGCTTCCTAACCGTTCGGAATAAGCGACCAACGCCGCAAGCGATTGCACATCGGGCGTATCCACGCGTTCGGCGAAGCGTCGCAAGGCGTCGTCCAGCGACCGCGCCCGCGTGTGCTGCGCTACAATGTTCAACTCACAGGCCAAGTCGGGGTGGGCCTGACCAATCTCACGACTAACGTGATCCAAGGCGCTTACCAACGGCAGGCCGCCCTCCATAACCATGGTGATCATGTCCAATCCATCGGGAAGCGCCCGCTCGATGCGTTGCAAGCGGTTGGACGCCTGAGCTTGCAGCACCAGACGCGGAAGACTGTAGAGCACCACCAGCCCCACTACGCCAATCACAATCAACCAGAGCATGACTTCCGGCTGCTCGCGCACAATCAGCCCATAGGCCGCAGCACACACCAGAAGCCACCCCAAGACCAGTGCGTTACGAATCGCCAAGTATTCCTTCATCGCCAGGGGATGATAATATCCAGCGCGGCGAAGATCCTTGGCCGTTTCGGCGTCGCTCAGGGCCGGCAGCGCCGCCGCTAGCGGACGCGTCAATATTCCCAGCGCCAGCGGGCGGACCGTGTCGCCCGCCTGGTTGCGGCCGGCGCCCACCACGAGCCGCCCCAGCACGTACACGCTCAGCGCAATAAACAGGAAAACCGCCGTAGTAATGATCGTTACTTGCATTCGCCCCTCATCTCCATTTGCTTGGTTTCACCTAGAACGTGTCTGGGCGTCGGTTTACTCGCTGCGTAACAACCGGATCACCCACGCCAACCCCGCCACTTCCAAGAACACCGCCACGATCAGCAGCGCCCTGCCAATGGGATCGACCAACAACCCGTTCACGTAGTCGGGTTGAAAGAAGAACAAGTAGGCAAACAGCATCGGGCCGGCGGCGGCGATCATGGTGGCTGACACGCGTCCGGCGCCGGTAGCGGCCCGCATTTGGCGGCGGTACGCGAGACGTTCGCGAATAACCCCGGCCAGCCGCTCCAGCGTCGACGCCAAATTGCCACCCGTGCGGCGATGCACAGCCAAGGTGGTGGTGAAGATGCGGACATCGATCAGCCGCACCCGGTACACCAGCGCTCGCATGGCTGCCGTCATCGACAAGCCCATGGTCAACTGTCGCCCCACGCGGCGGAACTCGGTCGCTAGCGGCTCGGGCGCCTTCGCCCCCACCAGGTCGATTGCCTGTTCCAGGCTCTCGCCGGCGCGAACCGCTCGGGCTAGCATGTCCAGCGCCGCGGGCAGTTGCTCTTGCACCTGACGAATTCGC
>CAYWIS010000342.1:0-3496 GCA_964458385.1 uncultured Pirellulaceae bacterium
CTTCCCGCCATTTGTTAAGGCCAGGCGCCAGGAAGCGACACCCCAGACGCCTGACCGTCTTGGTTCAGCTCTCGTTCGGCGTGACCGTGATATTATCGAGGTAAATCTCCGCGTCGGTCGCATTGCCAAAGAGGCCAGGCGCGCCAACGACATTCGGAATGTCGTCCACCGCCTCGATGGTCCACTCGCTGGGCTCCTCTTCGCCCTTGGGCCAGACCTTGCCGCGCAGCACCGCTTTACCGCCTTCATTGGCGGCGCGGAACTTCATCACATACCAGGTATTCGGCTTCCAGGCGAAGTCGATGGTCTTCGCCATGCGAAGCGGCCGGTCCGGAGCGCCGATCTGAGCGTCCCAGGTGCGAATTTGCAACCGCTGGTGATCCCCCTGCAGGTCCAGCGTGTAACCTTGAGCGATCAACCCAATATCGGGGAGTTGACCGTTGGTTTCCGCGCCGCGCACTTCGGCTTGAATCGTATAGTCGTGCAGGTCTGTGGGGCCCATCCAGGCGCGGCTACGGGTCCCCTTGGGAATCGTGGTCACCTTAACCGCCACGTTGGACCCATCCATCGATCGGATCACGTGCCGATATCGGGCGCCGACCCAGGTGATCGGCAAGTCGGAGAGTCCCTCGAAGTCAAAGCGCCAGGGGAGATCGGGAACAATACGGATGCGCGCCTTGCCGGTAATGTCTCCCACCTTGGCGGTGACGTAGGCCGCCTGGTGTTTCGCATCAGCGGGCGCCTTAAAGACGCCTTGCTCGACAACGCCAGGCCCATCGACTGTGAACTCCACTTCGTCGAGCTTCGCTTCGCGAAGGAATTGGCCGCGGGCGTTGTACAACCGGACGCGGAAGGCTTGCGGCTGCTCGGGCTTCAAGATCAGCTCGCAAGGCACAACTTGTACTTGCGCTACCGGATCGTCGGGCGAAACCGGCGTCTCCTCCTCGGCCGGCGGGGGGGCGTCGTAACCGTGCGTCTTGTTGGGATCCTCCAGGCAGTACACCGCGCCCGTGGTAACAACGTAGACACGGCCGTTGACCGCAATGGGCGAGGCATGGCACTCTTCGCCACGTCCGAAACGGCCTCTGCTGAGGATCTTTACTCCCCGATTCTTATCGGGCTGGAGGATATACCAACGACCGTTGGTTTCCAAAGCATAGATCTTGCCGTCGGCGTAGAGCAGGCTCGACCGCATGACCGTCCCCAACGAGGTGCGCGCCCCTACCATCTCGCCTGTCTTGGCGTCCATCACGTAGAACTTGGCGCCGTCATCGGCAAGATAGAGCCGGCCGTCGACCAAAACTGGCGACGACTTGCCCACCATGACCTCCTCAACCCGCCACAATTCTCCGCTCTTGCTGATGTCGCCGGTCTTGGTGGCGTCAATCGCCGCCACCGCGCCCATGGCGGTGCCCACCAAGTTCTCTTCGCTCTGGCCCATGTACACGCGGCCGTCGATGAGCAGCGGCGAAACGTTCACCCCGCGGCGCGACATGGCGTAGTTCCATAGCGACTTTCCCGTGCGCGGCTGAAACGCCCAAACATGGCCGTCTCCCGCGCCGACTACCATGATCTTTTGTCCGTTGACGACTCCCAACGATGGGGCGCTGTATGTGGTGTCGTCGGGAAGGTCGCGGGTGCCAGAGAACCAGACCACCTCGCCGGTCATCTTATCAAAGGCGATGAATCGGTGATTGGGCCGAGCCATCTCTCCCCAGTTGATCACCACGCCGCTGATGATCACCAGGTCGTCGCAAATGACCGGAAAGTTCGTGCGGCCGCCGTAGGTGGTAAGCAGCCCGAAGTATTCGTGCAGCGGCAAGTCCCACAAAGTCTCGCCCGTTGCACCGTCGATGCACTGGAAGTACCCGCCCACGCCGAGCGCATACACGCGATCGGTTTCCGGATCCCCGACCACCGACGACCAGCCCACGCGCTCGGCCGGCACATCGGACGACCACACGTTGAAGCGGTTCTCCCACAGGGTTTCTCCGGTGTTGGCGTCTAGGCAGACCACCTTTTCACCTTCCCGCGGCGTACCGTGTTCGGCCTCGGTGATCGTATAGAGCCGGCCATTCATGACGATGGGCGAACTACGGCCCCCTACGTCGTCGCGCTTCCAACGCACATTGCTGCCTTCGCCGCCGGCGGGGTCGAAATCGTCGGGCAGGCCCGTCTCGTAAGAAATTCCGTTGTAGTGCGGACCGCGCCAATAGGCCCAATTACGTTCGCCTGCCTTAGAGTCGCCAGACTTGGCGGCGCTCGTCTGCGACGCATCGTTCCCTTGTGCGGCGTCGTTTGCATTGCCGTCGCTTTCCGCTTCGTCGGCTTGAGCCACTTGGAGCGGTTCCGCGGGAGCCTCGGTCGCGTCTTGCTCCGACGCATCGGCCAATGCTTCGCCTTCGGGTTCAGCCGCCGTGTCAGCCGTTGGCTCGGCAGTGGCATCCTCGACCGTAACATCCTCGGCCGTGGCCTCGACAGGTTCGGTGGCTTCCTCCGCCGAACTTGCTTCTACCTCCGATTCCGCCGATGCCAAGACAAGGTCAGAATCGGTCGTCGTGTTGGGTGTCGCCACACCCTGACTGGGAGCGCCAGTGCAACCAGCCAAGGAAAGCAGTACTGCAACGGCGACCATCGCCATGGCAGTCTCAAAAATTCGTTTCATGGCAAGTGCTTTAAGGTGGGAACAATGCGGGAGATGCAGGCAGGACAACGGATTCAGGATAAGCCACCGTATCGCCAGCGACAACCCATCGGGGGGCGTCTTGAAAGGTTAGGCGGCGTTCGCACGTAATCTTACGGTTTAGCCCGCCTCATACACGACGGATTCATCGGTCGGCCGGTGCCAGCAATCACGGTGCGTTAATCGAACCACTCGTCGTGAGGATCAAACTTGGGCAGCACCACAATGAGCACTTTCATTCGGCCAATGGCGCGGTGCCGCACGCCGGGACGAATCATCACACACATGCCAGGGCGCACGTCGATCACTTCGTCATCGAGTTGCATTTGCGCGCCCGCGTCGCACTCCAGGAAGTAGTACGTCTCGGTTAGCCGCCGGTGATAATGCGTCCGTGCGTCAGCGGAAATCTCCGTTACGTGGATGGTGCCCGGAAAATCGGCGACATCGCCAAAGGCCCTTCGCGCAAGCCCACAAGGGCAGGGCGTGGGCGCGATGGCCGCAAAATCCGCAATCTCGTACCTTTTCGTCGGTGTTGAGGAAGGGGCCAACGAGGGTTGCATGAATTTTCGATTAGCCAAAGGAGGCGGAGTTGCGCCCAACGTAGACAACAACTTCGCCGCATCATTGTAAGGCGCCGTCATCGGCCCTGCCACTCGTTTCGATTCCGCGCGTTAGAATTGGAGAAAGCCTCGCTGTATCGCGCAGAGAACCACTTGTGTCGCCAACACCGCCACCGCCGGGACCACCGCTTCCCCCGCCTCCGCCCGGCGTGCAAGCTAAACGGCCAAGCCGTCGCCGGCCAAGCGCCCTACA
>CAYWIS010000343.1:0-3463 GCA_964458385.1 uncultured Pirellulaceae bacterium
AAGCCTGGTGTGAACCACTCAGTTCCTGGTTCTACCGAAATATAGGTTCCGCTTCGCGAGCGTCACTACGCACCAGCGGCCCCTTCGGTTCTGTACGAGATCACGGCGCCAAGCAGAAAACCGGCGCAATGTGCGAGATCGGAAATCCCGCGCGAACCCTCCCCATAGTCCCGGCGTATAAGGAGCGTCTTAAGCCTGGCGGGCGCTCCTGTGAAATTCCCGCGCTGGCCGCGCGCGGCCAATTTTTTTGAAACGGTTTACCCACCATTGCACCGGGCACGTCGCCGATTGCGGCGCCCAGTTCGGTACTGCGCGCCCTTACGGCGTTTGCGTCGTTGTTATTCACGATTGTGGCCCCCAAACGTATTCACTTCCGCGAGTCTTCGCCCGGCAGACGCTGCGCCTTCGGTGGTCTATGTCGCTCAAGTCGGCGCATCCCCAAATACCTGCCCTAGCCATTCGGGATAACCGCACGAGACATCGCGTGTCAGCCCTGCGGGCGAGCGAACCAGACTAAATAGTTCTGCGGCCGCCAGGCGAAGTATGCGGTCCTGCCCTGCCGCGTCGCCATAGGCTTCAAGCCCGATGGTCCACCAGGAGGCGCCGCTTGCGACCGCCAGTTCGGTCCACTCAAACTGCACCGCAACGCGACTCCGGTCCAGCACTTCCGTCTCGCACAGTGTATCGCTCTCCAATTCAAAGATTCGCTGCCAACGTGTTTTGACGACCGCCTTCCACCCCGCCCCAGCTAAATGACGTTCCTGCGGGATTTCGCTCGGGGGAAGCGCCACGCTGGACTTTGACCACCGCTCGAGCCGGCCACAGACGCCGCCCCAGGCGAAGTCGCCACACTCCTCAAGCCGAAGTTTGACCTCGATGCGGCCCTCGCGCACCTTCACGCCGCTGCGCGCGTCACAAGGAAACGCATACCAGTCGACGCGCAAGGGCGATGGGTCTCTTGCCCCAAACCAAACCTCGCGGGGGCAAGGCGGCTTACGCAAAAACCACCGAAGTTCAAGCGTTACGCCCATGACGCTCGCGTTATCCTTCCGTGACCGTCGGAGGAAGCGCAGGGCGCCGCAAGGCTTCGCTGGTGTAGCGTACCGCGAGTCCCGCCAGGATCAGGCCGCCGCCAGTCAACGTCCACCACGCGGGCGGCTCATAACTGGCGAGATGCCTCCATGCCAGAAACACCCAGACGGGCACCAAGAGAGGCTCCAAAAGCGCCAGCCCCGAACCTTCGTAACTAGGAATGTGCCGTAGCCCACGTGCGAAAAGCACGTAGGGCAATCCCATCTGAAACACACCAAAACATGCCAGCACCACCAGTTGTTTCGGGGTGGGCCAAATGCCTTGCCAGGCCACATAAGGCGCAAACGCCGCCGCTGCTACCAGATGGTTGAACGCCACAAGCCACCAGGTGTCGTACATGCGCAACCGCCGCAACAAGAGATAAACGACCGACAAGATGGCGCCCGACGCCAGGCCATAGAGCACGCCCGGTAATGATTTACCCTGCGCTTCACAAGTCACAATCAGACCGACTCCCCCAGCCACAAACACCAACGTGATCCAATCAATACGGCGAATCGGTTCGTTGAGGAACACAGCGCCAAGGAAGAACACCCAGATCGGCGCCGTGCTCTGAAGCCAAATGGCGTTGGCGGCCGACGTAAGCGTCATCGCCTTCAAATAGGTGAAGTTCATCCCCGCGAAGGCCAACGCCATCGGCGCCATCCACCACGACCAGCGAACGCCGCGCACCATGGGCAACAAAATCACGGTGGCGAAGGTCGCCCTCCAAAACGCCAACAAGGGGCCGCGAATCTCGAGCGGCCAATCCTCAAAAAACGGCGATTTGGCGAAGAAGCCGCTGGTGCTCCACAGCGTGGCTGCTGCAATGACCAGAAGTCGGCCCCTGATTTTGTGCTCGACAAACGCCGGCTCGCGCAAAGAAGACTGCCTATTCATGCACGCGGCGGGCTTGGGAGCGTGAACGGCCGCCCCGCCATCCAGGACGGCCTTGAGATTTGCCAAGAGACATCCATTTTTTTGAGCCTATTGAGCCAGCAGTCGTTGTGACTCCTTCAGGAGGAAATCGAGATCCATGAACGGCTCATAGCTAATATCCTGCCAACGCACGCGTCCTTGGCCATCAATTAGAAATACGCCATGCAGCGGCAGGTTTTCGAAGTCGTCGTAACAACGATAAGCGTGAAACGCCTCGAGTTGACCGTCAGCCAGGAGCGGAAACGGGAACTGCTTACCGTCATAATTTTCGAGAGACTGACAAAGCCCTTCGCGATCATCGCTGCCAATGGCCACAATCTCAATGCCAGCACGCTTGAACGCTTCCGCCTTGGGCGCCATCGCCTGCAATTGCTCCACGCAATGCAGGCAACCAAAACCAAGGTAGAAGATGACGATCACCGGGCGACCGCGGTAGTCGGCCAGCGAAACATTCCGTCCTTCGGCGTCTTGCAAGGTCCAGTCGGAAGCTGGCGAGGGACTCCAGCGAAACGGTCCAAGCGAATCGAGATCGGGCCGCTCGCCCAAATCGGTTGCCGGCGGCGGAGCTTGCCGCCAGTCGTCGGGCAGCCCCAGTTGCCGTGCAATGGGCGCCAAGCGGGCCAACGGCGGCGCATCGAGATCCGCGGCATAGGCTACCTGACGCAGTTCGTCAAACACTTCGCCTGCTTCTTTCGCCTTCCCTACTGTCCATAGAACTTCCACCAGTGCAGCCAGCGGCGTCACTTCATTCCGATGAGATTGGACTTCGCGACGCATCAATTTCTCGGCTTCGTCGACCTGCCCGGCCTGCAGCAGCACTCGCGCCCGAAACGCTGCGTCAACCCCTCCCGCTTTCTTAAAAAGCTCCAGGGCCTCTTGCGGTTGATTATCAGCCAGAGCTTGATGTCCCTGAAGCTCCCAGGCGGCCCGTTCCAGGTCGCGGATCTTGTTGGAGAATGGTTTGCGCGCCTCATCTTTTGCTTTGGCGACAAGTTTGTCGCGTTCGGCGGCGTCCTTCTCGATGTTCTGTTCGAGTACACTTACCTCGGCGGCTTGTTCCGCCTGCAGTTGGGCGTCGCGCTCGCGGTTCAGCCACGCCTCGACCGCTTCTCGCTCTTGGGCGCCGCCGGCCACGTCCCCCTTGCGATAGAACGCGCGGCCGCGGTTTCTCAGCCGTTTGATTTGTTCGGCAGGATCGTCGGTCGGCTCCAAGTAAGGCGTATCGCTCAGAGCGATCAGGTCATCCCAGAGTTCAAAGGCATTGAGTGTGTCAAAGAGCCGCATCCGGCCGTACTTGGCGCTGCCGTTGCGCGACAGCGTGTTGTACTTGGGGTGCTGCGGCAGTTCGATCATGTTCTTCGCCAGGTCCAAGGCGTCGCGCATGCGGCCGATGTGAATCAAGTCACGAATCAGCCATTCGTTGTTGTGGGCGAAGTTGTGAATTTGGTCGGGC
>CAYWIS010000344.1:0-2252 GCA_964458385.1 uncultured Pirellulaceae bacterium
CCGCGGCTGTTTGAATTGGGGCTGCCGATTCTGGGCATTTGCTATGGCATGCAGATGGAGTGCGACGCCCAGGGAGGCAAGGTCGCCAGCACGCCGGCGCGTGAATACGGCCGGGCCAAACTTCACTTGACCCAACCGAATGATCCGCTGTTTACGGGTCTTCCCGACGAGACCCAAGTCTGGATGAGCCACGGCGATCAGGTGACGCGCGTTTCGGAAGACTTTGTTCCCCTGGCGCGAACGGAAACCTGCCCCATCGCCGCGGTTCGTCACCGCACCATGCCGGTGTTCGGGTTGCAGTTCCACCCCGAAGTGACGCACACTCCGCTCGGCTCGACCATCCTACGCAACTTTCTTTTCGAGGTCTGCGGCTGCCAGGGTCGGTGGAAGCTTGGCGACTTCGCCAAAGAGACGATCGAGCGCATCCGGGAGCGCGTCGGCAACGAGCGGGTGATCTGCGGTCTCTCGGGGGGCGTCGATTCGTCGGTCACCGCGGCGCTTTTGTATAAGGCGATCGGCCCGCAATTGTCGTGCATTTTGGTCGACAATGGTCTGCTGCGCAAGGATGAGCAGCGTTCGGTGGTCGCCGAGTTCACCCACCACTTCAAAACCGACCTGCACGTGGTGGACGCAGAGGAGCAGTTCTTGGCGGCGTTGGCGGGCGTTACCGACCCGCAGGAGAAGCGGCGCCGCATTGGGCACGTATTCATCGAGTGCTTCAAGGCCGAGGCGCGCAAGATTCAAGGCGCCAAGTATTTGGCGCAAGGTACGCTCTATCCCGACGTTATCGAAAGCGGCGCCGCCGCTGACGGCCCAGCCGCCACGATCAAGCTGCATCACAATGTGGGCGGCCTGCCCGAGGAGCTGGGGTTTGACCTGATCGAACCTCTGCGCGACCTTTTCAAAGACGAAGTGCGCCGCCTGGGCGAAGAGCTCGGGCTTCCAGACGACTATGTTTGGCGCCACCCATTCCCCGGCCCCGGATTAGCCGTGCGCTGTCTGGGGGAAGTCACCCCGGCGCGCCTCAGCGTGCTGCGCGAGGCGGACGCGATTGTGGTGGAAGAGATCAAGGTGGCGGGGCTGTACCGGCAAACAGCACAAGCCTTTGCCGTGTTGTTGCCCGTGCAAAGCGTAGGCGTCATGGGCGACGCTCGCACATACGAAAACGTCATCGCCGTTCGTTGCGTCGACACCGACGACTTCATGACCGCCGACTGGAGCCGGCTTCCCTACGAAGTGCTAGCCCGCATCAGCACGCGAATCATCAACGAAGTCCACGGAGTGAATCGCGTAGTCTACGACATCAGCTCCAAACCACCCGCAACCATCGAGTGGGAATAATTGGCCATCCGGCGCCGCAGCAAGAAACACCGAGGCCCGCCTCACCGTAGGCTTTTTTTGCGTTTAGCATCTGCCGCCAATGCACAGGGCAAGGCATAACCAAGCACGAATCTTTCCCGGCATCGTCGCTGCCACGGAGAAGGACAATCCGCGAAAAGATCCTGACCGGAGCGGCGGTTTCAAAACGCCGCACTCCGCTTGACGGCAAGACGTGTGTTGTACCGGTCCGCACAAGCGCGAATTACGACGCCTCGGCCCAAGCGTTTGAAAACAATTCTGCCTGCTCCAGAACGGTCTGCGTGGCCTTCTCCTGCTTGTCGGGTGGATAGCCATATTTACGCAGGATGCGCTTTACATAGACGCGTAGCTGCGCGCGTACGTTCTCGCGCACCGTCCAGTCGATGGTGACATTCTTCTTAATCGTAGCGACGAACTCACGGGCGATGGTTTTCAGCGTTTCGTCGCCCAACACCTTGACCGCGCTGTCGTTGGCTTCCAGGGCATCGTAGAAGGCCACTTCGTCATCGGTCCGCCCGAGCTGCTCACCGCGCCGGCCGGCTTTCCGCATCTCCTTCGCAAGGGCGATCAACTCCTCGATCATCTGCGCGGTTTCCACGGCGTTCCATGTTGTAGATGCTGAGGTGGTCACCGAAACCGGCGGGCGTGCCGCGTCGCCTGCGGGCGAACCTTGGGGGGATTCTGGGCTAGGGTTTTCGGTCGGCCAAATCTTGGGTTTCGATTTGTTTTTGGAGATACTCCAGGGCGCGTTGGAGTTGTGGGTCGTCGCTCCATTGGGTAATTGCGGCGGCTTGGGGCGACGGCTCCTTGCGGGCGCGCTCGGACGGCGAGGCGGAGTCTTCCGAATCCTCGGTTGTGTTGTTCGCGGCCCAGAGCGTTTCCATCCAGGCGGG
>CAYWIS010000344.1:2262-3449 GCA_964458385.1 uncultured Pirellulaceae bacterium
GGGCAATTGTTGTTCGGGACGCAGCACAATATCGCGCAGTTGACGCAAGCGGCGCAGCTTTCGACGGGTTTCGCTATCCAACGCAATTTCCAAACCTGGATCGGGTCGGACTCCCCAATCATCCTCGTCGCTGGCGTCCTTACTACGATGGATGTTCTTTTCGCTTGGGCGCCAGTAGCTGGCGGTTGTCAACTTGATCGCACTGGAGCCCCCTTCCAGTTGAATGACGTTCTGGACTGTGCCCTTGCCCCAACTGCGCGCTCCTGCGACGGCGGCCCGGCCGTGATCTTGCAGGCAAGCGGCGACAATTTCACTAGCGCTGGCCGTATCGCGATCGACCAGCACCACCATCGGTATATCCTGAGGGAAGATCGTTGCGGCGGGACGGGCATGGTAAATCGCGCGGATCGTTCCGTCGCGGCCGCGCGTGCTGACGATTGTCCCCTCGTCGATGAACATGTCGCATATCGCAATGGCGGCGCTTAGGTAACCGCCCGCGTTGCCGCGCATATCGATGATCAGCGCTTGGATGGGATGCTCCTCAAACTGTTGGAGCGCCCGCTTGAATTCCTCGGCGGTATGATCGCCAAAGGTTGTCACGCGCACATAGCCGATGTGCGGGTGCTCATCGAGAAAGAAGTTCCAAGAGCCGTCGGCGCGGCGCGTGTCGCCCAGAACCGATTCAATGGGGATAATGGCCCGGCGAAGGCGCACTTCGCGCGGCGTTGTTTCGCCGTCGCGGCGAATCGTTAGATGAACCTCGGTTCCCGGTTTCCCCCGCATCAGATCCACGGCGTCCGACATGGACATGTCTTGGGTGCTTTTGCCGTTGATCGAAAGGATCAGATCGCCCGCTTGCAGCCCCGCCTCGTACGCCGGCGTATTGACCAAAGGGGTCACCACCATCAGATGCCGCGTTGGGGGATGGACCTCCACCACAATGCCCACTCCGCCAAACTCTTGGTCAAGACTTGTTTGGAATTCGGCAAAGTCCCGCGGCGAAATGTAGTTGGAGTATTGATCGCCCAGGCTCGCGAGCATGCCCTCCATGGCGCCTTCGAACAACGTGCGCGGCTCGACCGGCTCGATGTAATGGTCTTGAATGATCGCCATTGCTTCGGCCAGCGTCGCAACGTACCGGTTACGTTCCGCCTTGGCGTAGCAGACGACCGAAGCGACGGCCGCCA
>CAYWIS010000345.1:0-3441 GCA_964458385.1 uncultured Pirellulaceae bacterium
CCGGGCCGCAGCCCGGGCATGACACGAGAAAGAAACAGAACCCCTACTCCCACTCTATAGTCAATGAGACACAAACCCCATTAAATTTCAGTGTGTTATAACTATGAATCGAGCCCATACCATGAAAAATGCCACGCTCATTTTATGAACTCCTGCTGAAATGGCATAACCCAGCCCGCCTATGAACTACGACCAATCCCGAAGGAATGGCGGGTCTTTGGAAGACGGCTCAGGACTTGGTCTACTGACAGAAAGGCGTGTAGGTACCGGCAGCGCTGCGCCAAAAATGATGGCCTCCCCACGTCCAAGTCCGGCAAGTTGCCGCGATACGTTGACCCCGGCCGTCTCCGCCGCCGAAGCGACCGCGCGCTGATCAGCTTCATTGTTGAGGCGAAAAACAGCCCACGTTCCGCACTGCGATAACACAGTTGGCGAAACCTCGGACGGACGCTGAGTGCTTATAAGCAGGGAAAGCCCAAACTTCCGCCCCTCTTTTGCCAGCCGCTCGTAGGCAAGCGCCTGCTGTCCGCCATCAGATTCGCCGGGCAGTTGCCGCAGGTAATGGTGCGCTTCTTCCAAGGCCAGCATGGTCGGATGCGTATTACCGGGACCACGCTTAAAAATCTCGGCAGCGAACATCTCCAAAAGCGATCCCAAGACAAACGGCATAAGGTCTTGGGTCAAACGGCTAAGATCAACGATATGCACTGACCAGTCATTCTGGCTGAAGGTCGGCGGTCCAAAAACCTCCCGAACGAGCGCGGCGCATTCAGCGTCCATACTTAGCGGGCGCACCAATCCTGGGCCACCCGCAACGTCGACAACGGATGTGAACTGAGGGTCTTCGATTAAGCCACGTATGCGGTTGATCATGGACTGGATATGACCATATTGAAAGGCGCTACGCTCTACGATGCCGTTCCGCCCCGGCGAAAGCACATACCATTCGGTCGCGAGGCAGGACAGCGCTCTCATGTGTGGCCATACGGTTGCGGCAGGGGCTGTTCCGGCTCTTATCGCGGAGATCGCTTGATTGGCCTCGGCGGGGTTTCCTGTGTGGCAGTCGTCGAAAAGGACATTGACCTGTCCCCCGACTAGCTTCGCTCCATGGGCATCCGCCTCCACGAAACGAAGATGCTCAATCGCGAAGCGCAAAGTCGGCATTTGCGCTTTCTCGCTAGGTATTAGCAACCGCGACAATCCGTGCCGTCCAAGAGCGTAATAGGGAATCCGGAGGCCGCCATTGGGGCCACCTAGCTGGGTAACCTTCACGCGCTGGCCGAGGTAATTGAACGCCGGCGCATATTCTCCGTTCACATCGAACACGATGATCCGCGACTTAGGCAGCCGCACAAGCTGTTGCAGAACCGCCGCAACGAAGTGGGTTTTGCCCTGACCTGTCGACCCCAAGATCGCCATGTGCCGGCCAAGCATCTGGTCGATGTTCGCACGAACCTCGACGGCCCGGTTGCGCGAGTCCGCGCCTAGCCTTATCTGCTCGGCCGGGACGCCATTCGCACCGATTGTCGCCACCGTTTCGATGTCGGAAAGCGGGTAGACGCTCGCTCCAAGAACGGGCAGCCGCCATTCCTGTGGCGAAAAACTCAACTGGCCTTCCCGCTTGGTCAGAAAACCGATTACACGACCGCGAAGCTGACGCAACGGCTCCTGTGGAGCGTTCGCGGATCGCTCACGCCCTGCATGAACTTCACGCGGCTCGGCGAAGGCAACGCTCATAATGCGAAGGATGATGGTTTCCGCGCCGGCGTCGATCCCAACTAAATCCCCCGGTTGCTCTACAGTCGATAAGCCGTCCCGATGTCCAGCGACGTGCCCTCGGGAATCTTCCAGCAAATTGACCAGAAGCTGTGGACCATCGATTTCAACCACATAGCCGATGGGGCGACGGGAATTCATTTAAACAATTCCTCTAAATCTTCTGTTGTGGACGCTGCCTTTTGAGCTTGTGTGGCGCCATCTTCCGCTATCGTCCCTGCTGATTTTTTTGACACTTGAATGTTGGTGGCCTGTTTCAGCAGCATTTCGAACTGGCGGGCGCGCTCCGATACTTCGTCCAACATAGCCGGTTCGGGCAAATCGTTCGCCAATGCGTCGAAAAAGCCACCCGGCCCAAAACCGCGCACTGTAACCTGAGGAAGTTGAGCTAAGAGTAAGCGCTTAAGCTGTTCGTTGGGCTTGATCGCATCGCCCGTCGCAGCAAGCGTGTCATAGATACCTAAACGGTCAATCTCCGGGAGATAAATGATTAGCTGCAAGGTCGGATTTTGTAGCGCGGAAACAATCAGCCTGTTGATATGATCGTCTGTGAAGCCGTAGCCGTTGACGATGAGGCAGGCGTTTGGGCGAGAGAGAAATTCGATGAAGCGACGGATCACCTCGCCATACACGAACGCGGTGGTCTGAACGAATTTCGACGCGCCGGGAAAAATGAGGAAACCCGGCCAGTCGTCGGGCTGATTCGACGCGATGAATTTGTCCACCAATGGCTTCACGGTGGCGCTCGGCAATTCGCACACGCTGCCCGACCTACTCACCATCCACGAGATCGAGCCATGCAGCTTGCCAAGATAGAGGTTGTAAGTGCCAAAACGCGCTTCACCGCGTGCTTGTACGTTGCGAAGGCCAAGGTCGAAACTACTTGGACGAAAGGCACGGTCATGCGTTCCCGAAAAGCCGTTCACGCAGTGGAGGCCAAGGGCTTCAGCCGACCACTCCAGCGCAAGGTCGTAATTGGTCGTAAAGGCCCAAGGCGCGGCCTGACCCGGCTGCCGGTTTCCGGCAAGACGCGAGACGAGCCTTATGTGGCTGGACAGCTTGGGATGTAGGATCGCCTTATCCGGCTCCACCCATAGTTTCTCATCCAGAACGGCCGCCCGCAGGACGGCTTTGCGCAAAGCGTGACGAGCGGCCTTTAGCTGGGCAAGGTCAGCGCCAACCCGTTCGCCATCCAGACAGGCGATTTCCAGCCGATCAAGTAGCAATTCGACGTTACCCACCTCGCCGGCCGCAAGAAACATGTTGTCTCGAAGGAACTTGATTTGGTCGGCATATTCGTTCTCAAGGAGCGTCCAGACATCGGCCATCACCATGCCACCGACGCCCTTGGAAGCTCCGGCGCCAAGCAGGACGCCAACATTTTCTAGCCTAATCGCCAGCGCTAGATGCGCCAGGAACTCCTCGGACGTTAGTTGTCGGCTTCCCCTTATGGCGAAAAATGTCATATGCCCCTCCCCAAAAGGCTTCCCCGCTACCAGCCGGCATCGGGCGCCAATCCCAGATTCTCCCTGAGAGAAGTTAGCGATTACACGCGCCCGAACCGCCCGTTTGGATTATGTAAAAAAATCGCACTCGCATGTTCGCCCGCTACACCACCCGCGAAATTGATAATCTAAAAATCAGAGCAGTTTAAGGGGGCTGAAT
>CAYWIS010000346.1:0-1311 GCA_964458385.1 uncultured Pirellulaceae bacterium
CGTCCGCCGCAGCTAGATTTGGATCGGGGGCGGGGAACGGCCCCGGCACAGCTTCCGCCCCAGCAGCGTCCACCGAACGTGCAGAGTGGGGATCGCGGTCCAGCGGCGGGCTTACGTCCACCGACGGCGCGAGGAACTGACGGCGCCGCCGATCCACGTCGTTCCTTGCCCGGCGCCGGGAGAAGCATTGAGCAACCGCGACCGCGTCCCGAAGCGACTCCGCCTCGCACGCTTCCGGGGGCTGGGGCCTCGCGACCGCCTCAACAGCCCTCGATTCAGCCTTCGCAGAAGACCCGACCGCCGCAGGCGAAGTCGGCGAAACCAAGTCGTCCGGCGCGGCCCGAACAGCCAAAGCGTGACCGCAATTAAGCGCGAGTGCGATTCAGACCGTAGCCAATGCAAACGGGCGGAGAAGTTCAAGCTTCTCCGCCCGTTTTGGTTTACTCGATTTGTCCACCGAGGCGACTATTGGTCTTCCAGTCCCCAATCGCGGATCACCTGCTCGGCGCCCGGGGTAAGCATACGGAGCTTGTCGGCAATGGCGGCTCGTTCGGCAGGGCTGGCGTTGGGCAGCTTGGCCTTCCAATGCTGAAATTTCTTCTTGCGATGACGACGGCGTTTGAGCTCTTTTCTGCGTTCGTTACTGCTCACGTCGGATATGCCTCCCGAAACACAAGATACAGGAACGCGCTATCCTCTAGCGCGCCATGGTCGGAAAGAGAAACGACTCTAGCACGGAAATTGGGGCGTCGTCAACGGCGCGTCGATTATACGGAACGGCGGAGCGGGCGGGCCGGCTTAGCCTCGCGCCTTTTTGAGCATGACGACTTCGTTCCCAATGTCGTTATAGTCCACTTGGGTCATGAAGTTGCGCATGAGCATAATGCCACGGCCGCCGGGACGTTCCAGGTTCTCGTCGGCGCAGGGATCGGGCACTTCGGCTGGATCAAAGCCCTGGCCCTCATCGGCGATCCGCGCATAGAAGTAGTCGTCGGTTAGCCGGAACTCGATGTGGACCTTCTTCGCGGCGTCTTCGTGGTTGCCGTGCTTGATCGCGTTAACCAGCGCTTCTTCAACCGCCAGATTGACGCCGAAGATATGCTGTTGAATCCACTCGCACTGTTCGAGCTTTTCCAGCAACTCGTTCATTAACTCCGCGCCGGCATCCGTGCGGCTGGGAATTGAGCGTCGAACGACCCAATGCGAGCCGCTATCAGACATGAACCGGACCTTCCGCCAAAGTTGGACGAACCCAGGAACGCTATCGTGGCCCACGCGCGATATTGTTTCCGATTATGCTGGCTCGCTTCG
>CAYWIS010000346.1:1321-3408 GCA_964458385.1 uncultured Pirellulaceae bacterium
TTCGGCTTCTGCAAGCTTGGAAATGCTAACCATCGGACGCGGCTAATCGGTTTTTGGCCTGCTCCACTGCCGCCTGCGCCCACGGTTGGTTACCGTAGAGTTCGATCACGCCCCGCCAGATTTCCGCAGCGGCCGCCGGATCGGTCGCCTCCAACACGTCGGCCGTTTGAAGGCGCCGCTCGAGTTCGCGGCGATACTTCTCTTCTCGCTGGTTTAAGGTTTGCTGCAACCGCTCGCGTTGCTTGCGGGCCAGTTCGACGCAGGCCGCGGCCGTGCTGTTGCTTGGCTCATCGCGATAAACGGCAATGAGCGCCGTGAATTTCTCGATTGCCTGGCGGGGGTCGGTTCGCGCCGTTTGTAGGGCGTCTAAGTAGGTCCACTCCACCAGCGACACCCCTTCGCCCAAGCGTGCGGTCCGCGCTCGGCGTTCCAGAATTCGCTCCAGACGCGCAACTTCCAGATCTTGCTGGTAGTTTTCCACGTCGCTCGCTCGCGGATCGTCGGGAAACCGCTCCAGGAACTCGGCAATGTCATTGGCGGCTGTAGCATCGCCTTGCGCGATCTTGTTTTCAATGTGTGTAAACAATTGATCGGCCGTCCAAGGACGCGTCATATACCAGCCGAAAGCCAGCAGTGCGACAACGGCCAAGGCGCCGGCCGCCCACATCAGCCATCCCCAAATGCCTTCGTCCTCTATCTGCGTATCCGACTCCAGTTTTCCCAATTCTTCTTCGGGAACAACGGTAAACCGACTTGGCGGGGGAGCGGGCGGAGGCGGCTCAGGCGCGGGAGTGATGCTCGAAGGCGCTGTATGAATGACCGTTTCGTCCGAGGCCGCCTGCGGCGCCGCCGATGGATCGACAACGACCGTCGGGCGGTGCGTAACTTGGGAGTCGAATCCCTCCACGCTCATGGCCGTCGCGTCGGTCGCCACGATGAACTCGTCATCGCCGGGACTGAGCGTCGGTGGATCTGCGGCGCTTACGTCCACCATTGTCTCGGGCGCCGAGTTGAGCATCGCCTGGAACAGGTTAATCAGCGCTAAGGCCGTGGGGATGCGCTGCTTGGGGTCCTTTTCCAAAAGGCGGGCGATGATCGTTTCCAGCTCGACGGGAACGCCAGGAGCGAAACGCCCAACCGGCGGCGCCTCGGTATAGCGAACCTGATGGATAATCTCAGGCAGCGATCGCCCCTGAATGGGCGGACGGCCTGCCAACAGGCAAAACATGACGGCCCCCAGACTATAGAGATCGCTGCGGGGCGTTACGCCTTCGCCCCCTGCCTGCTCGGGCGACATATAATCGGCGGTGCCGATGACACCGCCCGCGGCCGTGAACTCGGCGCCGCCAAACAGTTTTGCAATGCCAAAGTCCGAAAGCAGAATGCGGTTGTCTTCGGCGCGCAAGAGGTTGGCTGGTTTCAAGTCGCGGTGGATTACGCCCCGGTCGTGGGCATGTTTGAGCGCCTTGCAAACGTCTAAGGCAATGCTAATCACCTCGCGCCAGTCGAATTGCCGGCCTTTGCGGAGTTCATGCTCTAGGTTGTCGCCTTCGACAAGCTGCATGGCGTAAAAGAGGTGCCCCTGCTCCTCGCCGAACCCATAAAGCTGAACGATATTGGGGTGCCGCAGCTTGCGCAACGTTTCAATCTCGGTGGCGAACCGGCCGCGAAAATTCGGCTCGGAGCTAAACGCGGGCGCCAGCACTTTGACGGCGGCTCGCTCGCCGGTCTCCTGATTGACGCCAACATAGACGGCGCCCATGCCGCCGCGGCCAAGCAGCCGTTCGATCTGGTAGGGACCTAGTTTTTCAGGGTGCATGAATGCGATGCCGGCAGCCAAGAGGAGGACGTCGCGCAATTAGGCGAACCAGTGACGTAACCGATGAGCTACAAAGCCGCAGCGTTCGCACGGGCGACGGTTTCCTGGGGGCCGTAGGGAGTCGTCTTGCGCTAAGACGACTCGCTGGGAAAGCGGGGCGCCGCCACTTACGTTGACGCATTATAATCAAGGTTTCCTTCATCGCAGCGGATCTTGCCGGGAGAGACGCCCAGTGCCAGCGCGCAACATGCTTGTCATTGTTCTGGCG
>CAYWIS010000347.1:0-3317 GCA_964458385.1 uncultured Pirellulaceae bacterium
CCGTTGCGCGAGGGAACTCCGCCCGCGGTGGCAAGTAGCTCGCTGTTAGGACCGAAGGCGACGCTGGTCACGCGGTCAACCAGGATCGACGGGTCGTTCACGTTGCCAATCACCCGCTCAAGACGCCACTGGGGATTCACCGTCCAAACGATCGCCGACTTATCGCTCGCCCCCGAGATGAGAACCTCGGCGGAAAGGTAGGCGATGGACTGGATTGCGCCTTTGTGGCCGTGATAGCTGGCGATGGTGCGGCCCGTATCGGCGTCCCAAGTGTGAATGGCGCCAAAGTCTCCGGCAGCGGCGAACACGCGGCCGTCGGGAGAAAACGCCACGCTGCGAAGCGGTTGCTCCGACTGGGCGGCGGCTTCCTGGGCGGCCACAATCGCGGCGTCGAGGGTCTTGAGCGTGGCTTCGGCGGCGGCTACTTCTTCCTTGAGTCGTGGAACGGCTTGGGACGCCAGTTCCAATTCACGCTTCGCTACCGCATGGGCCTGCATGGCGGTGCGCTGCGCCGCTTGGGCTTGGGTTAGCGCGTCGGTCGCCTGGGGGAACGGCGCTCCCATTTGCAATGCTTGCTCGGCCGCTTGTGCAGCGGTTTGGGCGGCTTGTGTTGCGGCTTGCGTGGGCGCGGCTTTGGCCGCTTCGGCCGCCTTGGCTTGGGCTTCGGCGGTAGCGGCGATCATCTTAGCGTTTTCGGCCGCCTTGGCTAATTCGGTGTTGGTGGGGTCTGCCTGGGCCAGCGCTACGGCCTTGGCGGCGTCTTCCGCTAATAGCTTCGCTTTTGCCGCTAGCTCAAGGGCCTTCTGATTGGCGGTTTCCATGGCTGCGGTTGCTTTTTGAGCTGCGGCGGCCCTTTCGATTGCGACCTTCTCTGCGTCGGACTTGCGAGAAACGATCATCGCCAGTGCAGCGGCTTTCGCTTCCACATCGGCCTTGGCGGCGGCAAGGGCCGTGGCGGCTTGTTGTTCGGCTTGCGTTTTGACGGGGAGATCCTTTTCGGCGGCGTCCAAGGCGGCCTTGGCGGCGGCGACCTTCGCCACGAGGTCGGTCTTTTCCTGCGTGAGCTTGGCAAGACGAGTCTGTGCACGAATGTCGCCCTTGACCTGGGCGATTGGCTGATTGTTCTCGGTGTTCCACAAAATCGCAAGGTTGATCTCGCCCGCCGAAACGATGCGTTTCCCATCGTTCCGCACGCTGACCGACGTGATTGCAGCGCCGTGATTGAACTGTTGAATCGGTTGCCCGGTTTGAACGTTCCACCGTCGGAGAGAGCCATCGCTACTTCCCGAGACGATTTCTAACGGCCGGTCGGTCAACGCGGCGAGGGCCGTCACGGGCTGCGAGTGCCCGGCCAGGCGTCGCACCGCGGCCAAACGCCATTGTCGAAGTTCGGCGGCGTCGGAGAGAATCTCGCCGGGCGCCAGACTGGGCGCCAACCAGGTGACGGGCTGGGTATGGCCGACCAGCGATTCCTCCAGTGCGCCGTCGGCCGTAGAGAACACGAGGACTTCGCCCGTTTCGGAGCCGCCGATGACGCGGGCGCTATCGGCCGAGAAACAGACTCGGTGCACCGGGGAAGCAAAGTCTGCTGTTGGCTGCGGCTGCAAGGGGCCGCCGTTGGCGGGATTCCAAAGTTTGATCGATTGGTCGGCCCCGGCGCTTGCAAGCCGTTGGGTATCGGCGCTCAGCGCGAGGTCATGTACGGCGGCGCCATGATTGGCGGCGAACGCTTGTTGTCCCGTGGTCGGCGCGAAACCGCGGATAGTACCGTCGGCGCTGCTTGCATAAATAAGCTGCCCTGTAGGGTGATAAAGGAGGTCGGTCACCGCCTGCGTCATACCCGGCAAAGGCAACGCGAACCGGAGCGTGTGAACATGCACGGCGCCTTGTCCGCTGGCCAGTAGCAATGCGTCGGGCGTGGGACCATACGCGGCGGCCGTTAGTTGCGAAGTTGGCGCCACCTGCAGAAGGCGGCCGTCGGCCAAACTCCAGGCGATCGCTGCGGCGGTGTCGGCCGTCACTAGGCGGGTGTTATCCAGGCTGAACGCCAGAGAGTGGGCCGGTTCGGTGTGCCCATTCAATGTTTGCAGGAGCGCGCCGTTATCGAGTTGATAGACGTGAACGGACTTGTCATCGCTCGATATTGCCATACGAGCGCCATCGTAGCTGACCGTTGCTTCAACCACCGCGGCGGGAGTGGCAAGGGAGCGCGCTACCGCGCCGTTACCGGCGTTCCAGATGCGAATCGATTGGTCGGCCGAGGCCGAAACAGGCTGATTGTTGGCGGTGAACCCTACGGCGACCACAGCGCCGGTGTGGCCGGCAAAGCTCGTAATTTCCTCTCCCGTGCTGACGCTCCAAAGTTTCAGCGAGTGGTCATCGGCTCCCGAGAGGGCTTGGCTGGCGTCTGAGTTCAGCGCCACTCCACGAACCGGGCCGCCGTGCCCTGTAAAGCGCGCCACTTCGGCGAACTTCTCGTCGTTCAGGTCCCATACGCGAGCGGTCTTGTCGGCAGAGCCAGAGATTAGCTTGGCGCCATCCGCGCTAAAGGCGAGCGAGGTAATGGCGGCGTCGTGCCCTAACAGGGTGCGTAACTTTCGGCCCGTTTCAATCTCGAGCACAACGATCGCGGGGCGGCCCGCAGCCTGAGTTGCTAGGGCGACTAACTTGCCATCGCGGCTCATCACGGTATGAGTGATAGCCGCCTCGCCTGCGGAAGCCAATTCACGCGGCGGCGCGGTTGAGAGATTCCAGACGGTGGCGGAGCCATCGTTTGCGCCCGTGACAAGTCGCTGGCCATCGGGCGCCAGCGCTAACGCCGTTAGAGGCGCCAAGCCCGGCTGCCAGGTGGCCAGCGGCGCTTCGTCGTCCAAACTCCACAGATGCACTTTTCCGTCTTCGCCCGCAGTCGCCAGAAGTCGTTGTTCGGGAGATGCCGACTCCTGCGCGCCTTCGGCCGGTGCGGCAAGCTGAAAGTCTGCCGCAACGACGGCGCCGGGGTGGGCTTGCCATTGGCGGTGCAACTGGCCGCCGTCCAGGTCGAAGACCTGGACGATGCCTTGCTCATTGGCAAGGGCTAGCCATCGGCGATCGGAACTGCCGGCAAGGACCCGCGCGCCGGGCAGATCGGTTGTTAGGGGTGGCGCCAGTGTCTCGGGCACATTCCAGATGCGGACGAAGTGATCGCCGCCGCCCGTCGCGAGCTGCTCAATGCGGGCGAGCTGCGGTTCCTCAGCGTTTTCAACCGCGTCGTCGGGCGAAATGGGGTTTTCGCGGTAGAAAGCTGTTAAGGATAACACTTCGTGCGGCGTATCGAT
>CAYWIS010000348.1:0-3264 GCA_964458385.1 uncultured Pirellulaceae bacterium
AACATCCCCGCCGCTGCACGCATGAGGTGGATGTAGGTGCGGGTGGCGGGGGCGGGTTGTGTGGGCGCCACGTGAATCATTTCGTGGACCCAGTCTTCGTCGACCGAGGTGTTGCGACAATCGCTTGAGAGCAGCGGCACGGCCATGCATGGAATGCCGGCCAGCAGGATCTTATCGATGGCCTTTTCCAAAACGTTGAGGCATGCCACGCCAATGATCGCATCGACATAGCCGCTCACGATGATCTTCAGCACAATCGGCGAGCCTTCGGCGACCAGCACCTTATAGCCCATGTTCTCGGCGATTGTGCGGAAGTCGGCAATGCTGCACGCCCCGCATTGTTTGCAGTCCAGGCCAAACTGGTCATAGTCGGCCGGGCAGCCTTCGGCGTGCTTCAAGCAATGCGGCAAAAGGAAGAGACGCCGCTCCGGCGGAACGGCCGCGACGGCGTCGCGCCAGAACTCGCTGGCTAACATCACCATCGTCCAGCCGACAAAGCCTTCGGGTAATCCCAGGTCTTCAAGGATTGCCCGTGCCACGCGCTCCATTTCGTCTTTGGAAAGCGGCTGGGACTTGTCGAGTCGGGCGGCGGTCTCGGCGCACCGCCGACGGATTTGCTCGCGAAGCGCTTTGGAGTCGGGGACGAGCTTTAGATGCGCCGTCTTTCGCCGACGCGAATGACGCACAGGAGGCGCCTCGGCCACGGGAGAAGCGACAACGTCGGTCAAGGAGTTCGGCGCAGGTACGGTAGCCAAAGTCGGTCCCTTCTATGCGTCGAGGCGAGGCGTTGATGCTACGCGTCTTTGTGGCGGGCGGCGGGTTGCGCAGGCTGCGGCAGGAAAACCCTCAGGGCTTGGCCTAGCGCAGATACCGTGAAAATCAACGGGTACAGCTTTTCATAGTACCAAAGCCTGGCGAAATACAAACCAATTGGCGATGGTTCGCGGTGCCGGTCACTTTCTACATCGGCAATTAGCTTTTCTAACCCCTTCTTTATAGTTGCCTCGCGGCGCGAATCAACCGGCCACGACAAGAGAGCCTCCAGCGCCAAGGCCGTTTCTTCAACGCTTGACTGCATGTGCGGCGGCTTCCTTTGATTGGGATCCTCCACGGGTTTGCCGCCCCAGCCGCCATCGGGATTCTGCGCCCGTTGTAGCCAGTCCAACCCTCGTTGCACCGAGAGCGACATTTCGCCCGGAGCGGCGTCGCGGTACGCCAAGAGAACCTTGGATGTGCCGTAAATGGGGTTTTCTTCCCGAGGATGGTTCTCGTTACCGAACCAGAGGGGAATCCAAGCGCCGTCAGATCGCTGCTGCTTCTCGAGATAGGCAAAGCCGCGTTCAATGGCCCCCGCAATCCGTGAAATCCCCAGCTCCCGTTTCCATGCCGCTAGTGCACGCAGGGCGTGCGCCGTTAAGTCGCTGCCGCTGCGATCAAAGGGCAACTCCGTCCAGCCTTTACAAAAGGTGGGCCAGCCGCCATCGTCGTTCTGAAGGTCGAGCAACCAAGTGACGCCGTCAAAAGCCGCCGCACGAATTCGATCGCGTTGCTCGGACTGCAGCGACTCGCCATCGTAGATGGCGCGCAGCGCCAGTAAGGCCCCTGGCGTGTCGTCCGCGTCGGGCACGGCGCCGCTCAGGTCGCTCCAACCCCAACCGCCGGGCGCGGCGCCGGTGTAAGGATGCACGTCTTGGTTCTGGCAGGCCAATAGCCAATCCACATTACACAGCTCGGCTACGTCTTCGCCGCTGCGAGCCAAGGCGTTGATCGAGAGCGTGGTGTTCCAGGTGGCAAGGTTGGTGTCGATGGGCCAACTGCCGTCGGCCCGAACCGAATCGATAATGAACTCCAGCCCTTTTTGCGCGACCGGGTGATTGGCTCGGCCGGTGCTGGCCAGGCTCATTACCACAAAACTGGTGAGGGGCACTGCTTCTAGATAACCCCCGCTCAGCGGCTGCATGCGTTCAAGCACTTCCATAGTCGGCTTGACCGCTGCCTGGCGCAGCCAACGCAGCAGCGGATTCCAGGGCTTCTTATGGAAATACTTCGCTTGCCCGATCGCCACCAGCGCCGGAATGGCGTAACTGACCACTGGCAGCCCAAGCCGGCAATAAAGGTGTTGTGGCACCCAGGCGGCTTCAAACGGGAGCGAGGGGACCTTACTCCACGGCGTCAGGTTGGCCAGGGCGTAGTTGGTAAGGATAGGAACAGCAAACGTCTTGTCTTTGCCATAGCGGCGACGCAGTCCTTCCAGCCCGCCTTGTTGTTCGATGTATTTGTTGGCCCGCCCCAACAACTCGGGGTCCTTGCCCGGCACGCATGTAAGACGGAACGCAGCCACCACAAGCATGGTGGTGGCGATGTACGAAGCGCTCGTAACGGAATCGCCCCAGCCGCCAACGGAATTCTGTCTCTCGGCAAGCCACTTCAGACCCGCGAGGATGGTCTCACTCAGATAGGACTCCCGCGTTTCATTGGCGTAACAGCCGGCGTCGGCGTCGGTGGGATCGTGCCGTTCGACTAAGGCCATAGCGCTAATCGCCGTCGCCGTGGCCAAGGGCGACGACGAAAGCTCGCCTTCCCAATAGCCTTTGGACGTACGCTCGGCAAGTAAGTCGTAGCGGGCCTTTTCGTACGCGGCAACAAGCCGGTCCCATTCGCTGTTCATCGAAAACCTGTTAGTTCGCTACGGCAAGCCGGCCCCGTTTGCCTCGTATCGTCCTTGAACAGCTCGCCTGCCAATAATCCGTTTTCAAACCATCATGCGTGCAGCAAACGTACCAGTCTATGCGTTAGGTAAACCGTTGTCCACCTTCCAAGGCATCCGTAAACGGAGGGAAAGGGGCGCCACCGCGCCAAACAAAATCGACTTCAACTGATGAGAACCGGCCCATAAGTATGACGTGCGCCACATGGCGCGGCGAAGCAGAGCGAGAACTGCGGGAGGGCGGCGTCTGGGCTGTCCGACCGATTTTGCCGATTATGCAGGCCAAACCGCCGCAAATGCGGTCTTGGTCGCTTCGAGTCCGCGCCGTAGGGCCAGCACATCATTTGCCACGGTGAGCATTTGGCACCCCCCGTTCAGGGCGCGCTCTGCAAATTTGGGATCAGGGGTGACGGCGCCCCAGGCTTTGCCAAACTTTCGACACATTGCCGCAACGCGGTCGATGGCTTCCCACAACTTCGGGTGGTGAAAGTCACCGACGCAACCCAACGCCAGCGACAGGTCGGCAGGGCCAATGAACAAGAGGTCCACATCGTCCA
>CAYWIS010000349.1:0-3263 GCA_964458385.1 uncultured Pirellulaceae bacterium
TGCAGGGCGATACACCGAGCCCGTACCAGCGCATCGCGGTCGTTGCGGATTCCGACCACAAGCGAGGCCACCGGCTGCGATAAGGCGTAGGCGATGCACTCGGTTGCACTGGCCACGCCCGCTTGCGGCAAGCGGCCGTTCTTGCCGTCGGGGCTGCCGCCCAGGCTTTTCATACCGATCACCCCTACGCCTTTCTTCAGGCATACCGGGACCACCTCGTTCGCAAAGCTGCGAAAATGGTAATCGCAGATGTTGATCGGCATTTGCGCGCTGGCCCACTTGTAGGGCTTATCGAGCATCTTCAAGTGAATGCGCGGGTCCTTGTGGCCGGTAAAGCCGATGTATCGCACCTTGCCTGCTTTCTGGGCCTCGAGCGCCGCACGGATGCCCCCCTTGTCAAAGACCCAGTCGGGATCGTTGTCGTAGACCATCTCGTGAAACTGGGCCAGGTCGAGGCGGTCGGTTTTGAGACGTTTGAGGCTCTCGTCGATGTTGGCTAAGGCGCCTTGGTAATCCCGCTCGCAGATCTTCGTCATGAGGAAGACCTTGTCTCGGCGGTCATGAATGGCTTTGCCCATGACCTCTTCGGAATAACCGTCATGATAGTCCCAGCAGTTGTCAAAGAACGTCATGCCGCCGTCGAGAGCTTCGTGCATTAAGCGAATGGCCGCGTCTTCCCCCAGTTCCTTGGCCGCCGCGCCGATATGCCATCCACCCAGGCACAAGATGGAGACTTTCTCGCCCGTGTCTCCCAATGGACGCAAAGGAAGGCCTTGCCCCGTATCTTCTTGCTGGGCGAACAGCGCCTCGGCCAGGGCCAGTGTGGCGCCAGCAACGGCGCTGGCCTGGATGAACTCGCGACGATTCGTTTGCTCGGCCATGAGAGAACCTCCCAAGAAAAGGGTCAGGGCGATTCTCTCGATTGTAGCGAATTCTGCGCCGCACCGCGCTTGGATTTCCTGCGCACGCAAGCAAGACGGCGGACCCGCCGAGTGGGACTCGTGCGAAGCCGGCTCCCTGCGAAGAAAGCCGGCGCTTTGCGATCTAGATTACCTTTCTAGCCGAGGGCTAATGAAGACTCGCCTGGTGTTGTGGCCGGGCCCCGGTGGTGACCGAGTTCAGCAGTTCTTTTCGCCACCGGTCAATCTGCTCGTCGGTGAGCGTGCACAACACACGCTGAACGGCCTCGTCAATCACCTGGCTAGAGCGTGTGTTCCAGTCGACGGCCGGCTGGTTCTGAATCTCGGCGTACAGACTGTATAGGCGCCGCGTCGTATCGGCGAATACCAGGTCCAGCGATTCGCGCTGGGCTTTGGTCAGTCCGATGGCGTCTCGGAGCTTGTCGGACGACAGCGAGTTAATCCCTTGCAAGCATTGAGCGGCGCGCCAGTCGATCTGGCCTGCGAACTCCTCGGGCAGTTTGGCCAACGCGGGACCATGCCGGCCGACATCGCCCCGCAGCCATGCCTTCAGGCTGCGTCCTTGGTCGCCCCAAAGGACGAACCCCGCCGTCAGAAGGGCGATGCCCGCATAGGCGCCGAACACCGAAAATCCCGAAGCTGGCCGAGACAGGCGACCGCCACCTTGCCACACTCCACGGCGGCTACTGCGTGACCGCAGTTGCAGACCGTCGTCAAACCGCCGCACGCCAATCAGAGCTTTTTCACCCTCGGTGCGGGAGTGCACTACTTCGACCAGGTAGGCGCCCGAGTGGATACGCAGGGTGAGAGAATCTCCGGGTTTGAGTCCGGCCTCGGGAGTGAGTGCAACTAAGAAGCCGCCAGCCGATTCGTTAATTAGCTCGGCAGGCCACTCTTTACGTCCTGCAAGAACGGTGGCCTGCGCAAACTCTTCCTGAACGCGGTAGCGGTACGACTGGCGTTTTTCGCTGTTCATGCCTGGATCGCCCAGAACGCAAGGAGGGGGTCGGCGTTACTACAACTATAGATCGCCGCTTGCGTCCCGGCCGACGGGCTTAACAAAATACCGCTTACGAGCTAACCGCGCCCGGCGCGGCGCGCCGGGCGGTTCGTATCGAAGATGCCGTTGGCGCCGACGGCGCTTACGACTTCAGACCAATGTTGATGTAGGCGTGGACGTGCGGAGCGCCCCGGAAGTGGCACACAAAGGTCGGCCCTTCGATGCGCCACAGGTCCCAGACTTGGTCGTTGTTGACGTCGCCTTGTTTGTAGAATGCCATATGAAGTTGATCCAGGCCGCCGCCGTGCTTGATCATGGCCATGGCTTCGTCCACATCCTCGGGACGGTAAGGCGCCAAGATCACGCGCACCACTTCTTCGACCAGTTGCTTCTGATCGGCTGACAGTTCGCCCACGCTAATGCCGGGGAACTTGGCTCCGCTCCCTTGCAGGGGAACCTGGCTTTCGGGCGGGGCCTTTTCGAGCAGGGCTTGCTCTCGCTGCTTGCCTTCCAGAGCCTGGAATACCTCGTTGGCCTTTTCGGTCTGATAATGGAAGAGGTTGTGCTTGCGGCCTTCCTCGCCGTGGCCGTAGACAATCGGCCCGCCGAAGGCCATGTTCTCAACGCTATCGCCATCGCACCGCAGCGTGAGATGCCGGCCGGTCAGCTCCCATTGGAACTTGCCGCTTCCCGGCTCGCCAAACACCGCGATGTGATAATCGCCGATGCCGCCCGAGTCCTCCTCCATCTGCTTGAGGAAGCGGCCGTAGCCGTCTTCGCTGGTTACGCCGCGCACGATCTCGTCGATCAGCTTCCGCTGCTCATCGGTGTAGAAGTTATCGTGAATGGCCGGCTCGGTTACAGCCCAGTTAGCGCTGATTCGGCTCCGCAATTGATGGTCAAAGGGGAGACAAATCACCTTCTTCTGCTCGGCGCTGAGGGTGTTGTAGAACCGGGTGACGACGGTTTCCGCCGCGCTCTGAGGCGTAGGCGCCGCCCAGGCCCGGCCGCCCCAGGGGGCAGCGCTGGCCGCCAAGGCCGCCGCTCCGGCGACGGTCAAGAAATCGCGACGATTCCACGTCGCATCGCAATCGGGGCACGCTCTGCGCTGTTGATGGTTGTTCATCGATCCACACTCCCAAACCGAGTTGAGAAAGGCCCAGGTCCACACCCAGGCGCCCTGCGGCGTCGCAAGTTTCCGAGTTATAACGCGCCGCGCCGGGCAAAGAAACCATTTCGCCGCTTGTTTTGCCGGGCGTCTCTCGGTACCATTCACCACCAAGGGGATGTGGCGGAATTGGCAGACGCGCTGGACTTAGGATCCAGTGCCGCAAGGCGTGTGG
>CAYWIS010000350.1:0-3260 GCA_964458385.1 uncultured Pirellulaceae bacterium
AATCGCCAACAGAAGTAAGATCCCCCCACTCACCAGGCCCACGGCTCCCGCCGCGACGCCTCGTTCCAGCGTAAGCCAGCGCAACATAGCGCTAAACCGCGCGTCCTGGGGCAAGATACCTTCAGCAATAGCAAACCGCTTGGCGAACACGCCAAACTGCAGGCATTGAAAACCAACCAGGATCGCTAAACTGGCGAACAGCAATGTGTGTACATCGAGCGTCGCCCCGAAGATCGTCACTCCCGGCAGCGCCAGCGCATAGCCCAACAGCCCCAAGAGCAACAGCAGCAGTCCTGGCGCCGCAAACAGCCAACGTGGACTGCACATGAGGAAGAAGCAAAGAGTCCGCCAGCCGTCGCGGAACGTGCGTAAGTGCGGCGTGTTGTTCTTCCGCCCGTCACGATGCAGCGTGATGGGAGTCTCGGTCATGCGTTTGCGGAACAGGCTCGCCTTAATGATCATCTCGGTGGCGAACTCCATGCCCGTGCAGCGCAGGTCCAGTTCGTCGTACAACGGCCGCGCAAACCCGCGCAGGCCGCAGTACACATCGTTCACCGGGGCCCCGAACATCCTCCGCACCAACAACGAAAACAAGGGATTTCCCAGCCAGCGATGCAGGAACGGCATGGCCCCCGGCGCAATCCGCCCGCCGCCGCGCGGCAGCCGACAGCCTTGCACCAGGTCAAAGCCCTCGCGCAGCGGCGCAAGAAAACGGGGGATCTCGTTAAAGTCGTAGCTGTCATCGGCGTCGCCCATGATGATATACCGGCCACGCGCAGCAGCGATTCCACCCATCAACGCGCTTCCGTAGCCGCGCCGGGCAACGTGGACCACCCGCGCGCCAAGCCGGCGGGCAATCTCCGCCGAATCGTCGGTGCTGCCGTTATCGGCCACGACCACTTCGCCGCGAATGCCATGGCGCTGCATGGTTTGCAAGGCTTTGCTAACGCAAACGCCAATCGTTTCCGCCTCGTTCAAGCAGGGAATGACGACCGAGAGCTCAATTACATCGTCGCTCGGCGGCGCCGGCGGCGGCAACACCGCTTCCGAGGAATCCAGCATGCGCGTAACACCTCTCGCACAAAATAGTGAGGCAAGGCCATTTCGTGTTGGCTTACGCATGTAAGGCGCCAAAGCTGCCGCGGTTCTCTCGATCGTGTGGTTTGCCGTCCGTTACGCGTTGCAGCTCAAAATGGCGGCCCATTCCTGTCGAATTCCCGCAGTCTTCTGTTGTTCAAAATCATCACGCGGGTTGCTTTTGGGAAACACGCAACAAGCTGAACGGCGCACGGCGGCGCCAATATTCGCCCGCCCGCCGCCCCAACGTATGCCCCCAGCGCAAGTCGATCAAAAACATTCGCGCTCGGCACGCGCCTCGCAATCCCAGGCGAAGCAAAGCAAATGGCTATTCGCCAAAGGGGCGAGCAACGCGCACTATGGTTTGGATGTTTGAAATCGCCGCCCTAGCGCTGCTGTTCGTGGCGGCTTGGGCGTTCCCACACCGCACCCGTCGCCATGGGTGGCGCCGCGGGGTGCGCCGTGTGGAGCGAAGCGTCGGCCGGGGAATGCGGGCGGTGTGTGTTGTGGGATTGGTCAGCTTCTCGCTCAACGCGGCGGTGTCGTGGTTGGTCCCCCCCACGCCGCAAGTTCACGACGAGTTCAGTTATCTCCTGGCGAGCGACACCTTCGCACGAGGACGCATCACCAACCCGCCGCATCCGTACTGGCGACACTTCGAGAGTCTGCACATCATCCACCAGCCGACCTACGCCTCCAAATACCCGCCCGCAAACGGACTGTTGCTGGCCGTCGGACAAGCAATAACGGGCGAACCGATCGTCGGCGCTTGGTTGGGACTAGCGGCGGCGTGCGCCGCCGTTTGCTGGATGCTGCAAGCCTGGTTGCCGCCACGTTGGGCGTTTTGGGGAGGGCTGCTCACGGCGCTGCATCCGGGCATGATTCTCTCCTGGGGGCAGATGTACTGGGGCGGCGCCGCAGCCATGCTCGGCGGCGCTTGGGTGTTTGGCGCCCTGCGCCGCCTTTTGCGGCAACCACGCGCTACGACAGCGCTACTCTTGGGCGTGGGGTTGATCCTCCTTGCCACCAGTCGCCCCTTTGAAGGCGTGGTGGCGGCGGCGCCGGTCGGCATCCTGCTGTTGGTTTGGATGATTCGCTGTCGAAGCATTGGTCTAAGCGACAAACTCCTGCGCGTTGCGGCGCCGCTGGCCAGCGTGCTCGCCGTAGGTGGTGTGGCGATGGGGTACTACAACTATCGCGTCACAGGCGACGCGTTCTGCTTGCCTTATCAGGTCTACGAGCGCGCCTATGCGGCCACCCCGCTGTTTATTTGGCAAGAGCTGCGCGAGCCGCCGCCCATTCGGCATCCTTTCCTCAGCGCGTTCCAACACGATTGGTCGCCGCGCCTTTTTCTGCAACAACAAACCTGGGACGGATTTTTGCGCGGAGTTGCGGGCAAACTTCTGCAACTGGCGTCATTTCATCTGCGCTGGCTGCTGGTGGCGCCGTTGTTGGCGCTGCCGTGGCTGCTGAATCGTCGCTGGGTGTTGTTCGCTGTAGCGGTCGGTGGACTAGAGATCGCCGCGCTCTTAACCGTGACTTTTCTCAATCCGCACTACCCGGCGCCGGTTGAAGGTCTGCTGATCTTCCTAGTGGTCGCGGGAGCGCGCGGCATGTACTTGGCAAGTCGCGGACGCGGGTTTGGTCAGGCCTACGCCACCTGTCTGTTGCTTCTGTGCCTGGGCTCCTTGGCGTTGGAAGTACGGCGGCACGCGCAAGACCAGCCCCAAGCCGCCTTGCAGCGCGCCGAGCTGGTTCGGCAATTGGAAAACGCTGGCGGCCGGCACCTGGTTCTGGTCGATTTCCGCCCTACCGTTCCAACAGCGTTCGACTGGGTGTTCAACGAGGCCGACATTGACAACGCCGCCATTGTCTGGGCCCGCGGCATGAGCCCCCAAGAGAATCGCGAACTGGTCGAGTACTTCCACGACCGCCATGTGTGGCTACTCGACGCCAACGGCGCCCAACCGGTCTTGCGCAAGTACCGTGATCCGCTCGCCTCTGCGTCCACCGTAGCGCAAACACGCTGACCGGCTTTTAGCCCCTCGGCCCATCACAAAAAAAGCACCCACCAACGCAAGAGCGAAGATGGGTGCTTGCGTCAATCAACTTTTCATCAACCCCAACCCTTCTCCGCAGCGGGGAGCTGCGGAGGGTAGGACTGAGGCGAGGACCTTACAACT
>CAYWIS010000351.1:0-3236 GCA_964458385.1 uncultured Pirellulaceae bacterium
GCCTGACCGTCGACAGCGGCTTCTTCGCCGTGGCGTCGGGCTTGGCCTCGTCCGAATTCCCAAGCGACTCTTCCAAGTACTCCAAGATGCCGCGAATGGTGCGGATGCTTGTGAGCCGCTCAAATTCAATCTTGGGCGAGTCTGTGTCTTGAGTGATTCCCAGGATCTCGGCCAAATTTCCAAGGATTTCGACTCGCTTGATCGAGTCGATGCCCAAGTCGGCTTCCAGATCCAGGTTCTCATCAAGCATGTCGTGCGGATAACCGGTGCGTTCGCTAACCAGGTCCAGCAATTGGCTGGCGATGCGGTCTCGGTCGAACCCGGCCGGTTGTTTCGCCGCTGGCGCTGTGGGCGTTGACACAACCGACGGCATGGGAGCCGCAGGTTGCGGGGCGGGAGGAGCCGATTCGCCCGTTAGACGGTTCTTCACCGCGGGCGTCTCGGGACGCAGCGTTTCGGCGTGGCCGTTGGTGGGTTTCTCGCTTTGCTGAGCGAGTTGTTTTTCTACCGGCGGGGCGGGCGGCGCCGATGGGATGCTGTGGCCGTTGTAGCGCCCATAGGCCGTGTTCGCGGGATGGCCGTTGGTCGGCGTTGGCGCCGCAATCTGAGGAAGCGGAGCGGGCATCGGACCAGCATCGCCTTGCAGGTAGGCCGACATCACGGCGCGCTGGGTGTCCAGGAACCGGGCCATCAGGTTCTGATACCCCAGCATCACTTGGGTGATCTGATCTTCGTTAATCGCTGCCGCAACAGGCAGGGGCGCGGCGGCAGGCGGTTCGGAATGAGGGGCGCCGTTGCCGGCGCCTGTCTGAGATGTCGTATAGGGCATGGTGGGAGTTTTCTCCGAAGGAGCAGTAGGTTGGGCAGGCGCCGACGCTGGGCGAGGCGCCTTAGCCGGCGGGGTTGGTTTTTGCGGTGGTCTTGATTTCGGCGATGAGTTCTCGGACGCTGCCGGAGCAACGCGCTTTGCCGCAGTCGCTGACGGAAGAGCGGAGAACTCAGGGATCCGTTCGGGAGGAATCTTCTGGCCCAACAGAAGCGGTTCCGGAGCGTTCAGCGGCTTGGATCGGACGCTGTTGACAACCCAGGCGCTTCGCGGCAACTCGGGCTGGCCTGTCTGCTTAGAAAGCGTAGAGAGGTCGAACGGCGCAACATCGCGACGAGAGAAAAGCCGATCAAGGTCCGCCGGCACGCCGTGGCTCAACAATTGGCCAAGCAAGTGGCAAAGTTGCACCAGTCCGTCGCGGCCTTTGTTGTCCGACGCCGCCGCCAGGTGTGGACGGTCGCCTAAGGTCTGAGCGACCAGGTTCGCCAATACGCTCTGAGGGCCGACTTCGACGAACACGCGAGCGCCGGCCGCGTACATCGCTTCGATCTGCTCTTGGAAGCGGACCGGCGACACCAAATGCCGAGACAACAGCGCAACCATTTCCTCGGGCGTGTTCGGATAGACCTGTGCAGTCGTATTCGAGAACACAGGGAGCCGAGGCGGCGCGAACGGAACTTGCTGCAAAGCGGCCACAAGCCGTTCGTTGGCGCTCGCGATAAGCGGCGAGTGGAACGCAGCCGCGACCGGAATGCGCCGGGCTCGCACACCCGCCGTTTGGCACCGAGTCAGCGCCTGGTCGAGAACGTCGTCTGCGCCGGCAATGACGGTTTGCCGCGGCGAGTTAAGGTTCGCCAAGGTCACGCCTTCCACGCCGGCAAGCACCGACTGCACCTTTGCGGCGTCGGCTTCGATCGCCACCATTCCACCCAGATCGGTAGGCTTCTTGTCGCCTTCTTGGTTTTTGCAATCGGCAATTGCGCGGCCCCGCAAATAAGATAGACGCACGCACTGTTCTTCGCTCATTGCGCTGGCGGCGGCCAGGGCTACATACTCGCCGTAGCTGTGGCCGGCCAGCATGTCGGGCGTCAGGCCAAGGTTTGTCAGCAGGTGGAACATGCCGAGGCGAGCGGCGCCAATGGCAGGCTGCGCCACATCGGTGCGGGCCAAGGCCGCAACGTGCCGGCGCTCGTGTTCCTCATCAAACGCCGAGGGGGGATAAATGAATCGCCCCAATGGCTGCTCCAAACGATCGGCCAGCAAACCTTCGGCCTGGTCGAGCATGCAGCGAACTTCGGGAAAGTTCATCGCTTGCTGCGCGAGCATGTTGGGATACTGCGACCCTTGGCCGGGGAACAGGAAGGCCAACTTGCCGCTGCGGGCTGCGGGATCACTGGCAAAGTAGACGCCGCGCGGGTCGTGCAATTCGGTTTGGGCCGACTCGACCGCCTTGAGCGCGATCGCCAACTTGGCGCGCAGATCCTCCAGCGACGAGGCGACAATCGCCAGCGTGGGAGCGGACGATGATGACCCCTCGGTGGAACCGGTGGCGGGCGTCGGGGAACGGCCGGCGCCGATAGCTCGGCGAGTTTCGCGCCACAACGATGCGGCCAGATTGCGCAGTTCTGGTTTGGCGCCTTCTTCCAGCGCCTTCTGGCAACTTCGCACCGCGGCGGCCAAGTCCTCACGGGTGGCGCGGCGCCAAACGCACAGCTCGGCGGGCCACTCGTCGAGTGCAGGCGAATCCTCGTGCAGGTAATCGCCGCGGTATTCCTCTAGCACCGCGTGATAGTTGGTGCCGCCAAAACCGAACGCACTCACGCCCGCCAATCGCGGCTCGTCGCCGCCGTGAATCCACGGACGCGCTTCGGTGTTGAGGTAGAGCGGACTATTGTCGAAGGCGACCAGCGGGTTCGGCTTCTCCACCAGCGTTGGCGGAAGCGTCTTCTTATACAAGGCCAACGTGGTCTTGATGAGCCCCGCCAGTCCCGCGGCGCATTTGCTGTGACCGATCATCGATTTGACCGACCCTAAGGCGCACGAATCGGGGCGCGCTCCGGCTTCGAGCATCAGGGTGCTGAGCGCTTCGGCTTCGGTCTTATCGCCGGCCACTGTGCCGGTGCCGTGAGCTTCGATCAACTCTAGCCGGGTTGGCGAGACGCCCGCCTTGGCATAGGCGCGGCGAAGAGCCAAGAGTTGCCCGCGAGCGTTGGGGGCGGTGAGCCCTTTTTCTTTGCCATCGCTGGAACAGCCAATACCGCGAATGACGGCATAAATGCGGTCGCCGTCGCGTTCGGCGTCGGCCAGCCGTTTGAGAATCACGGCCGAGATCCCTTCGCTTAGCACGATGCCGTCGGCCTGGGCGTCAAACGGTCGGCAGCGGCCTTGCTTGGAAAGGGCGTGCGTCTTG
>CAYWIS010000352.1:0-3229 GCA_964458385.1 uncultured Pirellulaceae bacterium
CGCGTGATGTACCGCTGGTCCATCTCATAGGCCAGCTCTGCTCCGTGCGTATTCGGCACGCAGTGCACAGGCCAAAGCCGTTGCTCCAGGCCGTGCAGATCAATCACTTCGCCCACCTGCCGCCCAGGGTGGTTAGCAGCAAAACTGCCGTGGTCGGGTGGATGCCAATCTTGCGTCGCAACCACGAGTTCAAAGTAAGGCATCAAGCGGTTGATGACCGGAATGACCGCATCGCCGTCCGGCACGGCCAGCGCTCCGCCAGGCAAGAAGTCATACTGCACATCGACGATTACCAAAGCTTTCATGGATAGCGGGCCTCAGTTAGTGGTGCTTGGAAGGAGCGCACCGGATAGGGTAATCCCATCGCACACGTTCGTCTTACATGCAGCGCACAGCCGTATCACGAAGCCACCGCCAATCACCGGGAGCGTCAGCGAGGTAAACCCGCGTTCGGCCACGGCCTTTTAGGCGCGCTGTATGAATGATTGCACGGTGCGGCAAGCGTGCACAATCGTTTCGAACGGTTGCTCCAACAGGTCGCCGTCGGCCACGGTGGCTTCCATAATGTCGCTTCCTTAGGCGCTGCGGCAGCGACCGGTCAAATCTCGAAGTTGAATCCTTGCCGGGTTAGTCGCTCGTACTTCTTGCGGTCGAACCGGTAAAGTCGCGCCGCCCGATGGGCTACGTCTTGCTCAACTTCGTCCAGTTCCTCCAGCAGTCCCATGCCAAGGATCTTCTTGCGAAAGTTGCGTTTGTCGAGCGGTCGGTCGAGAACGCGTTCGTACAGGTACTGCAATTGCCGCAGGGTGAACTTCTCAGGCAATAGCTCAAAACCGATCGGCTGATAGCGAACCTTTCCTTTGAGCCGTTCGTGGGCGGTTTGCAAGATACGATCGTGGTCAAACGCCAGCGGCGGAGTGTCATCCAGAGCGAACCAGGCGGCGCTGCGAGCGTCGGTCGTGGCCTGCACCAGGTGTTCCTGCAAATTGACCAAGGCGTAATAGGCAACGGTCACTACGCGTTCCCGGGGATCGCGGTTCACATCGCCAAACGTGTAAAGCTGCTCTAAAAAGACGTCGTGAATGCCGGTTTCTTCGGCAAGTTCTCGTTTGGCCGCCTCTTCCAGCGTTTCGTCGATGCGAACGAACCCACCCGGCAGCGCCCAGCGACCTTCGAAGGGCGGAATATCGCGCTGGATGAGCAGCACCTTCAAATCCTCGTTGTCCAAACCAAAAACAACGCAGTCAACGGTTAACGCCGGACGCGGATATTCATAGGAATATGCCATGCACGTTCATTTCCTGAACCTTGAGTCAATCGAATAATAGTGTTGCACATACACTAAGTCAAGAAATGCGTCTCCGACAAAAACAAATGATTCTCGATTGCTCGTTCTGCCTGAGCGTGCGTCCATCGCCCATCCATCCCGAAAGGTTCATCTTTTCCTGATCTACATGCAGTGGGGGCGCTTTCCTGACTGCTGGTTGTATTCGCAGCGTATTGTCGTATTGATGTTCCGGTGTGTTAGACCGTTCGATGCGCGCCCTCGTTACGGTTGCTCTTGACGAATACCAAGCGTGGTTTAGACTAAACGTGTTTTTGACTACCCAAAAAACAATTTACCGGCAGTCAAATGATGGCCCGAAACAATGTACTGTCACCCTTTCGCCTCTTGGCCGCAGCGTTCGTCTTGCTCTTTGTGTGGCAAACCGACGCAGAAGCCCAAGAGCGAAAGTTGCTGGCCGTGTGTTCGACCACTCAGGTAGCCGACTTCACACGGCAAGTTGTGGGCGATCGCTGGGACGTGCAGTGCATACTGGGGCCCGGACAAGACCCGCACCTGTACCAAGTCAAACCGGACGACGTCAAACTGGTGGCCCGGGCCGACCTGTGCTTGGAGAACGGCTGGCATCTGGAAGGAAAAGATTGGATGCGAGGGCTGGCCCGCGACTCCCAGAAAGAAGTCGTTTCGTGCATTGAAGGCGTAACGCCCCTGGTGCTAGAGGAGGGCGGCACGCCCTACCGCGATCCGCATGCGTGGTTCTCTCCGCTCAATGCAGCGATCTACGTGCGCAATATTACGAACGCCGTGGTGCGCGTTGATCCCGATCATGCCGGGGAGTACCGAGCGCGGGCCGCTCTCTACCTGAGTCAGCTTCAAGCGCTCCACGCGTGGATTCAGCTCCAGGTGAACGTCATTCCGGCAAGCCAGCGCGTGCTTGTAACAAGCCACGACGCCTTCAATTATTTTTGCCAGCAGTACGGCTTTCGTTCGGCGTCGCCTGCCGGCTGGTCCACCAGCGAGGAAATTGGCGGCGGGATTACGCCCGAGCGGCGCCGACAAACCGTCGAGTCGATCCGCAATTATGGCGTTAAGGCGATCTTTGTCGAAACGAGCGTGCACCCCAAAACCATCCGAGAACTGGCCCGTGAGGCAGGCGTTGAGGTCGGCGGCAAACTCTACTCCGATTCCATGGGCCCCCCTGGCTCAGCCGGTGAAACTTACTTGGGCATGATGCGCGAGAACGTATTAACCATTGTGCAAGCCTTGAAGTAGCGCCGTTGCTCTGCCTAGAGAACAAGCGCATCGGAAAGCTTGGGTTTTGCTATAACGAAAAGTGCGGCAGTCCGCCGCTTTGTCGCTTCGGTGTTCCCGGTTCCTGCCACTTGGTTTTTTCCTCATTGGCTTTTCCTCACTCATGCGTCCTTTGCTGGCTTTGCTGCTGTCGCTCGCGATCTTTGGGGTCGTGGGCGGCTACATGCAGTTCCTGCATCGGGTGCAATCGGAACTGCCCCCGCCTTCAACGGCAACGAATTTAGAACAGGCCCAAGGTAACTTTTCGCTTGACGTGACGTTGACCTTCGATGCGGCCGGCCAAGGCGCTTTTGCCCTAGACCCTTCTGAGGCCGCGGCGCTCACCGTGCGATTAAGAGGCCACGAGGTGCTGCGTATCGAAGAGCCGATCGCCGCTGGCACGCCGATCACCGTCGAACAGATTGAGGGCATTACCCCCGGCCCGAATGAGTTTTATCTTGAAGCGCATCCTGCCGACGAAGGGCGGCCTGTCGCCCATGCGGTGCGGGTGCGCGTATTTCGTAACGGTCACCCCTTGGGCGAACAAACGCTGTGGTCTGAGCCGGGCTTACCGGTGCGTGGAACGGTGTGGGTGGAAGTGCAGGAGGACTCTGCAGCGCACGCGCACGGTTAACCCCGCAACCTCGCCCCAAT
>CAYWIS010000353.1:0-3184 GCA_964458385.1 uncultured Pirellulaceae bacterium
GATTCCGGCCCTTACCGCCGAGGACAATGTTTCGATCCCTCTGCAGGCCGACAACGCCCCAGCGGAGGCCTACCGCAAAATCGACGGGCTTCTGGAACGGTTAGGACTTGCCGAGCGGCGCAAGCATCTGCCGAGCGCGTTAAGCGGCGGTGAACAACAACGAGTAGCAATTGCCCGTGCACTAGTAACCGACCCTGCTCTGATACTCGCCGATGAACCGACGGGCAATCTTGACTCGGTCAATAGCGAGAACATTTGCCGCATTCTGCGACGGCTCAACCGGGAAGATCGCCGCTCGATCATCGTCGTGACGCACGAACCGGAGGTCGCGATGTGGTCGGACCGCGTCGTGATTTTGAAAGACGGCCGATTGCTTAGCGAACTGTGGACGAAAGAATTTGGCAGCGCACAATCGCTGGCGATTGCCTACCACGAGTTGGTTGGCGCTCCTGAGAAAAAGGAGTTGTGCGCATGAAGAGTTTCGGTCTTGTCGCCAAATTAGTGCTCGCCCAAATGCGGCTTCATCCCGGCCGGGCGATTATAACGATGGTCGGCGTGATCGCCTCGACATGCGCCGTTGTATGGGTGGTCAGCGGCTACGATGCACTTGTATCGCAATTCGACGAAAACTCACAGAAGTATTTAGGGCGGTATGACGCCCTCGTGTTGCCGCAAGCACCGCCGGGCATTCCAAGTACGATCGACCGCCAGGTGCTCGAACTCTTACGACGTGATCCTGGCGTATTGGAGCTCAACCCGATCAATCAAACGCGCGTATCGGTAACCAAGGCTTCGCAAGCATCCGCCGAAAGACAGCCCGAGTCGGCCTTGGGTTTACTGGTGGGGGCACGTCCGCCTGTGTACGGGGCGCCGCCAATCGACCCCATTTTGGTTGCCACTCCTGCGACGGAACCGCCTTACGAGTTGGTCGAGGGTGCATGGCTTGCCGCAGGAAGCGATCCGTCGTCGGCGGTGATCAGTCAAGGCGCTGCCGAACAAGTCGGCGTTTCGGTGGGCGACGAGGTTCTGATCACGTCGCTCGCGAACCAGGTTCGCTTGAAGATAGTAGGCATTGTAGAGCAAGCGGCTGAGGCGCCGACACTTTCAGGCGAGGGGCGTGCACGCGGCGGGCCCCGGGGTAGACCAAAAGGTGGACGACGTTTGGCGCCCGGTGAGAGCGATGCCACAACTACGACTGTGAATCGATCGCGCTCCACCAGTGAGCGAGCGTCACACACGGCGACGACGCGCGAATCAGAGAACAGCGACTCGGGGGAGGACACCAAGCCGTCAATCTCGACGGTAGGAATTCCTAAGGCGTTTGTGCAGGGGCCTGCCACAAAGGCGGTGTACGTTCGTCCTCAAACTGCGGAAATCATTAATGGCTTTTCCTCGGAACCCAATGTCTTGCAAATCGCCTTCCGCGACGGTGTAACCTTCGATGATTTCCAGAACGTATGGAAGTCGAAGCTTGAGGCGAGCGAGCCGCCGTTGCGCCTTGTTGGCTACGCCGAGGTGCGGACGGGAATGGAAAGGAGCAGTTCTGTCGCAAGTCGAAGATCCCAAGCTTGGGCGGCAACGGGAATGGCGTGCCTCGCAGCCGTGTTTATTATCTTTTCCACACTGAGCATGGGAGTTAGCGAACGCGCACGCGAGTTTGCGATGCTCCGCGCCGTCGCACTCACCCGCAAGCAACTTGCGGGGGTCATTGCCCTTGAAAGCGTTACACTTGCGATTCTCGGCTGGCTTGGAGGCTTGCTGGCCGGTTGGGGCCTGTTGTTCGTCGGAAGCCGAGTGTTGCCGGGACTGTTCAGTTCCGGCGCCGTATTAGGCGCGGCGAGTGTGCTCTTAACAGGATTGGCGGTCATGGGCGGGGCGTTAGGAGCCGCTATTTTGCCCGCCTGGCGAGCTATGCGCATCAAGCCGATTGATGCCATGTCTTCTCGCCCTCACTCTCTTGGATTTCGACGGGGCGCGGTTCTCGGAGTCGCTGGGTTGTTATTAGCCACATCGGCGCCATTGTCGGTATTTGTAGCGCCCATGCCCGACGACTGGCGTGTGTGGTGTTACTCGACCGTAACTTGGCCTGCCCTATTAATCGGCATGGTGCTGTTAACGCCTACGATGGTGTGGACTTGCGAACGCGTCTTCGGGCCACTTGTTACGCGTTTGTTAGGGTTAGACCCGCGACTCGCTAAGACGCAGCTTTCCAGCAATATGTGGCGCACAGTCGGGGCGGCGTTATCACTGTCCTTGGGGTTGGCTCTCTACGCCTCGACGCAAACTTGGGGCTACTCCATGCTTCAACCCTTTCTTCCAGGCGATTGGTTGCCCGATATGATCGTGGCGTTTCATCCTCTGGGACTTGATCAAGAAGCCGCCGAAGCGGTCAAACGGGTCCCAGGCGTGAAGGCCGATGAAGTTTTACCACTGGCAATTGAGCAGGCGCGCTTTGACTGGGGCGATCGCGAGCCCCCGTCACGTCTGCGGCACGATAATGCGATCCTGTTTGGCCTGGATCCTGATCGCGCATTGGGAGCGGACAATCCGTTTTTGAAAGTGGAGTTCGTCGAAGGCGATCGACATACGGCGGCCAAGGCGCTCCAGGCCGGCGGCGCATGCATCATATCGCAGGATTTTCAGATGATGACCGGCGTTTGCCTGGGAGACACACTTGATTTCGTCCCGCCACACGCGCCAGAGAAGATCGTTTCCTACCAAGTAGCCGCAGTCGTCTCGCTGCCTGGATGGCCTTGGTTCACGAAGTTTTCCGGCGTACGTCGACATTTTGTCCGCACCGCCACAATGATGTTCGTCGCCGAAAGCGACGTCCGGCGAGATTTCCACCTCGATCGCACCGAATTCTTTTGGCTCAACCTGGAGCAGGGTGCGTCTTTATCGAAGGTTGAGGCGGAGCTTCAGGCGATTGCCGAAAGGGACGCTGGCGAAACGTTCCAAGCCGAGGGCTATGGCGAGGTTAAAGCCTATCGCCCCTTTGCCCGCGCAACGGCGACCGAGGATGTTCGGAAGGCAATTACTCTCCGAGCAAACGATATGATCTGGGGAATGAGCCAACTGCCGCTGGTCACTCTGGTCATTATGTCGCTCGCGGTAGCCAATGCGGTGATCGCCTCTGTCCGCGCACGCACCTGGGAGTTTGGCGTGCTGCGCTCGGTCGGAATTA
>CAYWIS010000354.1:0-3160 GCA_964458385.1 uncultured Pirellulaceae bacterium
CCGCGAGTTAGAACAGCAAATGCTGGCGGACCTGAACGCCTCGCATCTTACCGCCCGTGCCGAAGCGGCCGAACTGCAGGCTCGGATCACTAACCTGAATACGGCTTATGGTCTGATGAAGGAAGCGCCCGAGGCGCTTGATATTGCTCGCGAGGCCAAGTACGTACTCGACATGTACGGCGCCGAGGCCGAGAATCCCGCCTCCTTTGGCGCGCAGTGCTTAATCGCACGGCGCCTGGTCGAGCGGGGCGTGCGCGTGGTGCAATTGTTCGATGTTGGCTCTAACAATAACTGGGACAACCACACCGATATGAGCCAGCACGAAAAGCTCAGCCGCAACGTGGACCGGCCAATTGCCGCCCTGATCAAAGATCTCCACCTGCGCGGTCTTTTGGACGAAACGCTCATTGTGGGCTGCACCGAGTTCGGCCGCACTCCTTGGGAAGACCTTACACCGCAAGGGCGTGGTCACTTCAACGCTAATTTCACCTGCTTTCTGGCCGGCGGAGGCGTCAAAGGCGGGTACAGCTACGGCGTTTCCAATGAATATGGTTCGGCCGCAGTGGAAAATCCGTTACACGTTCACGATCTGCACGCCACCATCTTGCATCTGATGGGCTTGGACCATACCCGGCTTACGTATCGCTATTCGGGGCGCGACTTCCGGCTAACCGACATTCACGGCAATGTAGCCCACGACATCATTGCCTAGGTCCGGCCGAATTTGCACGGTAAGTAACAACCGCCGCTGCAGAGCAAGACGCGGCGGCTCTCGCGAATTTCTCGACTCGAACGAGAAGGCGTCCGGCCGGCAACATCGATTAACGATTGGGCGTAGACGCCTGTTCTTCGTGGTCGACGTTCGCCAGCGCCGCATCTTGGGGCAACGGGGGGCCAATGCGCAGTTCAGCCACCAGTGGAAGGTGGTCCGACGCGCGGACCGCCAAGCTGGTGCGTGGCGCCTCTACATGGAGAACCTCGATCTCCCCCTTTACAAAGATGTGGTCGATGCGCAGCACGGGCCAACGGCTCGGAAAGGTGGGGGCGCGTCGGGGAGCGTCTTGTTGCACGTCGCGCAGTTGCTCAGCCAGGATCCGAAAGGAACGTGAGCGAGGCCGGCAGTTGAAGTCGCCGCAAAGAATGACCGGCTCGCGGCAGGTGGGGTGGCCAAGCCATTCGGGACCAAGCAACGCGCGGATCTGTTCTTGGCGTTCTCTTTCGTCCAGTCCCAAGTGCGTATTGAGAATTTGTACTTCTTGGTCCCCGTACATCGCCGCCACCCAGAGCGCTCCGCGCGGCTCGGCGCGGCGCGTCGATGTTGCGCTGGGCAAGATTCCCGAACGCACCAAACGCATCGGAAGACGCGTCAAGATGGCGTCGCCATATTGTTCTTCTTCCAGCCGAATCACCGGGTGGAACTGAAACTCCATGTTTAAGATCGTGGCGATTTCTTCCGCTTGGTTGCGGCTCAGGGTCCGCTTGCGGCGAACGTCCAACTCTTGGAGCGCCACCACATCGGGATCGCATTGGGCGATGACCCGCGCGATTCGCAAGGGCGATATCTTTCCATCGGCGCCGACGCAGCTATGGACGTTGTAGGTGACGACCCGCAGCGTCTTGCGCGCCGGCGGCGTCGACTCGCTCTGCGAAGTGTGCTTCTCCGCCAATGCATTCCCCGCCCTCGGGAAAGTCGCCCCTTCCCGGCGACGCAGCACCGCGGCGCGCAAGTCGAGCGGGCGAAAGTATCCGCGATCGGGTGTCGGCACATCGGCTGGCAGCAATGCGAAAGCCCCAGTTTCGGCATGGCCGCAGCCACCATGCGCGCCGTTCTCATAAGCGAAGCTGATCGGCTCGACGCCAGCGCACCATCCAAGCAACACTAGCCGGCCCGCTTCGGGGTGACGGCACATGGCTACCAGGTCTTGCGGAGCCTCGTTCAAGAAGGGATGGTCTTCCCCCAACAACGCCGTTGCTTGCTCAGGGAGCGCGCCGGCCTGCCCCCCGGCGCGATGAAACTGTACGCGATCTTGGCTATCGACATACAGCACGGCGGGAACTCCCGCTTCGTCGACAAAGGCGGCCGCAAGTTCGGCGCACTGATGATCGTCCAGCGGTTGCCGCGGATAGATGTAGCCGACCGGGCCAATCGCCGCCATGGTGAAGGGCGCCTCTTCCTCTCCCGAAAGCGGCGCAGGCAGAAGCCGATCAATCAAAGGGCGCACCGCTTCTTCAATCGGCCGGCCAAACTTTTCGGGGTACGGCGCTACTTGTTCCTGCCCATGATCGGCGTAGATCCAGAGTTCGTAGTCGCGCCGGCCCGAGCGGCCTGCAGCTCGCCACAACTTGCGTAGCGAACGATCCACGCCTCGGAGAGCACGATGCGCAAAACGGGTCTTAGGCCCGCGCCGGTGCGCTTTCTCGTCGAAGGCTAAGAAGTTCAGGTGAATCATCGGCAAGCCGCGCAGTGCGTCGATCTGCGCGCTGAAGGTCTGCCATTGACGAAGCACTACGTCGACCACTACCCGGTTGAGCACGAACTTGAATTCGTGCTTGAGCTTGTGTCCCCGTTGCACGCCGCGGACGGCGTCGGCCAAGGCGTCGCAGGTAGCCACGGATGTGTCCCAGGCAATCCGGGCCAAAGTGGGAAAGTACAGCACCGCCAACACCGGCCACAGTCGCGGACGAATCCGCGCTAAGATGCTCCGCAGCGTGAGCGCCGCGGCGCAAAAGTGAGGCTCTGCAGCGCCGCCGTGCAGTGCGTCGGCGTAAGCGCTTCCACCCTCGAGCAATCCCGGGCCGTTGCGCGCTGCGATCTCCGCCTCGCGCTGTTCAGCGTCGGGCGGATCGAGAATCATATTCACTTCGCATGTGCGGCGGATACGAAAGCCGACAGCGGGCACCGCCGTCTTGAGTCCGTAGAATAATTCGGCTTGCACCGCGAAAGTGGTGGAGGGCAAACCCGAGTAAAGGTTGTGGAGACGGTAACCCTCGGATTGCAGAAGTCGACGCAAGAAGGGCATACGGTTCTGCTCTAAGGCCCGTTCCAATTCCTGCCGCGAGAAACCGTCGATCTGCACCAACACCAAGCCCGGTTCACTTCCCGATAGTTGCTCGTCGGCTGGCCCTAATAACGAGGCAATCCATTCACCTCGGCTCCATT
>CAYWIS010000355.1:0-3130 GCA_964458385.1 uncultured Pirellulaceae bacterium
CGCGGCCGGCTTCCACTGCGTCACGTCCAGATGGTTCACTAAGATGCGGCCTTGAGTCACCGGGCGCAGGCCGCAGATGGCTTCTAGAATCGTCGTCTTGCCTTGGCCGGTGCCGCCCATCATGACAGCGTACGTCCCTTCAGGAATTGTCAGGCTGACGTTCGTCAACCCGAAGGAACCGCTGCGGATCGAGACTTGGTCCAACTCAATCATTGCGCTACTTTTACCCCGACCAGGCGCACCACGCCCAAGACCAGCATGGCGGCCAACACCATTAGAAGCGAAACCGCCACGGCCGGCTCCAGTTGCCCCACGCTCAATTCCAGGAACACCGTCGTCGAGAGGACTTCCGTCCGCATACGCGTAGCCCCGGCAAAAACCAGGATCGGCCCAAACTCGCCCAGCGACCTCGCCCAGGCAATCGTTAGCGCCGCCACCACGCCGCGCCAGGCCTGTGGCAATGCGATCTGCAAAAACGCTTGGCTACGGCGACACCCTAAAGTAAGCGCAACTTGCTCGGCTCGCGTGTCGATCTGATCGAAAGTGACCCGCATGGTTTGCACGGCAAACGCGCACGCTACGGCAAACTGCGCCAAAACAACGGCTGGCTCTGCGTAGGTAATTTTCACGCCCAGGTACTTTTGGACCTGCTCTTCCAGATTGCTGCCGCCCAGAGGCAAGTGAAACAGGATCAACAGGCTCAGCCCAATCACCAACGGCGGCAAAACCACCGGAATGTCGATAATGGTGTCGATCAGCCACCGGCCACGAAACGAAAACCGCGACAGCAAATATCCCAACGGAGTCGCCACCCACACCGACAAAATCGCCGAGATGGTGCAGGAAATTAGCGTCAGTCGCACGGCGTACTGAATCTCGGGTTTGCTCAGAGCGGCCGTAAAGTGCCGCGGCGAGGTAAACGCCAAGTCGGCCGCCAACATCGCGACGATCAACAGCACATAACTTCCCCCCAAGCCCCCCATGACCGTAAAGAATGGCACATCGGAACCGGGGCGATGTTGCGGCGCTACGGGCCGTGGCGAAGCCGACGAGGCTGGCCGTTCATTCATCGTGCGGCTGCCTCTCTTTGACCCAACGGAACCCTTCTTGGACGAACCGCTCTTGCGACGATTCGGCTCGAATCGCCTGGAGAAGACGATCCACCAAGTGCTTATGCTGAGAATTCTTGGCCACGCCAAACGGCTGTGTGGCCACCGAACAAGGGATGCCGTGAATACGAATGGCGTCCAGGAAATCCGCTGCCCCCGCCGCATTGCTGAGATAAGCCACGGCTGCATCAAGCGAACCCGACCGCATTTGATTGACCAGCATGTCGCCGGTGGGGGTTTGCACTACCACATTCTCCATCAGTTCGGTTTTAAGGCCACTCTCGTCAAAGGTGCGCTGAGTGAGCCAGCCCATGGCGCACTGCTTTTCGTGGCCGATTCCCACTCGGAGCCCCGGCCGTGTCAGATCCTTCAACGAGCGAATGCCGTGAGGATTGCCTTTTTGGACGAGGATTACCAGCTCGTTTTGCGATACTTGCTGGGCGTCGGGAAAGTCTTTGCGCACCTGGTTCATGAACTCCACGTCACATGCAAAGTAGGCGTCGGGCAAATGGCCCGCCTGCATCTGGGCCACCAAAATGCCGCACCCGTTGTACACACGCGTTACCCGCACCCCTTCGCGCTGCTCGAAAGCAGTGATCGTCGCCTCGATAGCCGGCCGCAACATCGACCCCGCATACAACGTGATCTCGGGCTGCTCACTCCAAGCGTCGCCCTCGGCCGGCTGAAAACCAAACTCCCGATAGCGCTGTAATCCTTTGTCGCGCGCCGCCATGTACCGGGCAAAGCGCAAGGCCTGTTGCGGCTGTCGGCTGGACTTCAGCACCGCAACAGCGATCTTTGCAGTGGCGGGCGCAAGTTCGGGAATCGACACCGCGTCCAGCGTGTCGTAATCGTGCAACACCGCGTCAAAGACAATGCCCGCGTCGACCGCCCCAACTTTTACATCGTTGGCGACCTCGTGCACAGTCGTCTTATAAACGCTGGTGCGCGCGTGCAACGAGTCCCATTGGCCTGCGGCCGACAGCACCTCGCGCGTCATCTTGCCGATGGCGGCTGCATCGGGACTGGCCTGCGCCAGGCGCACGTCATCTTGCAGCAAATCCTCTAACTTGGCGATGCGTTTCGGATTCCTCTTGGGAACAGCGACCACCGCCTGCATTTGCGCCAGGGGCAGTTCTTCGGCCAGCAGCCCACGCTCTCGCGCCATCGTCAAATAGCTATCGTCGGCCGGTAAATACAAGTCGCCCTGCCCCGACACTTCCAGCGAAGCCAACAGCGTCTGTGATGGCCCGTACTGCACATGAAGCGAAACGCCGTACTCCTTCTCGTAATCACGCCGAATGGCCTCGAACACGCTCTTGTTGCTGGCCGCACAATACACCACCAATGGCTCCGCCCCGCTGGCCTGCGTCGTTTCGGCCGGCCGTCGCACAAGACTTGCCGCTAGCGTCCCCAGAACCGCCAGCGACGCCAGCATCGCCAGGAGCGGCCACTGGCTCCCGCCGCGGCGCACGCGTCCGGCAGCGCAAGCCGCTACACGCGCATGGCGCAGCGTTCCATAGAACGATCGGAACATGAGGGAATCGCGTAGATCCATGGCAGCGCGATCCAATATCAGGTAGGAGCCACTTAGGTGTGGAGATGGTATGCATCGTAGATGCCCCGCGCCCTACATACAACACCCGACCGCCTACCGCCGCCCTGCCCTGGCTGTCGCCGCCTCTCCCCACGCCTACAAATCACCATGGCTTCCCTGGGCCGGTATCTGGCCCACCATCGGCCACCTTTCTCCCATTTCCGCGCCCGGCGCCCGGCAATCACGCCACTCCACACCACTTGGCCCCAACCTCTCGCTCCACCAGCCGCCTTCCCAAAATCTCGCTGTCCACCCAACCGCGGAACGGTTGCGAACCAACCCGCTATTTCGTATTGTCAGAGAAATACAAACGGCTCCCGCTCCTCCCCCGCTTCCCATAGGCCCCACCCCATCATCCCCATCCACCCACGCCCCCGTAGCTCAGGGGATAGAGCAACGGTTTCCTAAACCGCTTGCCTCCACA
>CAYWIS010000356.1:0-3079 GCA_964458385.1 uncultured Pirellulaceae bacterium
ATTGAACCGAACATTGAACGCCACAAGTCTTGTGACGACAAAGAGAAAGCCCTTCGACGTTCTCGCCGAAGGGCCTATTCTCAAGCAAAGTCGGGGTGACTGGATTCGAACCAGCGACCTTTTGACCCCCAGTCAAACGCGCTAACCAGGCTGCGCTACACCCCGTTGTTATGAAAAGTGAGCCCGGCCGTGGGCCGAAGGTTCACTGTCAGGGGTGTATCTTACCGATTTTTGGCGTTTCCGCAATGGCGGGTTGAGCTGGGGGGCGGCGCCGTGGATTGTGGGGGCTAAGGGGATTCGAGCAATTGCCGAAGGTGGAAATGGAACTTGCCAAGTTTGCCGCCGTAGTTGCCGGCGCTTAAGGCAATGACGCCCTCGCCCGCGGCGGCCCGCATGGCGGCGGCCATGGCGCGGCCGACGGTCGGTTCATCGGCGCCGTCGATGACGATTTCCAAGACCGCATTGACGCCGGGGTGGAGCTTGCTTTCGACCCGGCCGCGGAGGGTGGGGCAGAAGGCGTCGGCGGTGGAGGCCATGAGCTTCTTGTATCGCGAGCCGACCTTACTACCGCTGCGGGCCACCCCACCGGGGAAAGGCGTGATGGCGCCGGGAATCTGGGCAATCGCTGCGACTCCGCGACGCGCGGCGGCCAGCGCGACATCCAATGTCGCCGCTTGGATCAACACGTTGCCGCCCGCCACTCCCTTGCGCACTCCGAGGCTTTCTTCGACCAGGAACTCGCCATCCATGACAGGAATGCGCCAGTAGCGGCGGCCGGCCAGCATCCGGCTTTTCTGGTAGCCGTCGCCAAAGAAGCGAATGTGTTTGCCCAGCGGGATCCGTTCTTCGGCTTCGGGCATGCCGTCGTAAACGGCAGTGGTGGGGCACGTCATTACGCATTGCCCCACACGATTGGGAATCGCCTTGGCCAGTGCGTCGGCCGAGAAGCCAAAGGCCATCACCTCGGCGCCGCAACGACCGTCGGGGGTTTCCTCGGGCGTAAGCCAACGGTCCAGACCGGTTTCGGCATCGCAGGCGATGACCGAGGCGCTGTAGCCGGTGGCCTCGCGCACGGCGGCTTCCAGCCAGTATTCATCATGGGCGGTAATGAGAAACCGCACATACCGCATGCCGAACGCTTCGGCAAAGGTATCGTCAACGTAGGTATCGCCGAGATACAAGGTGCGTGCAAATCGCAAAGGAAAGCAGGGAACCGCCCATCGCCAACAGAAAGGGCGCCCGCGGCGTTTTGACTCAGTCGTTAGCGAACATTGGAAATGCTCTCTGCGGCCATTGCAATTCCCCCACCGGCGAATAATGGGAGGCTGCGAGGGTTGATGCGCCGAGAGACGGTCGGCCTCGGCTGGCGCGGGGACAAGCGTTTTAAGCCAAGCGACGAATCAAAACGGAATATCGTCGTCGGAACCGTCGCCGCGTTCTTTGCGGCGGCGTTCGTAGTCTTGATACTCGCGCTCGAACTCCTCTTCGCACTTGAGGCAATATTCGGAAGTCATGAACGTTTGCACCCACTGCGTGCCTTGCAATTCGCGGTAGGCGCGTTCCTCGACGCAGATTTCTTCGATTAGCAACCGGTAAGCGTCGCGGGGGGTAAAGTGATGGCAAACCGCCAGCGACACGCCGCACCGCGCCAGATGCGCCAGCAATTTTTTGAGGGCTTGCTCGGCCTCGTTATCGTCTTGAAGCTGGTCAGGGCGAGGAAGTCGCACTGGCCCGTCGAACAAGTCGGCCAGCAGTTCACCTTCGCCGCGCTCCAGGCAGTCGTCCATCAGTTCTAGCTCGCGAAGGACGTCGGAGCTGTCTTGGTCGTCTTGCCCCAGCCAAGGCGCATCGTAGGAGCCGCTATCGAGGTCTAGCGCACGGTCCATTTGCGAAGCTTCTTCGTCGAACTGTTGCTTCAGAAAGTCGGGGAACAGTTCGTAAGGGTCGTCTTCGTCGGCGCTGGTGTCTAGCCACGGGAGCGAGTCGGAGTCGTCGTCCTCCTCTTCGACGTCTTCCCATGGGCGGTCGTCCAGTTGGATTTCGTAGTCGTCCTCCCACGGGTCGTCGAGCAAGTCGGGATGCGAAGGGTCTTCGTCGAACAACTCGTCTTCGGTGTCGGCCCGACGCAGCGGCGGACCGGCCGGGTTCGCTTCAAGATCGTTGTATTCCAAGAGTTCGATCTGCGGGTCGTCCACTTCGACGACCACTCGCCCATTCTGGCCGAACCATTCCAGGTACAACTTCGGCGCGCGCTGCGGCGACGCGAGTGCCGCCCCGGGATTGAGGGACGCCTTGTCGGCGGCGTCGGGCTGAGTTGTCATCACGCCGGTCGGGCCGACCTGCTGCCAGGCGAAACCTTGAAGCAGCGCCGCCTGATCGGGCGCCGCTTCGTGTTCCCCTTCCACGGCTGGGTTCTCAAAGCGAAAATGCCAACCGGCCAGATCGGGCGCGCAGTTGCCGGTCAGTTGCAAATGAACCACTTGTTCGCGGCCGCGCAGCGCCAACCAACCGTGGACGGAATACCACGAGGTGTTGAAGATTTCGCCGCAAACTACCAAGTCACTCAGCCGTAGGGCCATGGTCCGCCTCTCGAGCTAGAGATATGGTTTTAATTGTACCACGTTGGTCCGCGGGGGACACCCGCGCCCAACGCGAGGCCCCCCGCGCAGCGGCGGTGCGAACGGAGGCGCCGGGTCACAGCGATAATGCGTCTTAGTGGACGATGGAGAAGGTGGCGACCGTTGCATGCGGCTTTTGCGACGCTTCCTGCGACGTTGCGGCCGAGGTTGTCTCGTTTCGTCGCTTGGGTGAAAATTAATTAATAGATTGCGAGTTCCGCTGGCGTCGTCCTCCTATTGTTCATGAATGCTCCGCGAGTCAAACCGCCACGCTTAACTTTGGAAAACCTGATCGACTTGGAGTTGCAACTCCAGGAGGACCGGGACCGCGAGAGCCAAGACTTGCGCCGCCGCGACGCCGCCATCGGTCAGCAAATCGACGCGCAGCAATTGGCGGCCGCAGGACAAGATCGGGCAATGTTCCTGGCGTGGCTGCGGCACGTCCGCCAGCAAGGCGAGGG
>CAYWIS010000357.1:0-3029 GCA_964458385.1 uncultured Pirellulaceae bacterium
GGACCTATATACGTGTGTGACCCATTGACATGGGTCCAATAAACACCTAAATTGCGGTTATCGACATTGGAGCGATGACCGTGATTAAGCAGTTCGCCAGCCTCTTCGACATGATGGAAGCCTTCCCGGACGAGCAGTCCTGCGTTGACCATCTCCGCTCAATCCGTTGGAAGAACGGCGCGCATTGCCCGCATTGCGGCTCGACCAAGGTCTATCATTTCTCCGATAACAAGACGCACAAGTGCGGCGATTGCCGTCAGCGGTTTTCCATCAAGGTCGGGACCATTTTTGAGGACTCCAAAATCCCGCTACGCAAGTGGTTCATGGCGATCTGGCTCATCACGTCGCACAAGAAGGGCGTGGCGAGCACGACCCTGGCCCGCGATATTAAGGTGACGCAGAAAACCGCGTGGTACATGCTCCATCGCCTTCGCCATGCCGCCCGCACACAGTCCTTCAATCGCCCGCTCACCGGCACCGTTGAGGTTGATGAGACGTTCATCGGCGGCAAGGAAAAGAACAAGCACGAGAACAAGCGCCAGAAGGCCGGTCGCGGCGGCGTCGGCAAGGCCGTGGTGTTCGGCGCTCTGGAACGCAACGGCGAGTTCCGCGCCTTCCACATCACGTCCCTAAAAGGCGTGAAAGCCGCTGTAGAAGCGCACGTCGCGGAAGGCTCGATTGTCCTGACTGACGAGTTCCCCGGCTATCAGGGCCTTGGCAAGTCCTATTACCACAAGACGGTCAACCACTCTGGCGGCGAATACAGCCGCGCCTTCTATTTCCACATCAACTCCATTGAAGGCGCGTGGTCGCACATCAAGCGGCAGATTTACGGCATTCACCACTGGATTTCAGACAAGCACCTCGGCAACTACCTTTCCGAGATGACATGGCGCTACAATCGCCGCGGCGTGAAGGACGGCGACCGCATGAACGAGTTCTTCGGTCGCGTTGATGGCCGGCTCACATACAAGGCGCTGATCGCATGAACACAAAGAAGAAGCAGGAGACGCCATTAGCGCTCGACATGTCCTTTGATGAAGCAATGGAGCGCTTTGCGATGGTCAAAAAATCGGAGATGGACGATTCCTTAAAGCCCCCGGTCGCGACCCATAGGGGCTCTTTACGGATCGGCAACTTGGAGATCCCTTGCGCCGTATTAGACGACGGGAGGCGTGTGCTTTCTGAACATGGCATTGCAAATGCGCTTGGCGGGCGAAGCGGTGCAGCGAAGAGGCACAAGACAGAGGTTGGAAAGACCGGGGCCCATGTGCCCGTCTTTCTCGCCTCGCGAAACCTTTCTCCGTTTATTTCCAATGAGTTACTGGACGGGCCCCTCAAACCGATACGCTACCGCTCAGGCGACGTGATGGTCGATGGCTACGCCGCCGAAGCCTTGCCGGAAATTTGCAACGTTTGGCTGCGGGCCCGCGAGACCGGCAAGCTAAACCCGCAACAGTCCGATAGGGCGCAGGCTGCTGAAATCTTGGTGCGCGGTCTCGCTGAGGTCGGCATTATTGCGCTCGTTGACGAGGCAACAGGCTACCAGGATACGCGAGATCGCGATGCGCTTCAGGCGATCCTTGACCGTTACCTCAAAAAAGAGTTCGCGGCTTGGGCCAAGCGTTTTCCGAATGAGTTCTATCGAGAGATTTTCCGCCTTCGGGGCTGGAACTGGAGCGCAATGTCCGTAGCGCGACCTGCCGTTGTGGGAAAGTACACGAACGATATCGTGTATGAGCGTCTGGCACCCGGCATCTTGGAGGAACTGCAGCAGCGCAATCCCACGGACGAGGAAGGCAGGAGAAAAGTCCGGCACCAACAGTTTTTGACTGAGGATATCGGCCACCCCGCGCTTGCACAGCACCTACACGCAGTCATCGGGCTAATGCGTGCTTCTTCCACTTGGGATCAGTTCAAAAAGATGCTCGACAGGGCCTTCCCCAAAAAGGGGACACAGTTGGACCTGTTGCTGGATGAGTGACGGTGATCGGGTCGCTATGCGCCGTGGGATTTCACCATCTTCATTCGACGGGCTGCTTGACCTCCGTAGCGTTGACCACGACAGCATCGACCACCTTGTTTCGAAGCTGCTTTGCCGTCATCTCGACATAGACTGGACGCTTGGCCCACTCCGCATCGCGGATAGCTTCCTTATGCGCACCAGAGATCAGTGCATCCTGCATTGTTGCCGTGATTTCACGGTTACTCGCCTCATCCGATAGTGTGACGCGGAACCCGTCGGGCGAGGTGGTATCGACGCGGACGACCCGGTAATTGCCCGCAAGTCGCACTTGTTCACTTTGCTGCCGACGCTGCGCCGTTATCTCGCTCGCCAGTTCTGTTTCCAAGTTTGTTGCGAACAGCGTCCCGCCACCCTCTTCTCCGACCGATTTTACCATCTGCGCTCGCGCCGGTTCAGCTGATGCTTCGATTTCGCCAAGTAGCGGCTGTCGCCCGACTGCGCGAGCGAGGATTTTCATGTTTTCTGTTCCCTGTTCGAGCGTGGCCTTTTGAACCTCTAGCCACTTCTCCTTTTCCTGGCCGGCAAGCTCTGCCTTTCGCTGTTCCGTTTTATGGGTAAGCCAAGCGCGAAAAGCGACGGTGCCACCTACGATCAAGGCCGTCCCGAGGATTGTGATAGCCAATGTTTGAGGGTCCATTTTCCCAACGGCCTCCAGACCGATTTTTTCGAGCGCCTTTGTCAAGCTGGCAACGTAGTCGCTGCTGCCTTTGCTAACTTGGACGCGAATTTCCAGCAGTTCTTTTTCGGCGTTCGTCAGAAATCGCAGGTCGCCAGTATCAGCCGAGACTAGAGTGTAGGAGCGGTTTATGGATTTTTGAAGCTCGATGAACGCCTCCATCATGGTCGGCGAGATCGAACTTTCCACGGGTGTCGCGGGCAGATGAATGTTGACGTGCGGCCACGTTTTAAAATCGAAAATAGGCATTTCGTCTATCGACGCACGCCCATCAACGATGTCATCGAGCAGGGCCCACGCCTGCTCTTCACTCACAATCTCATAGGT
>CAYWIS010000358.1:0-3011 GCA_964458385.1 uncultured Pirellulaceae bacterium
CCGGGCATCTCCAGCACCGCGCCGTCGTAGGGGTCCATAAAGATCGGATTGTGGCCGCGAAGAAAGCTCTTCCATACCCAACTGGCGTTGCCTCCCACGCCCCAGATGTGATCGGTGTCGAGCAGGCTGACTTTCTTCTCGTTCCAGGCGGGCGGGTCATCGCCGAAGCCGTCCACCCGGCCCGGCGAGGTCCACTCGGCGGGGCTGGCCAACATGCTCTCCAGCCGCTCGGCGCCGTGGCCGGTAATGCCCACGGGATGCTGCTTGGGTTTGGTGCGTTCGTACTTGTGGATTGTTTCCACCACCCACCAATCCCACTCCTTTTGCCCGCCTTCGTTGATGACTTCGTAGAGCACGTTGTCGAAGTCGTTCACCGTATCGACGACCTTCCGAATATAAGCGGCTTGGAGATCGTTGACCTTGGCGTTGCCCAGCCGATGCACTTCGGCGCTGAGGTCGTCGGGTCCACCAAGGCCCAGATCGTTGATGTTGTTGCGGGGATGGAACGGATGCGAGCGCCACGCCCAACCATCGGGAGCGGCGCGGCCCCGGTTCCCGTGCCGCAATCCCCAACCCTCGAAGAGCATCACCGAAACATAAATGCCCCGTTTGCCGGCGGCAGCGACCCGTTCCCTCAGACGTTCGAAATACGCGGGATTGAATTGGCTCAGATCGAACTTGGGCTTGCCGTCGATCGCCTGACCTGGGCCGGTTCGAGCCCAAGGGAGCGGCGCCACGTGATGGACGAAATCTTTGCCCAGCCGCCCATTGGCCTTTGTGTCCCAAGCGACCGAGTCCCAAGCCCATAGGCGAATGAAGTTGTGGTTGTGACGCTGAAGGAAATCGAGATAAGCGTCATAGTCAAACACCTCGGGCGGATCGCTACGCCCCATGTCTACAAGGTTGTTCCAGGTGTGCGAGCCCGTGAGGTACACGGCCTTGAGTTTGCCGTCGGCGGTTTTCGTCCCATCGGTGAAATAACGCGGGTTGTCGGGATGTACCCGCAGCGGCCCCTGGGCGGGCGCCTGCGCTTGGACCAGCGGCGCCGCCACAAACAATGCGCCCCAGCACCCCAGTATTCCGAGCAGCTTTGACATCGCTCTTGACTCCTGGCCGAAGGATTGGGCGTTTCTCGGCCGCAATCCTACAACTGCTGACCGCCCGGTCAAGCCTTGGGCCGTCGGACTTGTCCCCCGTGAACACCGAGAAAATGAGTGGCGGTCCTTCAGTAAACGTATTTTTGGTAGACCTCTCTGCTGTGAGGAGTGAAAGCTGCACTATCTGCGCGGTCGGGACGGGAGGGAATTCGTGCTCCTATCTTGATTAGGCCATTGTACGTAGCCACGGCGTAGCGCTAAGGAGCCCGACGCACACACCAACGGCTGGTCATGTGGGGATGGCTGCTGCGGGGTGAATCTATATCGCGCTGTTTGTTGGCGGGTTGTTTTTGCCGTTTTTGTTTTTGCGCCCGGGCAGGGGTGCTGTCGTTTTGCCCGTTCTGGGGGTGGGTGGTTGGCGCGGGGGGGTGCGGCGAATGGGCTTGCCAAGAAATGCAGCTGTGGATTAAAAGGTTGCCCCCATTCCGTGACTTCCTCAATTTCGCCGCCGTTGGCGGCCGATAACGATGCTGGATACGCGCGTCCTGGCGCGGTTCGGCATTTTTACCCCAGAGGCGATGCAATGAAGATCCGATCTCTGCTGCTGGTCCTGCCGCTTGCAATGTTGTGCCCGTTGCACAGTTACGGGCAAGGCCACACCGAGCGGGGAGCGGTCATTGGGGGGCTTGGCGGTGCGCTGGCGGGCGCCGCAATTGGCAAACACAACGGCGAAACCGCCGCCGGGGCGTTGATCGGCGGCGCCGTGGGGGTGGTGGCCGGCTCGCTCATTGGCGACGCCCGCGATCGTGAAGAAGCGAGCCGCCAGGCGATGTACCGGCAGCAAGCCGCTTACCAGCAGCAAGTGCGATCGCGGGCGGTGTCGGTGCAAGATGTGGTCACGATGTCGCAAAGCGGAGTGGATCCGCAACTCATCATCAATCACATTCGGCAAAATGGAATTTCGCGGCGTCTGGAAGTGTCCGACGTGGTGTTCCTGCATCAACAAGGCGTGCCCGAGCCGGTGATTGCGGCCATGCAGTCGGCGCCGGTGGCCGGCACAGTTGCCGCGCCGCCAACGTACTCGGCCCCGGTGGTCGTCCAAGAGCATCATCATTACGTGACGCCCCGGCCGACAACGATCTACTATCACAGCTATCCGCACTATCACCACCATCATCACCTTCGCCATCATCACCACCACGGAACGCACATCCACGGCGGCATTACGATTGGCCACTAGCCACGCGTTCCACGGATGATACGGCTTCGACCAAGCGCTGCTCATTTATCGCAGCGCTCGTTCGCTTCAAGTGCGCGGCTCGCGTTTCCCGAGAAACCGTGGACGCTCCCGAGCAGAGAAGCAAAGGGGCAACACGCGACGAGCGTTGAAACTTGCGCTTGGCGGCGCGCGTGGCGAACCTTTTATACGGCTTGCTTGTCTTACTTCCGGGGCCGACTATACATTGCCACGCCCGTTATGCCGCGTTGTTGAGCCTGCACTTGGGCCGGCGGTAGTCCGAGAAGCGGCCCGGCCGTGAGGTAGGCTCTCTGTTTGACACTTGCTTTTGCTTTCTTGCGAGCAAGCCGGCGATCGTGCTGTGTTTAGCTCCTCTTCTTATTCTGTGAGAAAACGCGTGACTTTTAATCAAACCACGCGCGAGCGATTGCTTGCGCACTGCGGACAGCTTCACGAGGACGACGGCCAAGACCCTCGCGAGTTCTTCCGCAAGCCGACTCGCGGCGGCAACGCCCACCGCAAGACCCTCCAGCTTTGCAGTCAGGTGGCCGAGACACTTTCGCTGGTGCTGGCGGGGGAATTGGATGACGACATGTTGTGCGAATTGCAGGTCGCATCGGTCGACCCGGCGCCTGATGCGTCGTAGTTGGCGGTGACGCTTTACGCCCCTGGCGCAA
>CAYWIS010000359.1:0-2972 GCA_964458385.1 uncultured Pirellulaceae bacterium
GCGGCGGGCGTGGGACGCTCGCACAAAGCGATCATCAACATCTATCTTCCCGGCGGGCCGTCGCACTTGGACATGTGGGACCTAAAGCCCATGGCGCCGGCCGAAATTCGCGGCGAGTTCGAGCCGATCAACACCAACGTGCCGGGCATTCAGATTTGCGAACTGTTTCCCAGGATTGCGGCGATGATGGACAAGTTCATCATCGTGCGCAGCATTGCCGACTCCGACGGCGCCCATGACGGCTATCAGTGCATGACCGGCCGTAAGCGATCGGACCGCGGCCCCGGCGATGGCTGGCCGGCGGCCGGTGCGTGGGTGTCGCGGCTGGCGGGACAAGTCGACCCCTCGGTGCCGGCGCATACGGCGCTGATGTACCCCACCGGGAATCGCACCTGGGGTGAGCCGGGCACGGCCGGCTTTTTGCCTTCGTCGCACAATCCTTTCAATTTGGTGGGCCGCAAGCCGGGCGAGAAATCCGACAACATGGTCCTGCAAGGGATCAGCCTGGAGCGCTTGCAAGACCGAGTGCAGCTTCGTCACGCCTTGGACCGCTTCCGCCGCAATGTGGACCAGGTGGCCAAGATGAACGACGTTGACACGTACTTGGCCCAGGCCCTGGATATTTTGACCGACTCCAAGCTGGGCGATGCACTCGATCTGTCGAAAGAAGATCCCCGAGTGCTTGAGCGATACGGCAAGAACGACGAGAGCTTCCAGCGCGACGGCGCGCCGCGCATGATCCAGAACTTCTGCATCGCCCGCCGCTTGGTGGAAGCCGGCGCTCGTTACGTGGCGTTGAACTATAGCCGGTGGGACTGGCATGGCCCCGACGGAATGAACTTCCCCATGTCGCGCGTGGAGTTCCCCATGCTCGACCAAGGGCTGGCGGCGCTGGTGACCGACCTGCACGAGCGAGGTTTGGACAAAGATGTGTCGGTGGTGGTCTGGGGTGAATTTGGCCGCACGCCGCGCATCAACTCCAATAACAGCCGCGACCACTGGCCGCAACTCAACGCCTGCTTGCTGGCGGGCGGCGGAATGCGCACCGGCCAGGTGATTGGCGAAAGCAACAAGTATGGCGAAGTGCCCGTCAAGCGACCGGTGAAGTTCCAAGAGATCTTCGCCACGCTCTATCACAACATGGGCCTCGACTTCCATCGCGACCGCGTGTTCGATAACGGCGGCGTTCCCCGTTACCCCGTCGACCCCGAAATCGAACCTCTCCACGAGGTCATCTAGAGTCGCGTCCGGCGAACGACTTCGCCTGGGCAGCTCCCCGCGCATACATTGGGTGCGCAAACCTGCGCGAAATACCCGGCGGCCAACGGCCGCCGGGAAAGTCTGCGGCTTGAACTAAACCGTCTCTGGCGATGGATGCTCCCACGGCTCCCGATATCTGCGAGCCAAAAGCTGCGTTGCTTCTTCGTCGTTCTTGACTGTCCCGGTCGCCGGATCGTATTCCAGAGTGCGGCCGGTGGCCAGCGCTAAGTTCGCCAGAATGCAGCTAGCGCTGGAGATGAAGCCTTGCTCGATATCGGCCACCGGCTTCTCGCGCGTTTCAACACAGGTGAGGAAATTCTCCATGTGGCGCCGAAGCGCGGGCGCCACGTGGCGCTCCAGGTCCTTTTCGTCTTTGTCTTCGGGATACTGCTCTAGCTCGTAGACCACGTCTTTGTGGATCGGCTCGCCGCCGCCGTGCGGAATGAAGTCGTAACCCATCACGCTCACCTTGAGCGTTCCTTTGTCGCCGTAGAATGTGGCGCCCCAGGGATACTTAGGATCGGGGGCGTGGCCCCAAGTGCGGTGCTGCCAGATGACGGTCACGTCATCGTATTCGAAGGTGGCCGCCTGAGTATCGGGGATGTTTGCAATGCTGTTCTTGTCGACCAAGACGCCGCCCGACGAAGCGATGCGCTTCGGCCAGCCCAAATCCATCATCCACCGCACCATGTCGAACATGTGAATGCACATGTCGCCCATGATTCCGTTGCCGTACTCCATGAAGGCCCGCCACCGCCGCGGATGCGTTAAGGACGTGTAAGGACGCATTGGGGCCGGACCCGTCCACATTTCGTAGTCCAGATGTTCGGGCGGGTCGGTGGGCGGCGGGTTCTCGCGGGCGCGCATGTGATAGTAGCAGTACACTTCGACTAGGCCGATCTTGCCGAGTTTCCCCTCGCGCAAGATGCGGTCGCGAGCTTCGATAATGTGCGGCGTGCTGCGACGCTGCGTTCCCACCTGCACTACGCGGTTGTATTTGCGTGCGGCGGCGACCATCGCCTGGCCTTCCACCACATCGACGCTGATCGGCTTTTCCACGTACACGTCGCGGCCAGCTTGGACGGCGGCGATCATCGGCAGGCAATGCCAGTGGTCGGGCGTGGAGACTTGCACAATGTCCAAGTCTTCTTGGGCGATCAGTTGCCGATAATCACTGTAGGTCTTCGGGCGCTTCTTGGACTGCTGTCGCGAGGCGACCAACTCGGCGGCCTCCGATAGCATCTTGCGATCCACATCGCACAGGGCGACGACCTCAACCGGCGCCACTTGCAGCATGCGCAGCAAGGCGCTTTTGCCGTACCAGCCGCAACCGACCAGCCCGACGCGTTTGGGCCTTTCGTTGGCGAAGGCAAATGTCTGACGAGCCGCGGCCGACAGCGCGACGCCCGCGGCGGCGGATTGCAAAAACGTGCGGCGATGCATGAGGTCCTCCCAAGTCGGTTTCCAACAAAAGAATGCTCGCTACGAACGTAGCTTAACCGACCGGACGACGTTTGACAGTGAGGGCCCGCACGCGTCTAAGCTTCTTCCAAGAGGTCGATATAGGCGCGATCGAGCAGGTCGCGGTCATCGACCCCTAGCTGCCTCTGGGTGGTCCACGCAATCTGCCGGCCGTCGTCGATGGTCTGAGTTTCGGTCAGCACTACTTCCAGCTCCAGAAACTCGCCCAGGCCTTCCACACGGTCCAGGTG
>CAYWIS010000360.1:0-2971 GCA_964458385.1 uncultured Pirellulaceae bacterium
AGCGTCGTTCAAATGACTGCTTCAACGATTAACGCTCACCCGCCGCGCCTCGGCATGACCGACGAAACCTTTCCTCCCGAGCTGCGCCTGCGACGCGGCGCCGATTTTCAAAGGGTGTACGCGCGGCGGCGTTCGGCGGCCGACAACATCTTGCGCGTGTGCGTCTGCGAAAACGACCTGCCGCATGCGCGCGTGGGCTTATCGGTATCCAGGCGGGTGGGCAATGCTGTCGTTCGCAACCGCTGGAAGCGTCTGTTGCGCGAAGCCTTCCGAAAATCGAAGGATGACCTGCCTACCGGCGTCGATATGGTGCTCATCCCGCAATCGCGCGAGGGCGCGCCGTCGTTGGACGAGCTGACGAAGTCGCTCGTGCGAGTATCGCGGCAGGCCGCGGCCCGGCTTCGGAGGGGCGCGTCATGAAAGCGACGTTGCTGGCGGCGCCATCACTGCTGCTTGTCTTGCTCGTGCGTTGCTATCAATGGACACTCAGTCCGCTGATCGGACAGCACTGCCGCTTCACGCCCACGTGCAGCAACTACTTTATTGGGGCGGTGCAGAAGTATGGCGCGGTGCGCGGCGCCATCAAAGGCATTGGTCGGATCCTCCGCTGCCACCCGTTCTGCCCCGGCGGATACGATCCGCCGTAGGCGAGCAGAAGAGGAGGAGAGCAGGGGAACGGGTTCGGCGCCGTAAGCACCGATGGCAAACGGCCTTGACCAGCTTTCGACAGAGAACTATTCTCCGCCGACTTTCTATCTTTTTCGTGCGCCATTTCGTCCCGACGTTGACGTAACGGCACGCATCGACCGCGCACGGACGCGCGGCGTGGAATGTCGGTTCGTGAGAATTTTCTGGGAGCGCCACAGGCATGAAGCCGGGTCACCAGTCGAAGCCACTGCGCTTCAAACGACGCTGCCTCCATTTCGGCGCCACCGGTTTATTGCTTGTTGCAGTCCTGCTGGGTTGCAAGGCGCCTGCGTTTCGTTCGCAAAGTCCTGAAAAGTCGGAGACCAAGAAGACGGGCCAGGTCACGCTCGTCGGCGAGATCGCCGTTCCGTTCAATATGAACCCCATGTGGGTCGAGTCGGTCGGCCTCATCACCGGCCTCAACGGAAAAGGCTCCGATCCGGTCCCCTCTCCGCAACGAGCCGCACTGCTTGCCGAAATGCAAACGCAGGGCGTCCATTCGCCGAACCAGATGCTCGCCTCGCTCGACACGTCGATGGTCGTCGTCCGCGGGGCGTTGCGTCCCGGCATCCGCAAAGGCGATCGGTTCGACGTCGAAGTCCGCGTGCTTGGCCGCGACGAAACAAAGAGCTTGCGCGGCGGCTGGCTCATGGAATCGCGCCTCGCGCAGCACGCCGTGCTCGACAATCAGGTCCGCGATGGAAAGACCGTGGCGTTCGCGCAAGGCGCCGTTCTGGTTGATCCCTCGGCCACGCCGGAAAGCGCGCCCGAGCTATTACGCCGCGGCGTCGTGCTCGGCGGTGGCGTCTCGCGCATCGACCGGCCCATGGGCCTGGTCCTCAAACCCGACTACCAATACGTGCACTACTGCGCGCAGGTCGAAGCGGCGATCAATCGCCGGTTCCACAAGTTCGAACACGGCATCAAGGCGGGCGTGGCCAAAGCGCACGACGACAAACGTCTCACGCTCGAACTGCACCCGCGATACAAGGACAACGTCGACCGCTATGTGAACGTTGTCCGCGCGCTGCCGCTGAAAGAAACAGCCGCGCAGCAGATGGATCGCATCTCACTGCTCGAACGCCAGTTGATGGATCCGGTCACCACGGCGACCGCCGCCATCCGGCTCGAAGCGCTCGGCAAGGACGGCATTCCTGCGCTAAAGAAGGGCCTGGAATCAAGCGATCCGGAAGTCCGTTTCTATTCGGCTGAGGCGCTGGCGTATCTGGACGAAACCGCCGCCGTCGACGCTCTGGCTACCGCGGCGCAGGAGGTTCCCGCGTTTCGCGCCTACGCGTTGACCGCCCTGAGCGCAATGGACGATTTCAGCGCCTACGAAGCACTGTCGCGCTTGCTGCATGTGCCCAGCGCTGAGACGCGCTACGGCGCCTTCCGCAGCCTGTGGGCGATGAACGAACTCGACCCGTTGGTGCGCGGCGAACGTTTGGCCGACTTTTCGTACCACGTGCTGAAGACAAGCGGTCCGGCGATGGTGCACGTCACCCGATCGTATCGTGCGGAAGTCATTCTGTTTGGCGAGGACCAGGTCCTCAAAACGCCGGTGCTGATCAACGCCGGCGAGGAGATCCTCGTCACCTCGCGCGAGCCGGGCCAGATTACGGTGAGCCGTTTTTCGACGCGCGACGCCGATCAACAACGCACCATCCCGGCCACGGTCGACGGAATGATCCGCGCCATCGTCGAAGTAGGTGGCGGGTATCCCGACGTCGTCCAAGCGCTGCAACAAGCCAAGTCGTCTGGCGCGCTCGAATCGCGATTCGAGATGGACGCCCTGCCGCGGGCCAATTTGCGATACCGTCGCAAGTCGCCTCAGGCAGAAGAGGAGTCGCCGCCGGTGGAAGAGGGCATGGAATTCGTGGCGGCCAACCCGCTGCCCGAGCTGTTTGCCACGGGCGACAATAAAAAGGAAAAACCCGAGAAATCCCCGCCGCCCCCCGAAAAGGAAGAGGAACCGGGATTTATGAAACGGATCTTCCGCAAGCTGAAGAAAGACGACGCCTAGACTCGCGGGCCGATTCGGCGAAGAATAGGGTTTTCACGCCAAAATATGCCATTTGGCCCGCTATCTCTGCTAGCATTTCTCCGAATGCCTCGCCAGGGGCGACGGATGCTTTGGGGCGCGCAACTGGTTCTCCATGCTCAAATCGCTCGAAATCTACGGCTTCAAAAGCTTCGCGGATAAAACGCGATTCGAGTTCCCGCCTGGCGTCACGGCCATTGTCGGTCCCAACGGATCGGGCAAGTCGAACGTAGTCGACGCCAT
>CAYWIS010000361.1:0-2969 GCA_964458385.1 uncultured Pirellulaceae bacterium
TGCATCGCCAAGAACAGGTACGTGAACTGCGGCGCCAGCAGCGGATTATTAACTCGGCGTATGCTGAACATCGGGCGCTCGCGCAAAGCGCCGAACGGCAAGTCGAGCAAATCGCCCTTCAACGCGATGCGGCGGCGGAGGAAGTGCACCGCGCCAAACAGCAGCAAATCGCATTGCGCCAGGAGCTGGAAGCCGCGTCGGCTCGTCTGGCCGCGGAGCAACAGCGCGCCGCAGAACTAGCCGCTAACGCCGAGACCACCGATCAAAGACGCCGGGAGTTAGAACTTGCTGGCCGCGAACTTGCCGCCCAAGCTACGGCAGCGCAGGTGGACTTCGCCCGCATCGAACACCACCGGGAAGATCTTCGCCGCCGCTTGGCTCAGTATGAAATCGATCAACAGGAGCGAGATCGCTTGCTGGCGGATCTGCGGCGGCAGGCGTCCCAGTGCGCTGCACGATCCCGCGAAGCGAATTTCGCCATTTTGCAGGCAACAAGTGAGTTAGCGATCCTTTACCTTGCTCGTGAATCTAACGCCCGTCGCAGCGCCGAGCTGACGCACCGCAGTGCGGAAATTCAAGAGCACCGCAAAACGTTTGCCGACAATTTCCATCGATTGCGTACACAAATTCGGGCCGGTGAAGAACGTCGTCACCGTCTTGAATTGGCGGCAAGCGAGATCCGCCATGAACGGAACACCCTCGCCGAGCGTCTTCGTGAGGACTACGGGATCGATATCACAGCGGTGGAGTCGACCGAAACCGAAGATGAAGCACGTGAGCGAGAAGCAATCGACGAAGAAATTGCACAACTTCGCCGGAAGTTGAACAATGTGGGCGCCGTTAACCTCGACGCTCTGGCCGAGGTTGAGGAGATTGAGCAACGCTTTAACAAACTCTCCAGCCAGTACCAGGACCTGTGCAAGGCAAAGGAAGCGCTGGAGCGAATCATTGCGAAGATCAACGCCGATAGCCGGCGATTGTTTGCTGAAACGCTGGAAACCATCCGCCAGAACTTTCAGGTGGTGTTCCGCAAGGTATTTGGCGGCGGTCGAGCCGACATCGTGCTGGAAGAAGGAGTCGACATCCTCGAAGCTGGCATTGAGATCATTGCTACGCCGCCGGGCAAGCAATCGTTAAGCATCTCACTGCTAAGTGGTGGGGAGCGAGCACTCACCGCCGTAACGCTCATGTTGGCGATTTTCCAATTCCGGCCCAGCCCGTTCTGCATCTTGGACGAAGTTGACGGTCCCCTGGACGAGGCCAACATTGGTCGGTTTCTCGATCAACTGAACGAGTACCTCGCGTGGACGAAGTTCGTCATTGTCACGCAGTCAAAAAAGACGATGACCGCCGCCACAACTTTGTACGGGGTGACGATGCAGGAATCGGGCGTTTCGAAACGAGTCTCGGTCAAGTTTGACGACGTCAGCGAAACAGGCCATATCCGCCAAGAGGCGCTCGATCGTGAAGCGGCGTCAAGCGAAGACGAACGCGCCGCCTGATAACCGCTCATTCTGAAGGACGGATCTCCCTCTCTAGGGCTCCGCATGCTCACAATCAAATCGGCCGTTTGAGAGCAGCAGCAGTTCTGCTAGTTCGCACAACACTCTACTCCGCGCCAAGTAAAAGCGTCCAATACGCTGACGCTCATTTTCGTTTCGTAGTTAGCTCCGATCTAACCGAAAAAAGCGGAAAATTTGCTACTTGCCGGCGGTGACGAACAGCACGCCGGCGCTTTAAGTAGTTTCGGCGCTTTGAAGGCGAATCCGCGTTCTTTGCGGAATCCGATTTGTAGGACCATGCGCCACGTGCTTGGGAACAGCTACAACGGCCACGGACGGCACGAGAATCGCGCGTGGCGTCGACAGGACTTACGACAAGACTGTCGCCTCCGTCGTGCGCGTCATGACCTGCGAAGTTTTTTTGAAGTAAAGGGCGTCAAAAGCTCGAAAACTAAGGTGCAGAGGACATTAACTGCGCATCGCTCCTCAGGGAGCTTCGCCAGGCGGTGGTCCTCGTTGGGGGGCGATGTATTGCAGGTTGACACCAACCAACACGGGAGCTGTCGCGCCGCAGCGTGGCGGTTCCTCCCGCCTACATTGGCTCTCCCAAATTTCGCTTTGCGGAATGTTTGCGCAGGATGCGCTGGATGTCCGTAACGCGTCGATCGCCCAGAAGGGCCGCTGTGTTACGGATTTTCGCCGACTGCGGCGCGTCCTGATTGCCGATGTTATTTCTGAGGGGCCGATCAGAAGGATCTGATTTGGCCACCCAGAAGCTGATTTACGTTTTGGCCCTGACCCAGATGATTGATTCCGTTGTCGGTCTGTCCCTAGCCCGCGGAGAAGGACCGAGCCGAGCTCCGACAAACGACCAATCATAGGGGCCTATTTTCGCGCCGGACCCCTGCCGCGCCGGCGCGGCGATGTCGATTCATCGAGTGAGTAATGGAGAGCCTGCGATGAAGGTCTTCACAACGGGACAGGTCGCAAAGATCTGTAAGGTGGCTCCCCGAACCGTAAGCAAATGGTTCGATTCGGGCCGCCTCAAAGGATATCGAATTCCTGGTTCGCAAGACCGGCGAATTCCCCGCGAGTACTTAATCCGGTTCCTCAAGGAACACGGTATGCCACTGGGCGACCTGGAGGACGAGGCCATGGCCAAAGTTCTCGTGGTTGCTCAGGATCAAGTCCTGATCGAAAACCTGAAACGGGAACTTCCCGTCGAGAAGTCGTTTAAGGTGGCTGTGGCCGCCAGCGGCTTCGAAGCGGGGATCCAAGCCGAGAGTTTTCATCCGGACTGCATTATCTGCGACTTTTCCATCGGCCGCGTAGAAGCTTTGCAAATTTGCCAGAATCTACGCAAGAACGAGAACTTCGCTGACACGATCCTGATCGCGCTGCTGCCCGACGACGGCGGTTCGATCAGCTTTGATCGTTCGACGATCAACGAAACGTTCAAGAAGCCGT
>CAYWIS010000362.1:0-2958 GCA_964458385.1 uncultured Pirellulaceae bacterium
ACTTGGTAAAGAAATACGAGGAGAAAGCCAAACAGTTGGGCTTAGACCAACGGGAACAATTCGGCACAGAAGAACAGGTGTGGCCGAACGCCAAACCTCGCCAAGTGCGCATTGTGCAAAGCCACGCCGTGTATGCAGCGATGGTCGAGTCCATGGATCGCGCCGTAGGCAAAGTACTCGACAAATTGGACGAACTGGGACTCACCAAGAACACCGCCGTGTTTTTCATGTCCGATAATGGCGGACTAAGCACTTCGGAAGGCGCCCCAACATCGAATCTCCCGTTGCGCGGCGGCAAGGGCTGGCTTTACGAGGGAGGCATCCGCGAGCCGTGGTTAGTCCGTTGGCCCGGCGTTACCCAGCCCGGCAGCGTATGCAACGTCCCCGTTATCAGTACCGATTTTTATCCGACCATTCTCGATATGGCCGGCCTACCGCTACGTCCCGAGCAGCACCAAGACGGCGTGAGTCTGGTTCCGCTCCTTCGTGGAGGCAAGCAACTCGACCGTGACGCTTTGTTCTGGCACTATCCTCACTATTCCAACCAAGGTGGTTTTCCCGGCGGAGCAGTACGTGTCGGTGATTGGAAACTGATCGAACGTTACGAGGATGGTCGAGTTCACCTCTACAACTTGGCCGAAGACCGGGGCGAACGCCACGACCTCGCCGACAAATACCCAGAGCGAGTAGCCTCCCTCCGCAGTAGGTTGCACCGGTGGTATAACGAAGTCGACGCGCAGTTCCTGCGTCCCAAGCCCGGGGGGCCACAGCCATGGCGGCCGACTTACGGAAGTGGCGATGACGGAGCGTAGTCAAGGGTTGAAGTGTTAACGGTGAGCAGCCATGGAGCAGCGCCCCCTACGATCGAAAGTATTTGCGCGTGTTCGCGCATGATGCGTGTTTGCAGATTTTCGGGCGTCCAGTCGCTAATCTTCGGCGATGCCGCCCCTTCGACACTCCGCTTACCTTCGAAGTACTTTGAACAGCCATTCGGTCATCACGGATGTCGCATGCACGCTGTGTGGTTGCGTGTGTGATGACTTACGTATTTCGGTTCAGGAGAATCGCATTGTTCGAGCCGAAGGGGCGTGTGAAATCGCCGAGCCATGGCTCCTAGAACAAAACACCCGCTGGCCGCCAGCGACGCGCATTGCAGGACAAGCAGTTTCTTGGGAGGAGGCCATCGGACGAGCCGGAGACATTTTACGCAGCTCGCTCGCGCCCCTCATTTACGGTCTTTCCCACAGCAGCACGGCCGGCCAAAGGGCCGCAGCGCACTTGGCGGACTGCTTGGGAGCCACAATCGACACCGCCGCGTCGCACCGCCATGCTCCGTCCATCATGGCTTTACAGCAAGTGGGCGAGAGCACCTGCAGTCTGGGCGAAGTGAAGAATCGCTGCGACTTGGTTGTGTTTTGGGGCGCCAACCCGGTCAAGAGTCATCCCCGGCACTTGGAACGCTACTCAGTCGAGCCTCGCGGCCTATTTACGCCGCAAGGTCGCCAAGACAGGTTTGTGATTGTCGTTGATGTACGACATTCTGAAACGGCTGAAAAAGCTGATTGGTTTATCCAAGTAGAGCCAAACGGTGACTTTGAAATCCTTTGGGCGCTACGCACGTTGATCGCAGGCGAGGCGATCTCATCCGCAGTAGGCGGTGTATCGTCCGATACGTTACGAACGCTCGCTGAACGGTTGCAAACATGCCGATCGGGGATTGTATTCTTCGGCCCGGGCCTGACCCGTCACGGCGCGCCGCATGCAAGCGTGGAAGCGATGTTACGTCTGGTGAAGGACCTTAACAAAACCACGCGATTCTACGCGCGCAGTATGAGGCCCCCCGGTGACGCGGCTGGCGCCAATAACGTGCTGTGTTGGTCGACCGGCTTTCCGTTCGCCGTAAATCTGGCCCGCGGTTATCCGCGATATAACCCCGGTGAATACTTCGCCAACGATGTATTAGAGCGAGGGGAAGCCGATTCCTGCCTGATCGTCGTCAGTGAATCGATAGCGCAGCTTTCGGAGAAGGCTCAGCGCCGGCTGGAGCAAATCCCCACCATCGTCCTGGACTATCCCCATACCACCTGTTCGCTCGTTCCCACGGTGGCGTTCACCACGGCCGTTTACGGTGTACATCTACCGGGAACCGCTTACCGCATGGACGAAACGCCGATTCCGCTTCGCCCCGTCCTAAGCTGCGAGTATCCCAGCGATAGTGACGTACTGGAAGCGATCCGAGCGGAAGTGGTGCGCCGTTAACCTCTGGCGTACACCGCTCACCGAACGATCCTCCCCCACGGCGGGCCCCTTGAACCGCGCTGATTCGCCTCCTGCCGCCTTGTCGTCGCGAGTCGGCGTTACTATCATGCTCGTTTGGCTTGTTCCTTGCGAAACGACGGAAAAACCATGCGTCACGTTCTTTCCGCGCTCGTGCAAAACGTGCCGGGAGTGCTCGCGCACATCTCGGGAATGCTCGCGTCGCGCGGCTACAACATCGACTCCCTTGCCGTGGGAGAAACAGAAGACCCGCAGCTTTCTCGCATGACCTTTGTGGTAGTGGGAGACGAGCGCGTATTAGAGCAGGTTCGCAAGCAACTCGAGAAGATTGTGACCGTGGTCAAGGTCGACGATATCAGCTCCAAAGACTACGTGGAGCGCGACCTGATGCTCATCAAAGTCAAGGCGCCTGCCGGAGGCCAGCGAACGGAAATTCGCGAACAGGTCGAAATTTTACGTGGTCGGATTGTCGACGTAGGCGACCAGGAAGTCATGATCGAGATTTCCGGCAAAGAGGGAAAGATCGAAGCCTTTATCGATCGGATGCGCCCCTACGGTATTTTGGAACTGGTTCGCACCGGACGCATCGCAATGGTCCGTAGCCACGGCGAACCGCGCTAAGGACCTCTTAGGGGGAGCCAAGACCGAAAGCAGGCAATGGAGCCGCTTCTTCTAGCGCCT
>CAYWIS010000363.1:0-2940 GCA_964458385.1 uncultured Pirellulaceae bacterium
ACACCCGTGGGTGGAAGTGTTGAATATCGTCGGGGGCGGGGTACTGGGAATCACCTTGGCGCTGGGATTCCTGAAGTTCGTTGGGAAACACCCTTGGTTCGAAGGCGCCCAACCCTCGGCCGCCGCACCATCGGCCAGAAATACATCCCCCTTAACTTCCACCTACACCGCCGACGGTAGCGACAGCGCCGCCTCGCTCTCTTCACTACGGTGGCGCGGCCGACAGCCCGTTCCCTCGTCAGAAACTCAAGCGAAGATTCAATCCGAGATCAAGGCGATCTTCGACAACCGGCTTTCCGGCGACATCTCAGCCGAATTGAAGCGAAAACTCGCCACGCAACTCTACGATTTAGCTGACCAAACCCGCCATCAACTGGACGAACGGTTTGTACTGCTTTCCACCGCGGCGGAGCTCGCAACCGAGGCGGGCGATTTGTCGCTGATGACTTCGCTCACCAACATCTTGGGCGCGGAATACGAATACGACGCTCAAGAGGCCCAGATCGCTCTCTTAATTCGCTTTGCGACTCAAGCCGACACCGTAGCCGAAATACGACGCCTAGTGCCGTATGTGAAAGAGGCCATCGCCGACGCGCTCGCGGAAGACCGCTATGACGCCGCGCTCGCACTGGCCGACGCCACGCTGGTTGCCTGTCAACGCCCGGCTGGCGCCGACCTTCTTCCGCTTGCGCAATTTGGTCGCGATCGAATCGCGCAGATGCGGGACCGCTGGCCCGCCTACCAAGACGCCCGGCAGGTGTTGGAATCGTTCCCCAACGATGCCGCGGCGAACCTGATTGCGGGCCGCTGGCTTTGCCTGGAAAAAGGCCAATGGAAACAAGGTTTGGCGCATTTGGCCCGCGCGGGCGATCATCCCTTGGCCGACGCGGCCCGGCGCGATCAAGCCGCCTCATTACTGCCCGCCGCCGATGCCGTGCTCGCCCGACAATTGGCGGATCGTTGGTATGACCTCGCCCTGCGTGACGATTCCGACCGAGGCTTCCTCGCCCTGGCCTATGACTGGTACACGCACGCGCAGGGCGCGTTCTCCACGGAAGAAGAAGCGAGCATTCAAACCCGCATGAACGCCATTGCCCAAGATTTGGAGGCTCGCCGCCTCTTGGAAATGGCCAGCCGGTAATCGCCAGTGCTTCTCGGCTCTGCTCCACGCGCTCCGGGAAACCGTGGAGCTTTGCCCGACAATTCCCAGGCCCAAGCTACGCGAAAAATACGCGTTCGGCTGTTTTGCGCAAGAGCCACTCGCGATCGCCTGCAGAAAGAAAATCGCAGTGCTTTTGTATTAGGTCAATGGAAGGTTGATACGTGTGTGGCGCCACAACCTGAAACGGACAATCGCTGGCCCACATCAGCCGCTCGGGGCCATAAGCGTCGACTACGCGGCGAATCATGGGGATGAGATCGGTATACGGCGGCGCCTTTTTCCCCAAGGCATAAAAGGCGGAAACCTTAACCGTCACGTTCTTGTGTTTTGCCAACCCACAGAGTTGATCTAAGTCGCTCTTGCGAATCGTCCCATCAATGCCAATCCGAGCGAAGTGGTCAATCACGACTGGGGTTTGCGGATACTTACGGCACATCTGCTCAACCGAGGGCAGGAACTCGGGGTTGATCAGACAGCACATGTTCAAGCCCGACTCGGCGCCCTGACGCCACATGGCCTGCATGCCCTCGCCCGCCAGCCATTGGTCCGGTTTGCGGTCGCCCGGCGCAATCCGAAAGCCGCGAACACCCTGCTTTTGCAATTCGACCATGCGCCGCGCGGGCTCCGCGTTTTCGTCAATCACAGCCACGCCGGAGAACACGCCGGGGTATTGCTTCATCATGTCGAGCATGTACGAGTTATCAAACCCGTAGAAGCTCATCTGAATGAGCGTCACGCGCGTAACGCCGGCAGGGCGAGCATGCGCAAACAACTCTTCGGGCGTAAAGCTAGGCGGGTCCATATCTTCGCGACGATAGCCGGCCGCCAGCGGGTAGCGTTTCACATCGGGAGTCCACACGTGAACGTGTGCGTCAATAAACCCGCCCGAGTTTTGATCTTGCTCCGCCCCAATCGCCCGTTTCGCCAAGACTCCGGCGCCCGCCAGGGCGGCTGCCTGCAGGAATTGCCTTCGCGAAGACGCCGCCGAATAATCGCCAATGTTCACCATGGTGCGCATCAAAGGAGGAAAGTAAGAACAACCGAACACCTCAGGAACCGACCGCCTGCAGGGCCTCCTCGCGGCTGGGAAAGATTGGCCAAAGCGTATCGAACCGCGTTACGTGCAGAATGTCGTACAACACGTTATTCACGCGACAAACCACCATTTGGCCCTTTCCCTGCGGGAGACTTTTCCACATGCGGCGCATGGCCTCCAGCATACTCGAACCGCAGTAGTCGATGTTTCCAAAATCAAACACGATATTGCTGACGTCGCCCGCGTCGAGAAGCTCCAACAGCCCGGCTAGCTCCAGCTTTACGGCGTCGTCCGATAAGCTGGTGACGCTCCGCTGCGGCGAGACAATCAATGTTGCGCCCACCCGCTCAATATGAAAAATGGGAGCGCCCATAAGAATCTCCAGATGAGGATAAGAGTGGGTGTAGATTAACCTGTTTATGGGCGGTAAGCAATCATTTCGGCGGGGCAGCCTCGCCCTGGGTAGCGGCGACTTCCACATTGCGACAACGCTTAGGACTTGCCGCAACACCGTCCAGCAGGTTTACTGCTTCCATGTTAACGATTGAACCTCATCCGCTCTTGGATTTACAAGCGTTTGTGACGGTCTTCCCAGCGCCTTTGGGGAGCCTGTCCGCTTCGCCTGAATTACTTAACCAACTGAAGTTGGACGCACCCGCGCCGCTGCAAAGCAGTGACTCCATTCGCGCGGCCGTTCGCGATCTATTACGACACGGCGGATTCAAGCCAACCGGACGCAGCA
>CAYWIS010000364.1:0-2931 GCA_964458385.1 uncultured Pirellulaceae bacterium
GAATCGTTCGTCACGTCCTCGCCGGCGCGGCCAAAGATCGCGTGCAGCAGCTTTTCCTCGGGGGTCAGCTCGGTCTTGCTCTTGGGCGAGACCTTGCCCACCAGGATGTCGCCGCTGCGGACGTAGGTACCGATGCGGACGATGCCGTTTTCGTCCAGGTTGCGGAGGGCCTTTTCCGAGACGTTGGGGATGTCGCGGGTGAATTCCTCGCGGCCCAGCTTGGTCTCGCGGATTTCGACATCGAACTCCTCGATGTGGATCGAGGTGTAGGTGTCGTCCTTCACCAGGTCTTCGCTGATGATGATGGCGTCTTCGAAGTTGTAGCCTTCCCAGGACATGAAGCCCACCAGCACGTTCCGCCCCAGGGCCAATTCACCCTGGAAGGTGGCGGCACCGTCGGCAATGACCTGCCCCTTCTCCACCTTTTGGCCCAGTTGGACGATCGGCCTTTGGTTCTGGCAGGTGCGCTCGTTGAGTCCCACGAACTTCCGCAGTACGTAGACGTCGTCGCCAATCTCGATGCGGTCAGCGTCCACGTATGTGACCTTGCCCGCGCGTTTGGCCCGCACAATCATGCTGCTGTTGCGGGCCACGTCGCGTTCCATGCCGGTCGCCACGATCGGCGGCTCGGTGACCAGTAGCGGCACGGCTTGCCGCTGCATGTTCGAGCCCATCAAGGCGCGGTTGGCGTCGTCGTGTTCCAAGAACGGAATCAAGCCGGCCGAAACCCCGACCATCTGGCTGGGGGCGACATCCATGTAATCGAGGCGGTCGATCGGCACGATCTCGAAGTCCGCCCGGTGGCGTGCAACCACCGTATCGGCTTGAATCTTGCCGTCGTCGCCCAGGATCAAGTCCGCGGGAGCCAAGTAGGCCTCGGCTTCCTCGTCGGCCCGCAACCACACGATTTCGTCGGTGACTTTGCCGTTTTGGACCTTGCGGTACGGCGTCGCCAAGAACCCGTACTCGTCCACCCCGGCATAAATCGCCAGGCTGGAGATGAGCCCGATGTTCGTACCTTCCGGGGTTTCGATCGGGCAGATGCGGCCGTAGTGCGAGATATGCACGTCGCGGACTTCAAAGCCGGCCCGCTTGCGGTTCAAACCGCCGGGCCCCAAGGCCGATAGCCGCCGCTCGTGCGTGAGCATCGAAAGCGGGTTGGTCTGGTCCACAACCTGGCTCAACTCGCCGCGGCCAAAGAAATACTCAATCGCTGCCGAGATGCTCTTGGGGTTGATGAGCGAACGCGGGCTCATATCTTCCGCGTCCTTGAGGCTCATCCGCTCCTGCACCGTGCGCCGCAGTTTCAGAAAACCCTTGCGCAGCTCATCGCAGGCCAATTCGTCGATGGTCCGCAACCGGCGGTTCCCCAAGTGGTCGATATCGTCCACGTGGGCCGAACTGCCCGGACGCCGCAACTCCTGCAGGTACCGAATCGCCTGGATCAGGTCGTCCGGCCGCAGGGTCATTTCGCTCTCGGGAATGTTGAGGCCCAGCTTGCGGTTGATCCGGAAACGGCCCACCTTCCCCAGCCGATAACGGTTGGTGTCGTAGAACTTTTCGTGGAACAGCGCCCGAGCCTTCTCAAGCTGCGGCGGGTTACCGGGCCGCAGACGCTGGTAGATCTTCAGCAGCGCTTCTTCGTGGCTGCTGGTGTTGTCGTCGGCCAGGCTGTTGAAGATCAGCGGATCCTTGGGATCGTCCATCACTTCGACCTTCTTCAGGCCGCTAGTGGCGATCAATTCCGCCGCGTTCTTCGTGATCTTGTGCCCGCCCTCAACAATCACCTCGCCGGCCTTTTCGCTGTCGGCCGGATACACAATGTCAGCAACCGCGATAGTGCCTTCCAGCTTCTCGGGGTGCTTCATGTCGACCTTTTCCGTGCGCGTTTCGAAGAACGCACGGAGCAGGTCCTCGTCCATGCTGTAGGCCGGGTCCATCGCCCGCAACAGCGTCATGGCAGAGAACTTGCCGCTCTGGTCAATCCGGACGGCGAGGCTCTCCTTCTTGGTGACGTTCAGTTCGATCCAACTGCCGCGCTCGGGAATGATGCGGCAACTGTGCATGTCGCGTTCGCCCTCGGTCTCGACAATGAAGTCCACACCGGGGCTGCGGTGCAGTTGGCTCACCACCACGCGCTCGGCGCCGTTGATGATGAACTCGCCGCCACCCATCATGATGGGCATGTCGCCCAGGTACACTTCCTCCTCGATCGGCTCCTCCTTGGTGAGGCGGAGCCAAATCTTGAGGGGCAGTCCATAGGTGAGCCGCAACTGCCGGCACTCCTTCGGCTCGTACCGGGGCTTGCCAAACTCGTAGTAGAGATACTCCAGGCGCAAGCTCTTGTCGTAACTCTCGATCGGAAAGATCTCGCGCAGTACGCTCTCCAGCCCGGAGTCCGTCCGCTTCTCGGGCGGGACATCCGCCTGCAAGAACGCGGCGTAACTGACCGTCTGAATCTGCGTCAGGTCGGGAATTTCAAGTTGTTCGTGCTGGGAACCAAATCGGCGAACGTCCTTCGGCATCAAACGGCGTACAGCGGAGGTAGCCATAAGCTTTGTATTCTCCTAGCGAGACACCGGTGAATGAGCGCGCACCTTCACCTGGGCAGCGACCGTGGGTACGCGATCGCGGGCATCAAGAGTAGCTCGAAATGAGAGCAACAACTGGGCCAAAACCGGCTAAGCGCCTATCCAAGAACCTGCAGGCACAGGGGTCATACCTGTGTGACAGACCGGAAAGCAGGATATCTCCCCGGCTGACGAACGTACCCGCCATCATCCTGACGGATCGGACCGTTATCGGATAGTGTAATGATTCGCGGGCAAAACACTCCAGCGAGCGCCGAGCCAAATTGGGCTCGGCGCTCGCCGGAGACAACTTAAGCAGCTTGAGGCGACTACTTCAGCACTACGGTGGCGCCGGCTTCTG
>CAYWIS010000365.1:0-2928 GCA_964458385.1 uncultured Pirellulaceae bacterium
AAGATGACAGGAAAGGTGGAGAACAATTCGTCTAGCGGCAAGCTCCGGCACGAACGCCCAGTAGCGAGCTTGACCGCTTGATCGGTCCAGACGCATCGCCACGATGTGGGCGCCTCGCCGGGACGCGAGCACGTGGTTCGGCTCCACCCGCTCCGCAGCGCAGGAAGCGGCTTCTCTCCAAGCCGCATGGTGAACCGCGGAACCGCGACAACCACCCACCGATTCTCTAAGCGACGCGCAAAACCGAAGAGATGCTCGCTGCGTTCCCCTTCAACGGCAAGCGGCAGGTACTCGCCTTTGACGAACACTTCGGTATCTCGGCGCCGCAATCCCAAAGCCCGCCATATCAGGAACAATTTAATGCGTGGGTCGGGCCACGCAGCTAGCAGGTCTTTTGCCAGTCCAGGCAGGTCCTCTTTCGCGTGGCGCGTCAGGTCGTCCAGTAGCCGTTGCCGGTGCTCAAAGTTCACGGGGCGACGATTATCGGGATCGACCAGGCTAAACTCCCACAGTTCCGATCCTTGGTAGAAGTCGGGGACGCCAGGCGCACAAATCTTAATAAGCGTTTGCGCTAGGGAATTGACGAATCCGCTATCGGCAATCTGACGGGCCAGGCTGTCCAGATCATTCAGAAACTCACCCGACTGCTGGGGATCGAGAATCTTGTCGATAAACGTGAAAACCGCCTGCTCATACGGTTCCGATACGTTCAGCCAACTCGTATTGACCTTCGCTTCACGCAGCGCCTTCTGCATGTATTGGCGGATGCGCGCGATGAACTCTGGGTTTGGCCGGCCGCTGGTATCGTCCACAGGCCAGGCGCCCACGAGAGTCTGATAAATGAGGTATTCTTCGTTACGGCTGGGAGCGTTCGCCCCTTCCACTTCGGCACGGTGCGGTTCGTTGAGGTCGTGCCAACGCTTGACCGCCTGTTCCCATAAACTGGGAATTTCCGACAACACGTTTAGCCGCGCCCGCAGATCTTCGCCGCGTTTGGCGTCGTGCGTGCTCGTGGCCGAAAGGGCGTAGGGCCAATCGGCGCGGCGATGAATCGCCTGACGGTGGAACTCCTCGGGAGGCGTGCCCAGGCTTCCCGGCTCGCCCCCCACTTCGTTTAGTGAAGCGAGCGGGAAGTACCGATAAAACGCGGTGTCTTCCATTCCCTTGGCCATCACGGGGCCGGTAACTTGTTGGAATTTCATTACGAACTCGCGCCGTTCGCGCAGTTCGTCTTCCGCCATCCCCGTTGGATCCTCAAGCAAGAGGACCGAAGCGATAAAGTCAAAGTACGCCCAGCTCATGGCCTTATTGCGAATTTTCGCCAGCCGTATAGCCATCATGATGCGGCGGATGTCTTCGTCGCCGGGCGTTACATCGCTGGGCCGAATGTAGGTGCGATAGACAGGAAAACAGGCAATCACTTCGCGCAGCGCTCGGACAAGCGAAGTGAAGGTCAAGTCGCGCGACCAGCGGTTGCGCTGAGCCAGGCGGTTAAGCCGCCACGCCAGCATGTGCAATTCGCTGGACATGGAAAAGTTCAGCACCGACCGTTTGCTCTCGTAGAGAATCATGCTGAACGGATCGTCGCGGCGGATAAAGCGGTGGTAGACGTCATGCAGCGTCTCCACACCCTCATGGCGCACAAAAAGCCCGTTCAAAAGGTTGAGAAACTCGTAACCGGTCGTTCCGCACACCGGCCAATCGGGCCGCAGTTCTTCGTTATGCGCCAGGATCTTCTCGGCCACCACGTAGAGATCGCCTTTGGGCGCGCCGCCGCACGATGACTCGCAGTCGTTGCTTTGCGTGCGATGCCAGGCCTTTTGCAGGTTCTCAAAATATTGCGTTGGGTCGTAGAGGCCGTCGGGGTGATCGATCCGCAGACCCGTGACCCAGCCTCGGCGCACCATTTCAAAGACAGCGCCATGCACCTCCTCAAAAACCTCTGGCTCTTCGACGCGAATGGCCGCCAACTCGTTAATGTCAAAGAAGCGGCGGTAATTGATCTCGTCCATGGCCGTCCGCCACCAGCTCAGCCGGTACGCTTGCGCTTCAAGCAACTCGTCCAATCGGTCGAACGAATGGGGATCCCCCGCTACTCCATTCAATTCCTCGAGTGCAACGGTGAGCGCCTCGCGAACCATCGGCGAACGCTCTAGCAACTCGTGGAGTCGGCGGGCGGCGACCTCCTGCTCGCGGTAACGCTCGTGCATATGTTCCGGATCACGGCTGGTGCGTGGAGGCAGTTTCTCCAGCGTTCCGGCAATACTCTCCAACTCCATGCGGTGGGGGTCATCCACCGGCGTCTCGGGAGGAAGCTTCTCGAGCATCAACCGCAGAATCAGCGGCCACGACGGCGGCGCGATAGGAATCGTTCGCTGATAATACTGCACACTGAAGCGGCGATTCGCATAGATCACCTGAATCTTTTGCTGCTCTAGCTCCTGGCCGTAAGAGTCACCCAAGATGGGAAGAAGCAGCTTGTGCTGCAGCTTTTCGGGAAACGGCTCCCAATCAATGTCAAAGTAGCGGGCGCAGCGAGCGCCTTCGCCGTTCTCTAGCACATCTTGCCACCACCGGTTGTGTCGGTCGTCAATCCCCATGTGATTGGGAACGACGTCCAAGAGCAGCCCCATATCGAGCTGCCGGAAAATTTCCGCCAGACCTGCGAACCCCTCCTCACCGCCGAACGCGGGCTCAATGGCCGAATGGTTGACCACGTCGTAGCCGTGTTCGCTTTGCTCGCGCGCTCGGAACAGGGGCGAAAGATAGGCGTCGCTGACGCCAAGTTGGCGTAAGTACGGCGCCAATCGTCTCACTTCGTCAAAACCGAAGTCGGAACGCAGTTGCAAACGATAGGTAGCTAGCGGAACACGAGGAACTTGAAGCGAAGCGGTCATCAAACCTGTTGCGGCATCAACGAAGGTAACA
>CAYWIS010000366.1:0-2906 GCA_964458385.1 uncultured Pirellulaceae bacterium
GCCGCCGACGACGGCATGGTCGTCGCGACATCGCGCGCCTCGGTCGTCGTGCCGGCGCGCTTTGTGGAGTACCCGCCCTACCACGGAATCGTCTCGCCCCAAGAGAGCACAGGGACGCATCGGGCAAACGACGCGAATCATCCCGACGCCTACAAGTTCGTCGTCAATTGCGAATACCGTCTCTTTCAGCGGCCCGACGATGCGATCCATCGCGGCTTTGATCGACAGGCTGAGGCCGACCTGGCCCGGCGCGGCGTGAACTTTGTTTCGAACTTTGAGCCGCTTCGGCGCGAGCAAGTGGTCGACATGATGGAGAAAGTTGTCGACTTTGACGCCTTTACGCCGCCCATGAAAAAGCTGCTCCGCGAGGTGAAGAAAAGCCCCGGCGGCTATGTGGTTTGCTCGGACAATCCCCGGCGGATCGATGGCGTTCCTTCGAAGAATCCTCGCTATTTGCAAGACCGACCCGACATGGCCGATCCGCTCCATCGGCATGTGGCGGAAATGGGCATTCGGCTGTTTCGCGCCATTCCCGCTCATAAACCTGTGCCCATTCCGGTCAATGCGGTGCTCTGCGGACGCCGCAACAATCCCCCTGACCCGCAGCGCGGCCATCGGAGTCTGGCGGTCTATAACCCGATTCACTATCAGGAGCTGCCCGAGCTGTTCATGGATTACATTTCTTCGCTTACCGGCAAGAGCCCCTCGACAACGGGCGCCGGCAGCGAAGGCGCTCTGACCAAGGGGCCGTTTAACAGCGTCCGTCCCGCAGCCGACTTGAATGCCGCTCTGGTAGCGATGATCCTCACCGGACACGCGGGGTTCTCCACCGCAGCCGGCCACATCGGTCCCAACCACCGCTTCGACCATGATTTGAGTCTGCTTGTGCCCGAAATCTGGTGCCGGATGACGCCCGAAGAACGGAGCCCGGGCTACCTGATCGAGAACGGCCTATTGGAGCGGGTTATCGATTTCAACTGGGAAGGGGAACGCATTCCGGCAAGCCGGTTGGGCTACCGCATAACGCAGCGGTTTGTGCTGCGATTCTGTGGGCGCGTGTTCGACCACCCAGACAAAGTCTTTGACGAATCGATCTTGCGCCCCGAAACGCAAGACCTGGCCGCTTTTGCCGACGGTGTCAAGTACATCTGCGAGGCGCACCAACGCGTCGCCCTACAGTACTTTGAAGACGGCACGGTTGATCAGTTGTGCCCGCCGCTGAAGGCCCTCGTGACGATCATGGCCTACGGTTCGTATCAAGGCAAAACCGAGCACGATCCAGAGATTCGGGCGATGTTCACGCGCGAGGCCTTATTAGAAAGCGACTGGTACCGCGAGCGTCTGCGTACCGCTCAGGCGCGCGAGATTGCTTTGTTCGAGCGTCACGAACGATACTTGGCTGAGTTTTCCAAAGAGCGGCTAGCCAATGATCCCGGGCTGCGAGCGGTTCTCGCCCTCCGCCGCCGTATGGTTCGCGAGCGTCTTGAATATCTCCGCAGCCCCGCGTACTTGCAAGAACTGGAAGGAACCCTGGGAGCTCAACCGCAACTCTGACCACGCCCTACGGTGGAAAAGCGAAGGTCGTGCGGAACGCGGCGGCCTTGGCCCGTCAGGCGTCGCCCGCGAATTTCAGGGAAAATTTCGCCGCTAGACGACTGCTCATCGTCGGTTCGCGTATTTTTCGCTTAATGAGCGTCCGCCGGCAGAGGGCGCCTGTTTGATGCTGCGCGGAAAAAGTCGGCGGGAACCAGGAATATTTTTTCGCAGTTTCGAAGGAGAGAAACACCAGACAAGGTGTCCTTCCCCGCAAGGCGCGCGTAAACCACAATGGACACCACTTCTTCGCAGCCGTGGGAGACGCTGTGAATGGTTCTTGGGAGACGCTTGGCGACCACCAGCGGAAAATTTCGGTTATGCAGGAAATCGTGCATTGTCCTTACTGCGCCAAGCTGGTGTCGTCGACGGCCAACGGGCATTGTCCTGATTGCGGCGCCCAGCTCTCGCCCGAGGCCGGCGAGCCCTTGATCGCCACGATGGGGCAGACGCCTCAGCCGCAAACATTGGAAGAAACGCTACTCACGCTCACGCCCCGAGTGGTCGTCACGCCCGCGATTGTGCTAATCAATGTGCTGGTGTTCGCCGCCATGGTGATGAGCGGCGTAGGGCTTCTTACGCCCCAAGTTCAAGACGTGTTGGATTGGGGCGCCAATTACGGCCCGCGCACCCTGAGGGGCGAATGGTGGCGGCTGCTCACCTCCATGTTCCTGCATTTCGGCATCATCCACTTGGGATTCAACATGTGGGTGCTGTGGGACGCCGGCCGGCTCGTGGAACGGCTGGTGGGAAACGCGGGATTTTTGCTGATGTATTTGTTCTCGGGCGTCATGGGCAGCTTGACGAGCTTGTTTTGGAGGAACGATGTCGTTAGCGCTGGGGCGTCGGGCGCCGTGTTCGGCGTTATTGGAGCGCTTGGGGGATTTATGGTTCTCCGGCGCGACACCGTGCCGCCACATGTGCTGCGCCAATTGCGCGGAAGTCTGGGGGCGTTTGTAATTTACAACTTGATCTTTGGTTTGGCGGTGCCAAGCATCGACCTGGCCGCGCATTTAGGCGGCTTGTTTACCGGCGCGGTGTGCGGCTTGATTATGAGTCGGCCGCTGCGGATCGAGGGAGTTCTCACCGGCCGCCTTGTGCGCAACCTGATCGTATTGCTCTTGGCCGCCGTTGCGATTCCTTCCGCCCTGGCGTTGCTACCCGGCGCGCCGCCCGATATTAACGAGGTGTTGAACGAGTTCAGCGAGAGCGAACATCAGATTTTCGCCACCTACGACCGTATCCTCGAGCAGCTTGAAGAGAATGAGTTGACCGCGGCCGACGCGGCTGCGCAGGTGGAACAGCAAGTGCTC
>CAYWIS010000367.1:0-2872 GCA_964458385.1 uncultured Pirellulaceae bacterium
AGTTCCGTAAGTCGCTCGTCCGGATGCTTGCATTGGGCGTTCTGGCAAGCATGGCGGTTTCCACGCCGGCAGCCGCGCAGCAGGTCATCCAAGGGGGGCCCGCCGCAACGGTCGCGAGGTTGCATAGCATCCCATCCGACCGATATTTCGCGACGTTTCATGCTTTCAACCGCGGCGAATACCGCCAGGCGCTAAAGAGCTACCTCAACGAGGTGAGCGGCGCGGTCAAGAGCGCCGAGGGCGTGTGGATCGACTCCATTTGCTACAACACGATGGCCGCCGAGTGTTACTACCTGCTCGGCAACAACGCCGAGGCGCTTCGGCATTACGGGACCGCGCTGGAGGTCTATCTTGCAAACCAAAGCTGGATGATCCTCGTTGAGTTTCCCAGTTACGAACGCGCCATTGTCAATGCCCCGAGCCCCAGACCCAACACAGCCAATGCGGCGCCATGGGGCTCCAGCACTCGCAACGCACGCCTTGCCAGATACAACACGCATACCAGGATCCGTTTCGGAAACACCCCGGCCGAAAATGAGCAGGTCGTCCGGCAAGGCGGCGTCTACTCGCCGACGGTCTATTACAACTTGAACGTGCAAGAGATCGTTCGTTGCACGACGCTTGCGATTCGCCGTCGAAGCGAGCTGCTCGGACCACTTGCCGCCAGCGATGAATTGCTGGGCAGAATCTCAACGTCGCTAGCACGCAAACAAGGACCAATCAACCATTGGGCGGAAGTGTACATGCACGTTCCGCATGGCGTGTCGCTGGCAGCCATAGGCAACGACCGCCAGGCCCTCACCGCCTTGCAAAAGGGCGTCTTGGCCCTCGGGCAATATGATCATCCACTCACCGGATACGCATTATTCGAACTCGCCCGGATGGCGAAGGCATCCAACGATTTCAACACTGCCCAGAATCTGTTCTATGAAGCGAGCATTGCGGCCTACAACTTCGGCGACGCCGAATTGGCCGCCGAGTCGCTGTCGGAGGCGCTCGCCGTTCGGCTGGCGACAAATCAGACCGATCCCTATGCGCCCGTAAGCGCAGCAGCCGAGTGGGCGCGACGGAACGACCATCGCATGCTGCAAGTGACGGCGCTGATGCTTTGCGCTCAGAATGCGGCGGCAAGTCGAAACGGACCGGCGGCGCTCGAATTTGCTCAGCAAGCGCGGGCTGCATGTGCGCGCAGCGATCTGCTGAACAGCCGAGTTGGCGCGCAGCTGAACTATGTGACGGCGCTGGCTCACTATCAGATGGGCGCCGTCGCCCTTGGAAACACGGCATTGAAGGCCGCGCTCGATTTTCAATCAGCCGCTTCGACCCACCTGTTCCAAACGGCGTTGATCAACGACATGTTTGCCGCCGGCAACCTGATGACTTCGCGCGCAGCGATGGAACAATTCGCTCGCCTGTGTCGCGATCCGTCGACCGCCGACTGGCGGCTCGATCCGTTCGAATCGCTCACGGTCATGTCGAGTGCGCGCCCAGCCGCGTTCGAAAACTGGTTTGAAGTGGCGATCGATCGCAAGGACGCTGAAGCCGCGCTGGAAATCGCCGACGCCGCGCGCCGCCATCAATTTCTGTCAACCCTGCCTTTGGGCGGACGTGTGCACGGCCTGCGATGGCTGCTCGAGGGCGACGATCAGATGTTGAATACGGCGACCAGGCTCGAACGCGACAGCCTGCTGGCGACCTATCCCAACTACCGAACGCTGGCGCAAGAGGCGGCGCAAATTCGCGAAACGCTCAAACGCGTGGCGCCGGAAACGGACGACAGGGAGAGTCATCAGCAGGCGCTGGCGCTCTGGTCGCGATTGGCCGAAATCAGCGAACAGCAAGAGGCGATCCTGCATCAGATGGCGCTCAGTCGCGAAACGGCGACGATCCTCTTCCCGCCGCTTCGCGCCACGGGACAGCTACAGAAAGCGCTGCCACCGAAGGTGGGAATCCTGGCCTTCTTTTCCACGCGGCGATCGCTCTACGCCTTCCTGCTCACTGATTCGAAATTCGGCTATTGGAAGGTGTCGAACCCGCCGCTGGTTCAACGTCAGATTGTCGAGTTGCTGCATGGGCTGGGAAATTACGACCCGAACAAGCCCGTCAACAACGAGGACTTGCAAGCCGAGCTGTGGAAGAAGCCGGCGCGTCAGCTTCATGACCTGCTGATGGCCGATTCGCGCGCGGATCTGACTGCGTTGTTCGATGAGCTGGTGATCGTTCCCGACGGAGCGCTCTGGTACGTTCCGTTTGAGGCGCTACAGGTTGGGAATCCTGACGCCAGCGAACCGCTGATCTCGAAGATGCGGATCCGCTATGCGCCGTTTGCGAGCCTGGCGATTGGCGATCCGCGCCCGCGGCGGCGCAACGTTCAAACCGTGGTCGCCATAGGAAAGCTTTGGCCGCGCGATGACGTCGCCGTGGCTCAGTCCGCGTTCGAAGACCTGAGCCGGGTATTGCCTGGCGCCGCAGCCGTGCACGGACCGGCCCCGGTCGCTTCGTCGTTGTTGGCGTCGGTCGTTGACAGGCTCGCCGTCTTCAACGATTTGAACCCCGCAGGTGGAGATCCATACGCGTTAGCGCCCATCGGTCTCGAACGAGCCGGCTCAGCCAGCACTCTGGCGGACTGGTTCCCACTACCGTGGGGCGCTCCCGAGCAAATCATTCTGCCAGGCTTCCACTCCGCGGCGGAATCGGGAATGCGTCAGGCGCGTCGCGGCCCCGCCGCAGGCGCCGACTTGTTCCTGACGGTGACTGGTCTGATGGCGAACGGCTCTCAAACCGTGCTCATCAGTCGCTGGCGCACGGGTGGCCAAAGTTCGTATGACTTAACGCGCGAGTTTATCCAGGAGTTGCCACACACAAACGCAAG
>CAYWIS010000368.1:0-2839 GCA_964458385.1 uncultured Pirellulaceae bacterium
CTTCGAGCTGGACGACCAGTTGCGTATCCGCCGGCTGCGCTTTGAAGACCTGCTCGCCCAGTTAGAGCAGATTGTGTCTGGCTTGGAAGAAGGCCAAGTGGGGCTTAGCGAATCGCTGGCGCAGTACGAAAAAGGAATCACCTTACTACGCCAGTGCCACGAACTGCTGGCCGAAGCTGAGCGCAAGGTGGAGGTGCTGACCGGCTTCGACGCTCAAGGCAACCCGATAACCGAACCGCTCCACGATGCAGGCGACGGATCGCTGGAAGAGAAGGCGGCCGCCCGATCCAAACGGCGTTCGCACCCTGCGGGCGGCTCACGCTCCACCGTCGACCCAATTGCGGGGGATGATGACTTGTCGGAGGTTCCTTTCTAATGCAGCTCCCCGCTGCGCAAGAGGGAGTTGCTCGAAAGATTCGCCACGCATTCGCGAACGGTTTCTAGCAACTGCGCCGCCAGACGGCTTTGATGGCGGCGCGGATTCCACACCAGGGCGATGGTGCGCGTCGGCCGCTCGAGAAGCGGTCGGTAAACGCGCTGCTTGCTAGTGTCGGCGTCGGCCGCTAACCGCGGAAGGAGCGACACCCCATACCCCAACGCAATCATTTGCTGAACCGTCGTTAGTTGACTTCCGCGGCACGTCACGCGCGGCCGGAACGACCGCTGGCGGCAAAAGGCCAACACGTCGCCCGTAAGGCAGTGCATTTCATTGAGAAGAATAAACGGTTCTTCGGTCAGATCCTCCAAGGCGATGGTTTCGCGGGCAGCCAGGCGATGTTTGCTGGGCAGGGCCACAAGCAGTTCGTCGCGCAGCAACGGTTCGGCCTGTAATGGCGGCTCATCCAACGGCAAAGCCAGCAAAGCGGCGTCGACCTCGCCCTCTCGGCACATCCGCACCGCGTTCTCGGTCACTTCTTCATAGACATCCAAGCTCGCGTTCGGGCAGACCTGGGCGTAGTGCTTGAGAACAGCGGGCAGCACATAGGGGCCTACGGTCGGAATCGCGGCCACCGTAACGCGGCCGATGCCCTGCTCGTGTTGATCGGCGATGCGAATCTTGGCCTCTTCGGCCAGCGCAAGAATCTTTCGGGCGTGCTCGAGCAGCACCACGCCGGCGTCGGTCAGCGTAATTTTGCGTCCCAGACGCTCGAACACAGGCTGCCCCAATTCCTGTTCGAGCTTGGCGATTTGCTGACTAAGCGACGGCTGCGATACCAAACAATACTCAGCCGCTCGCGTAAAGCTGCCAAGATCCGCCGCCGCCACAAAGTACCGGAGCTGGTGCATTTCCATAGGATGTTCCTATGCGCTCGATCAATATTATATATTTTACTTATAATTAATCCTGGCCTAAAATGGGAGAAAATTTCCGCCGTGGGTTTGCTGCCCTTCCTCCCCAAAACCGCAAAGCGCTCAAAGTTCCGCTCGACCGGCGGAACGCCTGCGCCGGCGGTTCTCGCCATAGGCGTCCTAGGGCTACGCCGGAGATCACGGCAAAGTCGCACGCTATCAGTTAACCGCCTAGTTGAGGGACAATTTATGCCAACACGAAGGAAACGACACGGAATGGCGTTTTTGCTCTGCGCTGCGGGAGGTCTGACCATTGCCGCGATGGTTCAGGCCGGCGACCAAAACCCCAGCGCTACAATCGCCAAGGTGAAACCTGCACGGGTGGTTCTCGGTTCGCCCGAGTTGACTGCGGGGATTCCTGGTGAAGGCCCGCTCAAGATGCACGAAATTGAAAAATGGTTGGCCGACCCAGAGAACCATCGCCCACTGGAAGTAGAGCTTCCCATGGGTTTGGCGGCGGCCGCCAGCAACATCAAAATCCCCGCCGACAATCCTCTGACTCGGGCGAAGATCGAATTGGGGCGTCAATTGTACTTTGATCCGCGGCTCTCGGTGGACGGAACGATTAGTTGCGCCGATTGCCATCATCCTGACGAGGGCTACGCCCGCTCGACTCAGTTCGGCATCGGAATTCAGGGGCTGATGGGTAATCGCAATTCTCCCGCCACTTACAACCGAATTCTCAGCGAAGCCCAATTCTGGGACGGCCGCGCAGCGTCGCTCGAAGAGCAAGCGATTGGTCCCATCGCCAACCCCGTCGAGATGGGCAACACGCATGAAGCCGTCACCGAGACGATCCGCAAGATCGACGGTTACCGCGTTCAGTTCGAAAAGATCTTTCCCGACGGCGTAACCATTCAAAACATCGGCAAAGCGCTTGCGTCGTTTGAGCGGGTGTTGGTAACCGGCCCCTCGCCCTACGACTACTATGAGCCGCTGCGCGCCATGCGCGAGCGTTATGCAGAGGACCTGGAAGACCTTGACGCGCTACGGGAGGAAGACCCCGACTTGTACAACGAGTACATGACCGTCCTCAAAGCGAGCGAGGCTCATCCGATGTCGGAGAGCGCCAAACGCGGCCGCGAGTTGTTCTTCAGCGAGCGAGCGGGCTGCACCGCCTGCCACGCCGGCGCCAACTTCACCGACGAGCAGTACCACAACCTAGGAGTCGGCATGGACGCGAGTAATCCCGACTTAGGCCGATTCGAAGTCACCAAGCGGGACGAAGACCGCGGCGCCTTCAAGACGCCAACCATTCGCAATGTCGCGCTGACCGCGCCCTACATGCACGACGGCAGCCAGGCGACTTTGGAAGAGGTGGTTGAATGGTACGACAAAGGCGGCCATCCCAACCCGTACCTGAGCCCCAAGATCAAAAAGCTGGGCCTGACCGAACAAGAGAAGAAAGACTTGGTCGAGTTTATGAAGGCTTGCACGGGTCCCTTCCCTAAGGTCGAAACGGGTCGCCTCCCGCAATAAGCTGCGAGGC
>CAYWIS010000369.1:0-2835 GCA_964458385.1 uncultured Pirellulaceae bacterium
GCGTGTGCCAATGGTCGGGCGTGGCGTTGATGACCACGTCGACGTTCTTGTCGGCGATCGCTTTTCGGAAATCGGAATACTTGGCTTTGGCTTTGAGCGCCTCGGCCGTCTTGCCTGCGCGGTTGGCGTCGGCGTCGCACACGGCCACAATGTCGCCGAATTGCTGGGCGAGTCGAGCGTCGCCGTTCCCCATGCCGCCGCAGCCGACCAGCAGGATGCCGATCCGTTCGTTCGGCGATTTCGAAGTTTCCGGCGCGGCCAGCGCTCTGTTTTCCTCGACAAACCACCGCGGCAGGCATGCGGCGCCGGCCAAGACGGCCCCCGATTTCAAAACATCGCGGCGGGTAATTTTCGAACGGCGCAACGACATGGCGTGTGCTCCAAGTATTGGGGTCTGCGCCGCATATCAGTGGGTAGTGCGTTGCGGCGGCGGGATCGCGAAATTCGCCGCCAATTTTAGTCCCGCACGCTTACCGCCCGCAACCATTTCGCCGACAGGCAATGCGCAAGAAGCACTATATTTAGTTGGCCTAGACGTCAGGCCCCCTCAGTTCGGTTTCACCGTCGCGTGTTGAACTACGTCCAACGTGGCGTCGGGATCGCAACCGTAAATGCCGGCGCCCCACGCGCCGTTTGCTTCGACGACAGCCCAACCTCGGCGGTCGACGAGCCCGACATCGAGTGCAACGGCGCGTGGCGTCAGCGAGCTCATTGCGGCAAGTACTTCCTCCGCGAAAGCCGTCGCCGCCTGACTTTCGTTCCGTGACATCTCATAGCCGCTGAGCTTTGCATGAACGTCCGACCGCAAGTACGGAGAGAGCGTCTTCACCTTTCCTTCAAGGCAGAAACAACGAAACTCCGCGAGCCACCGCACCGGCTCAGAAACCAGAACGTTCGTATCAGGGTCGAACTCGGCAGGCAGACACGCGCCCGATTCGTAAACCGCGGCCGCAAACGACTTGTCATTCGGGGGCTTAACAAACACTGCTTGCTTGATCGCCCAGGCGCTGCCCAATGTCGTTAGTTCGATGCGGCGGTGCTTGAACTCGTCGGGAAGTCGCACGAGCCAGTCCTCGCGCGGACCGAGCAACTCGAGTCCGAGCGCGCTGGCGATTGTGGGGGCGTAAAGCGACTCGACGTAGATGACGGTTTCATCGTCGTCGAGCGCAGGCAGGCGAACGCCTCGCGCGCGTGCGACAGCCCAACCCCGGCGAGTCGCCGCGCGCCAGAGCAACTGATTGTCCTCCGTATGACGAGATGACATTAGCAGCGTGGTCATCGAGTGTATTCCAACGAAGTCTGCAAATACAGAAAGCCCGCACGGCTACATTAAACCGAGCAGGCTTCGGCGTTCAGTCTCTAAAGTAGTGGTCCCGGTTCACGCCATCAAAAGCAGCCTTCTCTGAAGACAGCACCTTTTGAGACGAGTGCCGGAGCCGCAAGGGCAGAGGTCGTTCCCACCTAGCTTCTCCTCCGGCAACTTTTCGCCGTGGACGATTCTTAATCCGCGCTTCACATGCGTTTCCGACGGATATCCACGGCGGCGCTCATCGTCTCAAAATAAAGGTTGTTCGTCGAACTGATCAAAATTCGTACATACCATGGCGCCCTTCTTCCACGCTGGCGTGTAAGTGTTTACACAAGTGACTCGTGTCCGACACCACTTGCCGTCACAAGGTTCGCCACGGAATCAAACATTCCCGCAACTCGGCGCAATCCACACAAGTCGAACGCAATTCAGCACAAATCTGCTCGCGGCCCCAATCCAAACCACCAATCGCCTCATTCGATGCCGCTCCTAAACAGTCTGAACGCCAAAAACATTGACACTCCCGGATTTTCTCCCTAGTCTGGGGTGGCTAGTCATTTTCGCCGGGATTGGTGAAAAGGTCTTACTTCCCTGTGTTTCAGGGCTGGTTCCCATGGGGCGGTTCATCTCACTTCGCGCATGCGCGATTCTATTGTCGCCTGTGGTTGTGCGCGCTGCAGACGAGCGCACGTGGGTGAACAAAGAGTGCAAGCAGATCAAGGCGGCCTTCGTCCGAACGGATGGCGATCGCGTCGTCCTCGAGATGAATGGCAAGCAATACAGAGTTCCACTCGACTCGCTTAGCGAGACCGATCAGGAATACATCAAGACGCACGCCGGAAACACTGACGATTCCACGCGCGCTTCGCGCAACGACGACAGCGAAGAACGCCCATCGGCTAACCGCAATGATTCACCGCCACTAGCAAAGCCGTTATCGACTGCCGAAGCGAAGCGGCGATTGACGCGCCGCCGCACGTGGACCGACATCTACGGCACGAGTGTCCAGGCAGAGTATGTGCGGATCCATGGCGGCCGAGTCGTGCTCATGTACGGCAGCCGCGTCGTTCAGTTGCCTCTGGCGGAATTGAGCGCGGCCGATCAGGCGTGGCTGCGCCAGCATCTGGAGCCACTAGGTCAATCGCACCTGGTGCCTGCGCCGCAGATCGCCGCCAATCCCAATCCAGCTCCGCAAGCGCCTGCGGCGGCTGGCGCTGAGAAGCCGCTGAACGTTCCGGCCGCAGCGTCGGCGATACCGAATTTCAATCTGCCCGACTTCAAGCTGCCGAAGTTTACCGGACCGAGTTTCGGTCAATCGAACGACGCGCCAAAGCCGGCGGCGCCGCCGGAGCCGAAGGCGCCTAAACCTGGCGCGGTCGCGCCCGAGATCTCCGCGCGTCAAAGTCAGATCACGCCATTCGCCCCGCTACCGCAGAAGCCTGCGGTCCCTTGGGTCGAATTGAAGCCACCCGGCGCGGGCTTCCGAATTATGCTGCCGACTACATTTACCACCGAGCAGCAGACCG
>CAYWIS010000370.1:0-2359 GCA_964458385.1 uncultured Pirellulaceae bacterium
TGGCTAGGTCCAAGTTGCCAGTCAGGCGGCGAGGCGTGTTATCCTGACAATGCAAAGGACGTGCGCTCGGCAGGGCGTTGGGTGGTTACTTATTCAGGCTAACTTGCAAGTGGCCGTAGAGCGTCTCTTCGCCGCGGACAATATAGAACTTGAGCGGGCGAAGCTGCGAGAAGTCGGGGCGATTCAAAATGTAGCGTACATTGTCGAGCGAGATCGTTTCCCATACGTGCATGCCGACCAGCACGTCGCCGCGACGGATGCCTTCCGCCGCAGCGGGGCTGCCTGGCCGAACAGCCGTCACTCGCAGTCCACCGCGATATCGCGTGTTGAGCTTCTGGAACACATCGCCGGGAATCGGCTCCAGCCGCAGGCCGAATGTCTGCCAAATTTGCTCCTCGGATGTGAGCGTCTGGTGCGGCACGGCGGCCACGGTCAGCGTCAACGCTTGCTCGGTGTCACCGCGCTTGACGAGCATCGTTAACTTTTCGCCAGCTTTCCGCCCCATCAAGGCGCGCTCCACATCCAAAGCGCGGGCGACGGTAAAGTCGCCAATGGTCCGAACTTCGTCGCCCACACGCAAGCCAGCGGCTTCTGCGGGACTGCCCGATTTAATGGAGCGGACAATATAACGGAAGGTTTCGCCGTCGCGCACCGTCTCGCCTTGTAGGCCGTGCCAAATGTTCTCACGGCGTTCGACGCTCATCAACTGAGCTGCAACGTGCATCGCCTCGTCCACCGGAATGGCGAACCCGATGCCTTGCGCTCCGACCCGAACCGCCACATTGATGCCGATCATTTCGCCATCGATATTGAGCAGCGGCCCGCCCGAGTTGCCCGGGTTAATCGCAGCGTCGGTCTGAATCAGGTCGTTGTATTTTTGCTCCTCGCTCACCTGCACCGAACGATGGAGAGCGCTAATAATGCCGCGCGAGACGGTATGAGGATAACCGTAAGCGTTGCCAACCGCCACCACCGGTTCGCCGGCCATCAGGTCGTGTGAAGACCCGATGCGGATCGTGGGCAAGGGAGAGTCGGTATCAATTTTGATGATCGCCAAGTCGGTCTTGGGATCGTGCTCCACCAGGCGAGCCACCACCGTCGAACCGTCGGCCAAGGTGACTTGGATCTGCCGGACCCCTTCGACGACGTGGTAATTGGTGACAATGTACCCTCGTTCGTCGATGACGACGCCCGTACCCATGCCGTTCACTTGGCGTCCGGCCTCCACCCCGAACTGGATGTCGGTGGCGGGAACCGTCTTGCGGCCATGAATGTTCACCACCGAGGGCGACGCCTTTTCGACTGCCTCGACAATGGGGGTGCGGCGAAGGTGCGAGGCCCAGGCTTGCGGCTCCAGACCGAATAAGCAACTCCACAACCCCAGCAATCCGGCAAGGGCATATTGCGATCGTCCATGTCGGGAGAGCGGGTCGTGCATGGCTCGTCTGGGTCTATGGAAATCCCTGACCGGTGCTGCGGGACACCGGTAGGTCGCGTTCCTCAAACGCGGGGAGCGCAGGGCTGCCTTGTACCCAGCCTAAATCGGACGCGCCAGCCCTAGGCGTTAAAACCGCGGTTTGCCGCCGTCACAAAGCGCCTAAGTTGACAGGCACACGCCGGATTTTTGCTCAACCGTGGGAAAAAACAGCAAATTAGGCTCCGCGACCGGGTCACCACCGGGATCCACACCGACCCAAGTCGCATTGACCGCACGGAATGATCTTGCGAAGATTCTCCGCCTTTGCAGGCAAAAAGATTCAAGTGGCGTTAGGTGACGTATGCGTGGTGGGTTGTGGCTGGGGCTAATCGGAATGGCGTTCCTGTTCGCAACAGGGTGCCAGTCCCCCTATTATGCCGATCGTGGAGCGCTGCTTGGCGGTTTGACCGGTGCGGGCGTCGGCGCTGCTGTGGGGCACGCCACCGGCCACACTGCCGCCGGGGCCGTCATCGGTTCGGCCGTAGGGGCCATCACCGGTGGATCGATTGGCGCTGCTGTTGATGAAGATATTGCGCGCACGCGGATGGAAGCAGAAATCGGCCAACAAATGGCGGCCCGCGCAACAATGAACGACATTATCGCCATGACCCAAGCGGGGGTGAACGACAGCGTCATTATTGCGCATATTCAGACCAATGGCTTGACCCATCGTCCTAGCCCCCAAGAAGTCATCACCTTGAAGAACGCAGGCGTGAGCGACGCAGTCATTACGGCCATGCTTCAAACTCCGCCTCCTACAGTGGCCGTTTATTCTCCTCCTCCGCCGCGTCCGGTGATTGTCGAGGAGCACTACTACGCCGGCCCTGGGTGCTATCCGCCGTATTGGCGTTTTCACCACCACCGCCATCACCATCACCACGG
>CAYWIS010000370.1:2369-2811 GCA_964458385.1 uncultured Pirellulaceae bacterium
GATCTCCTTCGGTCACTAGCCAGGACTTCGCAACGCAGGACGGCGGAAAGGTTCGCCTGGGCTAACCGACCGTCCACGCAGCGTTAGTCCCCGCTCGCCGTGGAGGGCGTCGATTGCTAGGCTACGGGTAAGCGCGGTCCCGTGTAGTCGAGACCGCGTCCAACCTTGAGAGGATTGCCCGATGGTTAGCGACACGTCGCCTACACCGGCGCCGCAGCCCGAGAAAAGCTCGGTCGCACCTTCCACTCTGTCGCCCCGCCGCAAGCTGGTTCCGCCTAGATGGGTATGGCTAACCTGGGCGGTGTGCATGGCGGGAATCGCCTATGCCCAAATCCCTGGCCTGCATGACCATCAGATCGGCAATATCGTATCGCTGGTAATCGCCGTGGCCGCCGTGGCGATTGGGGTGTTATGGTTTGCCTTTGGAAGCGATTATGGTTTC
>CAYWIS010000371.1:0-2807 GCA_964458385.1 uncultured Pirellulaceae bacterium
GGCGCCAATCCGGCCGCATTGTTGCGCGACCCCAAACTGACATTAGCTCAGGGAGCTGTCGATCTTTGGCCCCGCCTGGATAACCAGGTGTCGCGGTGGATGCTCGAAGCACTGTCGGCCGGCACAGGAGTTCCGCTTGACGTTCCCTTCGAGCAGCTTGGGGCGCGATACCGTCGAATATTGATGCACGGCGCGGGTGATCAATGGTTTGATGTAATTCCTCCAAGCGATCGCAACAAGAAGACTCCCCGAGTTTTGTTCCGTTTTCAATTCAAGGGGCTTTATCCAGCGCTGGAGGAGGCGTCGCGGTTGTCCCCCTCGTTCCGCTCTCGCTTGGAACACCTCGTGGATGAGGTGGAATGCTCGGCGTGCAGTGGCAGTCGGCTTCGTGATGATGCGGCAGCCGTACGTTTTCGCAACAAAACGATCGATGATTTGGCGCGCATGCCGCTTGGCGAACTTCAACGCGAGGTCGAGACCTGGAGCCTTTCGGATCGCGAACAGCGGATTGCCGGCGAGTTGATCCGGGAAGTGATGTCGCGGGTGCGGTTCTTAAACGATGTGGGGCTCGAATACTTAACCTTGGCGCGCACCGCCGCTTCGCTCTCCAACGGTGAAGCGCAGCGCATTCGCTTGGCAAGTCAGTTGGGCAGCGGCCTTTGCGGCGTTCTCTACGTTTTGGATGAGCCGACGATCGGCCTTCACCCGCGCGACAACACGCGTCTGCTGAAGGCTCTGCATCGCCTGCGTGATTTGGGCAATACATTAGTCGTGGTTGAGCACGACCGCGAAGTGATCGAAGGTGCTGACTACTTGTGCGACTTTGGCCCTGGGGCGGGAAAGCACGGCGGACGCATTGTCGCGCAAGGCGCGCCCCAGAAGATTGGAAAGAGTCGTACATCGGTGACGGGGCCATACCTGAGCGGAAAGCGGGCGATCCCCGTCCCGACGAACCGACGCATGGCGACGCTCGATGAGGTAAACCGACTTGAGAGGAAAACGACGGGATCGGCACCGCCCGGCGGCGGTTGGCTCGAAATTATTGGGGCTCGCCAGCATAACTTGCGCGACGTTTCGGTACGTATTCCCCTTGGTACGCTCACAGCGGTAACGGGGCCGAGCGGCAGCGGCAAGAGTTCGTTAATTGACGATGTCCTCCACCGGGCCGTCGCCCGAACGTTACATCGGGCTTCCACAATTCCCGGCGCTCACCAGGAGATTCGGGGAATTGAGCATATCAATAAAGTGATTCGTGTCGATCAACAGCCGATCGGGAACTCGCCGTCGTCGAATCCGGCCACCTACACCGGCGTTTTCGAACTGATACGACTCCTTTTTGCACAACTTCCCGAGGCAAAAGTTCGCGGCTATTCCCCGCGGCGGTTCAGCTTCAATGTGCCTGGCGGGCGGTGCGAAGAGTGCGAAGGAATGGGGCAAAAATGCATCGAAATGCACTTCTTGCCCGACGTTTGGGTCGAATGTGACGCGTGCAACGGCAAACGGTACAACGCCGAAACGTTGGCCGTACACTACAAGGGGCGCTCAATTGCCGACGTCCTGGACATGACCTGCGGTGACGCCGTAGAGTTGTTCCAGAATATCCCCAAGATTCGTCGCATCCTGCAAACGCTGTGCGATGTAGGATTGGACTACCTCATGCTTGGTCAGGCGGCGCCGACCCTTTCGGGAGGCGAAGCGCAACGCGTTAAACTGGCGGCCGAGCTATCGCGTCCTGATACGGGGCGCACGTTGTATCTGCTTGACGAACCCACCACGGGGTTACATTTCGAGGACCTGCGCAAATTGCTGGACGTGCTGCATCGCTTGGTCGACCTGGGAAACACGGTCGTGGTGATTGAGCACAATTTGGACGTCATCAAGCAGGCCGATTGGGTCTTAGACATGGGGCCAGAGGCGGGCGAAGGCGGCGGGATGCTGGTGGCGGCAGGTACGCCCGAAGATATTGTGGCTCACGCTGAACGCGCCCTTTCTGGAAACGGCGATTGCGGTTTGCTCCGGTCTTACACAGGCGAGGCGCTTAAGCCCGTCTTGGCTGCGGGGCCGCACGAGCAACGAAAGGTCCATGATTTTGCCGCGGCCGAGCAACCTCAGGCAGGCGATCTGGATATTACCGATGTTGGCCGCGACGCCAAAATGCCATGGGAGGTGGACGGTCGCCGCTGGCATACACACGACCGAGTAGACCGCAAAGGACAGCCCGTCAAATGGGATGGACGCATACTCGAACGCGTGGTGGACCGCATTCATGAACTCGGCAACTTCAGCCCCACCAACTGGAACAATCGCAGCGTCGTGGAGATTGCGGCGGAGAAAAAGTCGGACGGCTGGTTCTTTCATGCAATCACGGCTGAAACCTGGTTGCTCAAGATGAAGTTCCGTACGGCGCGCAACACTTTCAAGCGCGAACAACTGCAAGCCGCGCTGCCGCTAAAAACACTTAACGAAATCCATGAGATTCAGGCGTACAGCAACGAACCACGGGTTAAGCTCAAAAATTTGCGAGGCCCGTGGCAGGAAGTGCAGATTCACGCGTATACACTCGCGGAAATCGACACGCCTGCTTTCTGGGACTTTCTAGAACAGGCAGTCAAAGCCTTCGGGAAAGTTGCTGAGCGTGCGGAGACGAACCTCGAAGATCACATGCCGTGGAAAAAGCTGGGCCGCGTGTGGCACCTCTCGCGTAAGGGGTTTCCGCCCGGCCGCACCGTGCGTTGGGACGCCGAGGTGTTGGAGGAGCTACTGGAGTTACTTGCCGACGTAGCGCCCGACGGCCAATTTCTTTGGAA
>CAYWIS010000372.1:0-2805 GCA_964458385.1 uncultured Pirellulaceae bacterium
CAAATCGCCGTTCTGCCCGTGACCGGAAAGCCCTTGGCCTCAAGCGCACGACACTGTTCAGCGAGCCGAATAGCCGCTTCCTGCATGGACTGCACATCAGGATGGCTGAAATGTTCGACCCGCTTACCACGCCAATAGACGTAGCCTTCATGATCGCGCGTCAAGTGCCGGATCCCGAACAGAGATTGATAGAGCTTGCGGTAGGTGCCGTTGCACACTTCCTCATAAAGCGCGGCGAACTCCAACTTTCCATTGGGCGTCAGGTGATCGTTTACCGCGGCTTGCACGATCCCGAGGTGCATCGGCGATAGCTCTCTGCCATCCGCGGTGCGTCGCAAGATCTCAATCGCTCGTTCAACTTGATTCATCATGTCCTCCCGCGACTTGCGTCGCATCCGTTGTTCCTGTCGGGTATAGGGAAGCCGGAAGAGATGGGCGGTTGCGATCGCTAGACTGTGCTAGATCCCCTCAACTTAAAGGTCATGTATGAATCTGAACTACACCGGCGTGGGCTCGCGTGAGACGCCCCCTGAGGTGTTGGAGGAGATGCGAGGTTTGGCCCGAGTGCTGGCGCAGCACGGCTACACGCTTCGTTCCGGCGGCGCCGACGGTGCGGACCTCGCCTTCGAGACCGGTGCACGTGAAGTGCAGGACGCGAAGCTCGAGATCTTCTTGCCGTGGAAAGGGTTCAATAACAACCCCTCTTCGCTGGCCGGGGTCGGGCCGAACGCCCTGACACTCGCCGCTACGGTCCATCCTGCGTGGGAGCGGCTACGAGACTCCGTTCGAAGTCTCCATGCTCGCAACTGCTATCAGGTGTTGGGCAAGCGGCTCGATGCGCCGTCCGCCTTCCTCGTGTGTTGGACGCCGGATGGCTGCGAGAGTGAACACACGCGTTCTCAGGTCACAGGCGGTACCGCAACAGCAATCGTGCTGGCCTGCCGACACGGTGTGCCTGTGTTCAATCTCCAGGTGCAAGGGCGGCGTGCGGCGCTCAATAGCTTCCTCGCCGAGCGTGGCGTCCGATTGCCAACCGCAACGCTGATGGCTGATCAGGCCTCACTCTTCTAATTCACCTTTTCACTTACAAGCCGTCTCCTTGCGAGACGGCTTTCTTTGTGAAGTAAGGAAGCATCCAGCCCCCGCGCCAAATGTGCGCAGAGAAGCCCCCTAAGTCCCTGAAAAGCGCAATTTCCGAATGACAATGGGATTTGAACGTAATCCCCGAAATCAGTGACTTACAGCACAAAAACATGACACCTACTGTCCGATGTATAAAAACAACTGCTAGAGTAAATACACGGATTCACTTTCGTCGACCAACATGAAGACACTTTTGAACAGGCTCAACCGCAACTTGCAGCTTACGCTGTTAGGAGGCGCGATCGTATTGGCGGCGCTCTCGATGGTGCCGGAGGCTGCTCAGTTCATTGCGCAGTTCTCCGCATCCGAGCTCGTCACGCTCATGGCGCTCGCCGGCACGCCGGCCATGTTGATCGTCACGGGCCGTTCAAGCTGTGCGCTGGTCGAGCGTTTCGCTGCACGCCTGACTGCCATCCTTGTCTGTGGCGCGGTGCTTTTGCATACCGCAGTCGCGCCGGGTGTTTTGTGGCTGGCTCCCCTGGCACTGTGCTTCGCTGTCATGGGCCAAGTGTCTTGGATGCAGCGACTGAATTCGAAGGATTCGCAATGACCATCAGCTCTGAAGATTTAGCGTTGATTCGCAACCACGGCGTGCCGGCCGAGCCGGGCCCGGAGTTCCTGACGTTCTCCGAAGAGGGGGCCGTCACGTTTACTGAACGCGGCAAGCGGCTATATCGCATGGCGATGCTGCTGCACGGAATGTCTCCGGAGCCGGTGGAGTCGGTGCGCACGCGTGAAGAGCTACGCGAGCTGTCGCTCCAGGTGAAACAGGTTCGATTGATGCTCGTGCAAGATGAGGCTGAGCGGGCGTTGAACAACGGCAAAATCCCGCCGAAGGCGCGCGAGATGGTTCACGCCGTCGTCTATGGTACGTATGAAGATCTCCATGCGGCGACCGAGCGACGCCTGCAATGTGAAGCGGCCGGTCCGAACGTCATTCCTCTCGCGTTCGGCAAGAAGAAGTAATTCCAAAAATAAAGACTGCGACGAAGATCGTCGCAGTCTGAATGGGAATTACCACAACCAGATTTGCATGTACTGGTACATCTCTTTGTATGCGCGAAGCTGAATGGGCAGCTTCATATCATCGGTTTGCAGCACCATCTTCACCGAAGTGAAGGGGGCTCGCATCTCCGTCTGAATCGCATACTCGAGCGTCTGCATCTGTGCACGCACCTGCTCGCGGTCCCGTTCCTTGTGGGCCTTCAGGCTATTCAAGAAGCGATTGACGATTCCCAGATCCCACTCGCGCGGATTCCCAGGAAGAATGACAGCAGCCTGCTGATTACCAAACAACTTCGCAAACATAACGACCTCCAGGCACCCGTAATCGGGTGCGATGACGGGCATTCGCCCAGACAGCACCCCGATTGGGGACATGGGGCCACCTAATGTGGACCTGACAGGTGTAGCTACCGGCCGCGAGAAACCCGAAGGGCTCACGTACGCGTCGTGTCCACAGAAGTTTTCGAGGGCCTGGCGGCCGGGAAAGTCATTAGCGCGCGCTTAACCAGGGCGCAGTCCGGTGTGCGTTTGGACGTCCCGGTTAAAAAAGGTTGGAGTGCCTCCCGATGAGGCAGGACGCCGAAGAGCCGCCCGGGAAAACATCGCGATAGCGGGTGGCCAGGTGCTTAATTTTTCCGCGTCTCATGCGGAATTGAG
>CAYWIS010000373.1:0-2794 GCA_964458385.1 uncultured Pirellulaceae bacterium
GGCGACAATCGGCCAGCCGCCCTCGATCGCGCTCCAGTTTCTCGCAATACGCCAGCCAATAATGAGGCGCCAGCACCGGCTGAGCGCGCTGCAAGTGAGTGTAGGCGGGCAGGATGACGTCGGCGTCGCGCTCGCAGCGGCCGACAAACGCTCGCTGCAACTCCAGCACCCGGCGGTCGATCTGGTCGATTGCGTCGCGCACCCAGAGGCGGAAGTCGGTCGCCACCTGGTCGTTGCGGCTGCGCGCGGTATGGAGCTTGCGGCCCACATCGCCCAACCGCTCAATGAGCGCTTGCTCGATGTGCATGTGGATGTCTTCCAGCTCCTGCCGAAACTCCATCTTGCCGGCGGCGATTTCGTCGCGAATCTGCTCCAGCGTGGCGACGATCTGGTCGCGCTCTTCGGCCGTCAGCAGCCCGGTTTCGGCCAGCATTTGCGCATGGGCGATCGAGCCGCGCACATCTTGCTCGTAGAGCCGGTGGTCAAAGCTGATGCTTTCGGTAAAGCGTTCGACTCGCCGGTCAGCCGCCGCCGAAAACACGCCAGATCGAGAAGGGGTGGCCAAAGGGCGCCTCACTCGGCTTCTTAAATAGGCACACAAGAATTAAAACAACCGCTTTATGCTAAAAGTGTTACGAAAGTCTGTCAATTGCTTGCAAACTAAGTTGCCCAATTATTAGGCAATCTAATGGAAGCGCCGGCGAAGTAAGTGGCTTCTCCACGACGACTTGGAAGCCCTGCGTTTTCCAGCCGGAAGGATTCTGTCTTCTTTGGGGCCAAATCGGGTTTTGGCCGTGGCTAAAACTCCCGGTCTATACCTACAATTAGTCCAAGTAATCCGAGCGCTGGATTTGCGCGCAGGGGAGGCAGTTTGCCCCCTCTTGGCGGCGTTGCCCCTTGAAAAACGGCCTCCAAGAGTGCTAACCTCGGGAAATTTTGTTGCGTCCTTGGTTTTGGAAAGGAGCCGACGCTGTGCCGCGTCGCGACGACATCAAGAAGATTCTGCTGATCGGCTCAGGTCCGATCATTATTGGGCAGGCGTGCGAGTTTGATTATTCGGGCACTCAGGCGTGCAAGGCCCTCCGGGAAGAGGGGTACGAGGTGGTCCTGGTCAACTCGAACCCGGCCACCATTATGACCGACCCCAACACGGCCGACCGCACTTATATCGAGCCGTTGGACTGGCGGATTGTGGCCAAGATCATCGAAAAAGAGCGCCCCGACGCTTTGCTTCCTACCTTGGGCGGGCAAACCGGCTTGAACCTGGCGATGGACCTGCACCGGGAAGGGATCTTGGAGAAGTACGGCGTCGAAATGATCGGCGCTCGGGCCGAGGTGATCGACAAAGCCGAAGACCGCGAGCAGTTCAAAGCGGCCATGGAGAAAATCGGCCTGGACGTGTGCCGGGGCGAAATTGTGAACAACATGGAGGACGCCCGCCGCGTGGCCAACATGGTGGGTCTGCCCTGCGTGGTGCGTCCCAGCTTCACCTTGGGCGGCAGCGGCTCGGCCATTGCTTACAACCGCGAGGAGTTCGACGCGCTGGTGCGCCGCGGGTTGGACCAGTCGCCCATCCATGAAGTGCTCATCGAGGAGTCGATCCTCGGCTGGAAAGAGTACGAAATGGAGGTGATGCGCGACCTGGATGACAATGTGGTCATCATCTGCTCGATCGAAAACTTCGACCCAATGGGGGTCCACACCGGCGACTCGATCACCGTCGCCCCCGCGCAAACGCTGACCGACAAGGAATACCAGCGCATGCGCGACGCCAGTATCGCCGTCATCCGCGAGATTGGTGTAGAAACCGGCGGCTCGAACATTCAGTTCGCCATCCATCCCCAAACGGGACGGATGATCGTCATCGAGATGAACCCCCGCGTCAGCCGCTCCAGCGCGTTGGCCTCCAAGGCTACCGGGTTCCCCATCGCTAAAATCGCAGCCAAGTTGGCGGTTGGCTACCGCTTGCACGAATTACCGAACGACATCACCCGCGAAACCACCGCCTGCTTTGAGCCGACCATCGACTACGTGGTGACCAAGGTTCCGCGGTTTGCCTTTGAAAAATTCCCCGAGGCCGACTCCACCTTGACCACGCAAATGAAAAGCGTGGGCGAAACCATGGCCATTGGCCGCACCTTCAAAGAATCGCTGCAGAAGGCGCTGCGCGGCCTGGAGGTGGGCAGCTTTGGGCTGGGGTGCGACGGCAAAGACCTGTGGGGGACCGACGAACAGCCCACAATCGAAGAAATCCGCGCTAAGCTCTCTAAGCCCAATGCCGAACGGATCTGGTACATCCGTTATGCGCTCAAGGCGGGGCTGTCGCCATCGGAGATTCACGATCTGTCGGCCATCGACCCGTGGTTCCTGGACCAGGTGGCCGAGATCGTCGAAATGGAAGGCCAACTGCGGCAGTTCCAAGACGTGCGCGAGGTCGACACCCCCACGCTTCGCCGGGCCAAACGCTATGGCTTCTCCGACCGCCAGCTCGCCACCATCTGGAAGACGAGCGAAATGGAAGTGCGCGAAGAGCGCAAAAAGCGCGGCATCCAAGCGGTCTTCAAAGCCGTCGATACCTGCGCCGCCGAGTTCGAGGCCTACACCCCCTACTACTACTCGACTTACGAAGACGAAGACGAGACGCCGCCCAAGGAGCCGGGCAAGAAGCGGATCATGATTCTGGGCGGCGGTCCGAACCGCATCGGCCAGGGGATCGAATTTGACTACTGTTGCTGCCACGCCAGCTTCGCCTTGCGCGAAATGGGGATCGAGTCGATCATGGTCAACTCGAACC
>CAYWIS010000374.1:0-2774 GCA_964458385.1 uncultured Pirellulaceae bacterium
AGGCCGCCGCCACCTTAGATCACCCGAACATCGTCCGCGCTTACGACATTGATAAGCAGGGAGATCAACATTATCTCGTAATGGAGTACGTCAAGGGGAAGGACCTGCTAGAGATCGTCAAAGATTTGAATTCGCGGAACGAATTGCTCGACCTCGCGGACGCGGCCGACTACATCATTCAGGCGGCTCGGGGATTGGAACACGCCCATGGGTGCGGCATGGTTCACCGCGATATCAAGCCGGCCAATCTGCTGGTGGATGAACGGGGCGTCGTCAAGATCCTGGATATGGGCTTGGCGTTGTTCTCGGAAGATGATACGGCGTCGTTAACGATCGCTCATAACGAGAATGTCTTGGGCACCGCCGATTATTTGGCCCCCGAACAAGCACTCAGCAGCCACGATGTCGACCATCGCGCTGACATCTACAGCCTTGGTTGCACGTTGTATTTCCTGCTCACGGGCCATCCCCCGTTTCCCGAAGGTTCGCTGGCTCAACGCATTGCCAAACACCAATTGGAAAAGCCGGCTGATATCCGCCTCGACCGTCCTGATTGCCCGGAAGAACTAATCGCGATCTGCGATCGCATGATGGAGAAAAAGCCGGAGGATCGGTATCAGAGTGTGGCCGAAGTCGCCGAGGCCCTCACCATTTGGCTTGAGTGCTACCGCAGCGGAGAAGCGAACGAGGCGAAAGCGCCGTCTCCAACCGAAATCCATGGATTAACACCGGATGCAGAAGCGCCCGTTTTTGTAGCGCACGGCAAGAACGATACTGCCCAAACTCCATCACCCTCGGGCAGGCGCCGAGGCGGGAGTGGTTCAGGAGCCCGTCCCAAGTCGCCTACCGTGCGGCCGGCAACTCCACGGACCGATCCGAATTTGATCATTAACTTGCCGGAGCCTATTCCTGTCGTTGGAACCACCGATACGTTGTCCGATCGATCGTCCGTGACAACGACCGATCATCAGCATAGCCGCCAAGCGCGTTCACGCAGCAAGCCGTCGCTCCAAGCCCGGAAGAGCGACGCCTCGCGTTTACCTCGAGAAAGGCAGGCTGGCTCGTCCGACATTCCGGTCCTGGTAACCCCTGAGGACAGTGGCGAAATCAATTTGGGCGAACTTATTGAGGTCGCTTCGGGAACGTCCGCGCGCCGCTCGAGCCGCCGTCTCGAAGGTCGTCGCAATCGCAATTCTCCTCCTTGGGTGGTTGTCACTTGCTCTATCATCGGGGCAATTGCAATTTTTGTAATAATCATTCTCTCCTTGTTGTTCTACCGCCAGAAGGACGAGCAGCAGAATCGCCCCAAACGGGGGTCTACGGCTTTCATTTCTTATCCGCAAAAGAATCCCGTCCCAAACACCTACTGCAAGGCGCTAGCGCGGAACGAGTTGCGACAATCCTTGAATTTGGAGTTCGGCCGCTCCTATGATTTCTCGGCGACTAGGAGACGAGGGGCAGAAATCTCCTCGCCAACTTCTGTTTGCCTTGAAATCCCCCCCGTGCTGCAGGGGTATGTCTTGGATCGTTTTCATGTCTCGCCGCACACTTCACCGTTGTCAGTCACGACCACTAATTCACCGGAATACGCTTGTTCGCGCTGCACGTGGACGTTTTGGGCATCCGCAAAGTAAGCGAGGCCGCCGGCGCGTCATTCATCGAGCCCCATCGGGTCCGCCCGAGGATTGGCATGAACCGCCTGACGACCAATGCGCCTCGAAAGGTTATCGCATTATGGTGCAGCCGCCGGGGGTCGGTTATCGCCACGTCGTGACGCCCGAGGAGATTCGTCAACGACTTTCCCTCCTACCTTCCGCGATGGTCGAACCACTCCATGTCGTCCAGTTAAGTCGCCTGACGCGAAAGAAACGTTCGTATCCTTGTTACGGGCTTCAATGGGGGCAGACCATTTACCTCTATCCCATGGAAGAGGATCTCGTGGAGCACTATCTTGCTCCGCCTACGCCAGCCGAACTGAACGAGGCGCGTATGTACGGTGGGCGCTGGGAGCAGGTTTCGCCACGTCACTGGCGGTTGTGTTGGACCGAAGAGGCCATCAAGGACTTCTATTTGAACAACGTGCTCATTCACGAGTTGGGGCACATTTTGGACGACCGCAATCGCAATCCTCGTGACCGCGAGCGATACGCCGAATGGTTCGCCATTCACCATGGATATCTTCCCTCGCGTAGCGAACGCAATGCGGCGAGGATCGGGAAATACACCCGGCGGCGCCACGGTTAGAGCGCGTGTAGCTATGGACGCAAAACCGAATTGCCGTTAGTAACGACGTTGCCACCCGCGGCTAGCACGCCTGTTTCCTCCGGAGTTCTGAATTGTGCGGGTCGCGTGGAAGCAGCGGTGACCGGGCCGGCACAACGCTGAGGCAATGACCGTTGCTCGCGCAGGGCGGCGGGAGTTACAATACGGCGTCGCCTGCACTGCGGCGCTGGGTTGGTTTCTCTTACGACTCAAGGAGTTGGCTCATGGAATTGCTCGCCCACTTTACTTCGAATGAGGTTGTTGTTTCCCTGGCGATTTACCTGACGGGAGTTCTCTCGGGTGTGCTGCTCGCTTGGGCATCGCGAGTTCGAGATGGCTCAGGACGTTAATGGAATCGTCGCATTGTGAGCATGAGTTCTTCTTCGAATGACCGACCCAACTTCGCTGCGGGCAATGGGTTGTTGCCCGCGATTGCTCAGGACGCCACGACGGGGCAAGTCCTGATGTTGGCCTGGATGAATGCCGCCGCGTATGACGAAACATTGCGAACG
>CAYWIS010000375.1:0-2695 GCA_964458385.1 uncultured Pirellulaceae bacterium
TTGCCCAGCAGGGCGACACCTTAATCACCGTCAAAGGTAGCGGCGTTGGCGAGGTGATGTTTCTCGAACTCGCGGAAGTTGCTATGGGAAGGCAGCTAATGGCCGCAAGACCCAAAGGCAATGCGAGGCGCTTCGTTCTTTACTTGTTGCAGACTAAACGGGCGCGTTTTGAAGCTCTGGCATCCGGCAACCTGATTCCCGGCCTGTCGCGAGGTGACATCCTCGATCTTGAGTCGCTTATACCGCGAGAGGAGGCGGAGCAGCGGCGAATCGCCGACTGCCTCTCCGCGCTCGACGCCCGAATCACCGCCGAATCTCAGAAACTCGACGCCTTAAAGCTCCACAAACGGGGCCTGATGCAACAGTTGTTCCCGCCTGCGGACAGAGATTAGCCGATGCCGTGGGCGCAACGTCCACTTGCCGTATAATTCAAAGGGCTTTGTGCTTTTCGTGAGAAGGTGAATGATGTCCCGCAGAGCAGACATTTTGGTCAGAACACCACTGGGGCAGCCTTTAGCGCTGGTGGAGGTCAAGAATCTCGAGCGGTTTACGAAGGACAACGCGTTGGAGCTGCGCGATGCGTTGCTGAGGTTTGCGTTGCTGGCGAATGCGAACGACGCGATACCGTATGTGATGGTCGTGTCGCAGTCGACTGGATATCTCTGGAAATTGCAGGCCCGCCGACCTGGGATGGCGAAGTACGGACAGGCCCAAGTTTTGGATATGAAGCCGGTCTTTCGGGAGTACCTTACCGAGGTCGAACTCGGGCGCCATCTTCGCGGGGCGGAGTTGGAGTTAGTCCTCTCCCATTGGTTAGGGGATTTGGCACGGGGGCATACCCAAGTGCTCCCTCAGACTCAGGAGGAGGGGCCGCTATCCCAATTCGTCGCCGACATCCGCGACGCCCAGATCGAGCTCGAAACACTGACATGATCGTCTACGTCGAGTCCAATTTTTGCCTTGAGTTAGCCTTTCAACAGGAAGAGGCAGCTCAAGCCGAGGAGATTCTTCAGCTTGCCGAAGCCGGGCGGCTCGAACTCGTCTTTCCGCAGTTGGCGGTTTGCGAGCCGTTCTCGACGCTTAACCGCTATGACAACGAACGGCGTCGGTTTCTCAACGAGCTGAACCGGCATCTGTCGGAGTTGCAGCGTTCGGCGCCGCACCAGGCCGTCGTCACCGGAACCCAACCACTTGTCGCAACCTTGTCCCAGATCGGACAGGACCAAACCAACAGGCTTGAGGACATCGTTGAGCGGATGCTTGGGACGGGACGGGGCATTCCGATAACGCACACGCTGTTCACCAGTGCACGGACGCTCGAAGGGCGGTTTGACTTGACACCGCAGGATGCGATCGTCGCCGCATCGGTGCTGGAAGACGTTCGGCCGCTGAACGCTGCGAAGGATTCGCACGTCTTCCTGAGCCGCAACTCGAGAGATTTCTACCCGATGAGGGAAGAATTTGCAGTATTGGGGTGCCGCTACCTTTCCAAGTTTGAGGACGGCTTGCAGTTTATTCGTTCCAAGATCTGAAGCCGGCCCATGACCGACCTCGAACAGAAGCAACTCGGCAAGACCCTCTGGAACATCGCCGACGCCCTGCGGGGCTCGATGAACGCGGACGACTTCCGCGATTACATGCTCTCGTTCCTGTTCCTGCGGTACCTCTCAGACAATTACGAGGCGGCGGCCAAGAAGGAATTGGGCAAGGATTATCCCAAACTCGCCCCCGAAGAGCTGGAGCAGGCCGGAACAACCACGCCGCTGGCCGTCTGGTACCAGGCGAACGAGCGCTACGTGCCGGAGTTCGAAAAGCAGATGCGCCGCAAGGTGCATTATGTGATCAAGCCCGACTACCTGTGGGGCAACATCGTCTACCTCGCCCGCACCCAGGACGACACCTTGCTGGACACCCTGCAAAAGGGGTTCAAGTACATCGAGGAAGATTCGTTCTCCAGCAGCTTCCAAGGGCTGTTCTCCGAGATCAACCTCGGCTCCGACAAGCTCGGGCGGAAATACTCCCAGCGCAATGCCAAGCTCTGCGCCGTGATCAGTGAGATTGCCCGCGGGCTTGCGCAGTTCTCCACCGACACCGACACGCTCGGCGACGCCTACGAGTACCTGATCGGCCAGTTCGCCGCGGGCAGCGGCAAGAAGGCGGGCGAGTTCTATACGCCGCAGCGGATCAGCGACATCCTCTCGGCGATTGTCACGCTCGACAGCCAGGAGCCCAAGACCGGCAAGCGCAACAAGCTGGAAAGCGTGTACGACTTTGCCTGCGGATCAGGGTCGCTGCTCTTGAACGTGCGGCACCGCATGGGGCCGCACGGGATTGGCAAGATCTACGGGCAAGAATCGAACATTACAACCTACAACCTGGCGCGCATGAACATGCTGCTGCACGGGGTGAAGGACACGGAGTTTGAGATCCACCACGGCGACACGCTCAAGAACGATTGGGATTTCCTGCGCGAAATGAACCCGGCGAAGATGCCGAAATTCGACGCGGTTGTCGCCAATCCGCCGTTCAGCCTGAGGTGGGACCCGGGCGAAGCCGCGGCGGAAGACGTGCGGTTCAAGAATTACGGTGTGGCGCCCCGCAGCGCGGCCGACTTCGCCTTCCTGCTGCACGGACTGTATTACCTCAAGGACGACGGCGTGATGGCGATCATCTTGCCGCACGGCGTGCTGTTCCG
>CAYWIS010000376.1:0-2639 GCA_964458385.1 uncultured Pirellulaceae bacterium
CTACGACTTGGGGCGGAAAACTTTGTTGCCCCAACAACAAGAGGGGCCGTCACGATGGCGGAGGGGTCGCCTGCATGGGCCGGTCCTCTTGTTCGTCAATACGCCAACAGAGTTCCGGCGATTGATGGCTTCACAGACGTGTTCATCCACGGCACTCGTGACGGCAGAGCTTTCTCTGTGATCCATAATGGCCAAGAGGTTGTTCTCAGCCATCGTCAGATTGCCGGGTGGTTACAAAGCCAAGGGATTGAAGGCAACGTCCGCTTGATCTCTTGCTATTCAGGCTCTCTCCCGACTGGCGGTGTTGCTCAAAATCTGGCCAACAAACTTGGTGTGACAGTCCGTGCGCCCACAAACGCAATTACAGTGCATCCGAATGGAACACTGACTGCTCCTGTGGGAACACGTTGGCGAGACTTGATTCCAGGGACCAGATAAATGGCTACGCACAAGAGAATTGGCTTCTTCTTTGAGCAATCGGCGGACGAACAGCGGTCACAACTGAATTCGCTCCGAAACGCCGAGCCACACCCAAGAGAAGCCGAGATCATCCAGTATCTCAATTCAGGTGTGGACGCTGGTGTTGCAATGATTGTAGAACACGATTATTTGCAGGAACCACCAGCAACGCTCGGCGAAGCTGTGTTGAAGTCGGATGGCGAATGGATTTGGCCAGCTTCATTGGCTTACTTCGTTCGTGAATACCATCTCACATTGCCCACCGAGTTCCTTGAGAATATGGAACAGCAGAGTTGGCGTGTCTCTCCCGATGTGGAGTATTCACCCGAAATACCTGACGGCCACGTCGAAATGTGAAGTCACTTCGGCTTCTGCATCACGATCTTCGCAGGCTGAGCCGGTTTGAAAGGCTGCAACCGTGCCGGTTGAGCAGGCTTCCACGGCTTGAACACCGGCACGCCTGACGGCGGTTGCTTTGGCTTTTTGCTCAAGCTCTTGTTCACGGCGGAATCTCTCGGCAACGGGTTCATCTTCGACAGCCCGATGACGGCGTTCTTGTCATTGAGCCAAAGCCCTTCGCATTGCCGCTGCTCTACCAGCCATTCGTGAAACGTCTTCATGCTCGTATCTACGCTGCCGGCCCTATCCCGTGCGTGCGGGAGCGTTCGGCTTCGGCATAACGAAAAGAACCGGGCGAAGCCGATGCAGAGGCCGGGGCGACCACCTTTCCCACCAGCTTTTTCGCCTCGAATTGATGGATTGATCTTTTTGTTACAGCCTTCGCCGTGAGCCGATGCACCACGCTGGGAGCGAAGCGAACGGCAAGGGCTTCAACAAATCAGGCACACGCCATCGCCAGCCTGACACCCTTGGCGGTAGCGTCGCCGCTCCCACGGGCGATGCCCCTTCCTTCGCCCCTCGCCCGCTCTTCCGCTCTGGCTCTGCCAATTCCCTTTGCGAGCAAACGAGCAAAGTCATCCGCAGCGGCAAACCGTCTGCGAGCAAAGCGAGCAAAGTCTCTGCCTGCCGCCTGACCTTTGCTCGCAAAACGCTGCGAGCAAAGTGCGAGCAAAGTCCTTTCGGCGGCGGAAACCCTTGCGAGCAAAGCGAGCAAAGCCCCTCGGCCACCTTTGCTCGTTTGCTCGCACGCCCAGCGGCGGCAAAACGGCCACGCCCACACCCTTTGCTCGTTTGCTCGCAAGCGGTCGGGCGGAAGAGCGACGGGACCGACGGGGGTGGATGGCGGATGGTGATTTGTTGAGCCGGGGGCGTCAGACTTCGACCGGCTTTCGCTCCAATGCTTTGTAGATCGTCTTGCGTGTCAGCCCCACGGTGCGGGCGATGGAAGCGACCGTGGCCCCTTGGTCGAAAAGCTGGTGGATCACCGCTTCCTTCTCTTCGGTCAGCTTCACCCGTGTTCCCCGCTTCCTGCCGCCCCACGATTTCCCTTCGGCCTTCGCCTTGGCGATGCCGGCGAGTTGCCGTTCCTTGCGGACTTCGGTTTCGTAGGCGGCAACGCTTGCTAGAACGCCGGCCATCAGCCGACCGGCAGGCGTGGCAAGGTCGAAGCCTTCCCGCAGGCTGACGAAGCCGACGTTGAGCGATTGGAGTTCATCCAAAAGCGTCAGCAGCCCCTTGGCCGTTCGGCCCAGCCGATCCAGACGCCAGACACAAACCTTGGTGACTTTGCCGCTGCGGACATCGGCCAACAGCCGTTCCAAGCCGGGACGTTCCATCGTGGTGCCGGTGAAGCGGTCCTTGTACCAGATGACATCTTCATCCGGCTGGGCTTTGGCCCACGTTTGCAGGTCCGGTTCCTGACTGCGAGTTTCCTGTCCCTTCGTGCTGCTGACTCGAAGGTAGATGCCGATGGCCATGCTGTCGCTTCCCCGATGTGTTCCCGTTGGAGTTCACGCCCAAGTATCCAGCTTACCAGACGCATTTGGGCGACGTAAGTTCGTAATTTCCAGTCGAAACGCCCGTGGACATCAAAGTAAACACATCCGGCGTCGCTGGGGCCACTGTCAAGAGAACGGATCAGGCCGGCCCGGTGGATCGACTACAACAACACGCCTACAACGGCGTCTAACTCGTTGCCGGGCCTTGCGGTTGAGGGGGAACAGTTTTTCGACGGCCCAAGAAGTGAAACGGGGCCGGTGGCCCGAAGGATCACCGACCCC
>CAYWIS010000377.1:0-2606 GCA_964458385.1 uncultured Pirellulaceae bacterium
CAAAGGACTCTCATAGCATCTGGACCAGATTTTGGGGAGCAGGCCAGTTGTCGACGACTAGGGTGCCTTCGACCTGGTCTTGCCAGTCCCCGTGCCAGCGGAACCAGGGAACCCAGACGGCCCCGCTGCCACCTTCGCCTCCGTCAACGCAAATCCACATCTTCTTGTACTGGACTCCTTCGCTGACGTTGGTTTCCAGCCAGCGCGAGCCGACGCAGTAATCGGGATCACCGTCGTTCGTTCCAGGTTTCGGTTGTGGAGGAACTATTTCATATGAACACGCCGGTTGCCGGTAGTGGATCTCCTTGAAGTTGTGCGTGAGCGCCTGACCGCCACTCCCCTGTGGGTTCTCGACAATCTTAAGTTGCGGCGGCGACTGTTTCTCCCCACACTCATCGATCGGTATGCAACCGTTTCCATTACCATTCGACATGGGTAGACTTTCCTGGATTGACGATGTCTTGGAGAAAAAGAAACCAACGACGTTACTACCGAAGACGATGGATCACTCAGTCACATACTCGAACAGCCGATCGACGATGCTCGCCCGAATCGCCGGCACGGCGATGTATTCATTGTCGTCCGTACTTTGATTCGGCCGGTCGACAAAGGGCTCGTGGTAGATGACGTTCGTTGAAGACAGGAACGAATTAATTTGCGTGTCATTCCTGGCAAATACGACATTGCCGCCTCGCGGGCCTAATGATGCGTTTGTCCACGGCAATGCGAAGACAACGCTCGTATCAATTCTGGATACCGTGCGACGCTCGCCGGGCAGAGTGTACAGGACTTTTGCGAACGAATAGGGCTTGTCGTCCGAGATTGGAGTGGTCGGCCTGATCGGACTGATGCTGCCTGACTCGGCTACGAAAATCGATGCCTCTTCGTCCAAAGTGAACGTCACGCCGCCCTGCGTTTGCACCGTCACCACGGCCTCTTTGCAAGTCGACCGCAGCTTGGGAACGGTTGCCTCGATTTCCGCATCCGAAATCAGTTTGAAATCGGCGAACACTCGCTCCCCCGTGCTGTCATCGATAAACGTCACCGCCTGGGCTTCCGTAAAATGCTCGCCGAAGATGCGCAGCGTTTCCCCGGTCTTGGCCGCAATGGGTTCCAACCGCTCGACTTTGGGCGGTGCGGGCAGCAAGACTGTTTCCGGCTCGGGAGAAATCTCAATTCGGTTGACCGTAGTCCGCCGGTTGTAGGTTACAACTCCGTAGAGTTGGCGGTTCTCCCAGTCGATTGTGTAAAAGACCCCCATCTTGCCGCGAAGCCAATGTTCCCTCCGTGATCCATCTGGACGCGACCTCCGCAGCCCATCGACTCCGCGCCAGTAGTAAGCGCCATGAACCGGATCGCGGAGTAGCTGCCATTGGTCCCCTTCGCATTCGATGTCTTGCACAGAACTTCCATCGAGCGAAAGTAGCACACCCCTCTTGGGCCGGCCGACACCCAGCAGCAACGACTGTGACGGTTCGTCAATCGATACGCACCAGATGTTATTGCTGCTGTCCCGGTCATTCGAGGTAACGAGCTCCCGCGCCCTCGCAGCGTTGCCCCTTGGGTCCGCCCGTTGATGCTCGCCGACCGCTTCAACTTCCAGGCACATCAGCTTCCCGCGGTCTTCCCAGAACAACTGCCTGCTGCCCGGATCGAATGCCATTTGAGATCTGCCCTTGACTCCGACAATTACGTCTTCGACGTCTGTGCCGTCGAGGTTCGCGCGCTGAATACGGCCCGCTTTGGGCCAATTCGTGCAAAACCAGTACATTTTGCCCCCTTCGATATCCAGGGCCAGTCCGCCAGGTTGTGAAAGATCCCCTTCGACCAGAATCTCCCGTTTGCCGCCTTCCAGCGGTACGCGCTGGATGCGGCCGTCGCGCCGTGCAGCGTCGGCACTGCCGCGACTCACGAAATAGAGATAGCCGTCCTGGCGGTTGATCACCATTTCGTCAGCCCCGCCATCACACAACACCTCCCCTTGCCAGGCCATCACCGGTGAATGCAGCTTGACCGCCTCGTAGGGGTTGGGCCAGGTTTCCTCCCGCAGTTGCTTCATCACCGCCGCACGCTGTTCCTCGGGCGAAGGAAGCGTCGCACGGGACAACGCAACGGCCGGCTTGGATTTCGCCTTCGGTTGCTCGTCGGATTGAACGAACTGCGTGTCGGGTTGGTTGGCAGCATTTGGCTCGTCCTCCTGCGAGCCTGCGCGGAGTTGGAACGCCGCAACGGCCAGCAGGAGGACGAGCAGCGCGCTGCCCCCTGCGTCAAGAATCATGCCGGGCCTGTTCGAAAAGGCCGCTCGCAGCCGCCCGGCTAGAGTCAGCGGGGCTTCCAGCGGCACTCCGCAGTCGGGGCAAGGCATCGCACCAATGGCTTGCCGGTCGGCTTGGAACTCACCGGCGCAGCGTGGACAACGGAGTAGCGTGGCCATGGGAACCTCCGACGCAAGAACCTGCCGACCCAATTAGAAGTGACGATCACGCGCGAAACAGGGCTGAAACGGAGCGCGGCTGCCCATCTGGGGTATTTAGGGGCGATAAGGCGAATCGTCATTGTTTAGCGCCCCGCAGGCAGGAGCGTGGGCTGTGTTGAGCAGAGTGCCC
>CAYWIS010000378.1:0-2598 GCA_964458385.1 uncultured Pirellulaceae bacterium
AGCGTAACCTATCCGCGTTGCGGAGAGGACAGAAAACTCCTGTACCGTAGCCAGTCCCCAATTCCCTATTCCGAAATGAACGTGGCTTAGCCACTCGGCTGATGCTCCGCCTGATAGTTAGTGTTTGACGATCGGAGCCCAAAGACGATTGGACCCCGGTCAAGTTCGCGCTACGTCCATGACGCCTCGAAGCGTCCCACGCCGACGTCAAGGAATTTGTCAACCAATTCCGCAGCCGAAACTTGGTTGGCGGCCTTAACTTACGTGCTCCGCCTCAACTTCGTCGCGATCTTCCCCGGAACCCAAAAGGCTCAAGAAGCGTCTTACCCAGGTGTGGGGGCGCAAAGACCGCGCGGTACGACCACTCTATTTGCCTCCAACACCCTGGACCACGTTCCTGGTTAAGCGTTCCTGGTTAAGCGGCTGGCTCACGGTGTCGAAGGTGTCAAAATCACAACCGTTGTCGACGTTTACCCCTGGGTGAGAAATTTGCCGCCCGCCGAAAAGTGGTATCTTATAAAAGTAGCGCCGCACATTGGTCGTAGGGGGACGAAGCGATGGACGAGAGGTTCGATCCTTATTATCGCTGGCTCGGGATTCCCCCCGAGGAACAACCACCCGACCTCTACCGGCTTTTGGGGCTACGCCGCTTTGAGGACGACCCAGAGGTTATCTCAAACGCCGCCGACCGACAAATGCGCCATGTGCGCACCTTTCAAACCGGCCCTCGGGCGGCCGAGTGCCAGCAAGTACTCAATGCCTTGGCGGCGGCGCGCACCACCCTTTTAAACCCTGAGAAGAAGTCCGCCTACGATCGCACCTTAGCGGCGAGTGGCGGAGCAAGCCGAGCTTCACCCCCACTGCCAGCGTCGGGAGTGGCGATGCCCGTAGCGCAACCCTACCCGGCGCCACAACCACGGATGATGGCGCCCGCCGCGCCGCTGTATCATCAGCCCGTTGCGCCAACGACGGCGCAACCCCATCCCCTAGCGGCCCAACCGCAACCCGTGGCCATGCCGGCCCATCCCGCGGCAATGCCTGCGCCTGTAGTCCACGATCCCAATCTGGCTTCTGGCTCGGGACGCGGTCGGCGGTTGCGGCATGCGCGTCGTTCACCTGTTTGGAAGCTGGTAGAAATCGGTGTGGGCGGCGTCATCGGGCTTGGAATCGGCGTAGCGGTGCTCTGGTATGGCTTTGGGGTGGATCCCCTGAACCTCATGCAAATCGGAACACACTCAGGCGAAGTTGCCCAGGCTTCGGCGTCCAGCGATAACGATCTTTCCGAGAAGCCGCAAAACGACGCCCCTGCTGCGCCCGCAGCCCCGCGTTCCGACGAAACCGACGAAGTCCCCCCTGCCGCCAACAATGACGGATCGTCGGTGTCCTCATCTCCAACCAGCGCGCCGGATGAAAACGACGTCGACGACGAGCCTAGCTCGCCGGTTACAACGCCGCAGCAGCCGGTTCGTGCGGTTCCTAATCGTGCGCCCCTTGGCGGCCGCTGGGAGCCTAAGCGGAAGCATCCGGCCCCGACCGCACAGGAGCAACGCGAAGCCCGCAAACAGGTGGAGGAAACGCTTGGCGATGACTTCAAGCCCGGCACTACGCTGGCCGAGCGACAAGCACGGTTCCTCCGACTGGAACAAGTTGCCGATCAGATCGACGACGACCCAGCCGTTTTATTTGTGCTATTAGAGGAAGCCTACGTGCAGGCAGGGGAGCTCCGGCGTTTTGCCGACGCGGCAAAGATTGTGGACCGCATTGTCGATCGGTTCGAAGTCGATGAAATCGGAGCGCGTTCCAAGCTGGTGCAGGACTTCGCACAACTCAGGTCGCTTTCACCAACTGACCGGATGACCGTGGTCGGCGCCGCACTGACGGTCGCGGAATTGGCCTACAAACAAGAACGCTACGACGAAGCGAGCCGCTTGGCGACGCTCGCCGAAGAACAAGCCGCTAGCGCGCGTAACGCCGTAGCCCGCACCACGGCCCGCGAGCGGGCAAACGAGTACAAGCGGGCGGCCCGCGCAAAAGAGGCTTATGAGCGTGCGTTGGTTACTTTAGAGGCCAATCCCGAAGACGCCGCAGCACACCTTACGGTGGGCAAGTATTTAACGTTGGCCCAAGGCAACTTCAAAGAAGGCATCCCGCATTTGTTGCTTAGCGACCATCTCAAATTGCGAGGCGTCGCGCAATTTGATCAAAGCGCGCCAACTTCCCCCGAACAACAACTGGCCTTGGCCGACGCGTGGTATGACCTGGCTTCGACCGAAAGCGAACTGGCGCCGCTATACGCCCGCGCGCGGCACTGGTATCGACAGGCCCAACAAGGCGCCTCGGGCCTGGCTATGGTTAAGATCAACAGTCGGCTAGAGGCGATTCGCCAGGCCGAAGCCGCGGGAAAGTTTGTGGACCGCACCGGATCCCAGATCACCGACGAGCAAGAAGACGCCTCGCGCAGCGGCGCTACCCCGTCACGCGCACGGCCAAACAATCGGTTTCGTACACGCTCCGCTTCTCCTGCCGAATCTGCCTTCGGATAAACCCCGGCGGGATCCCACCTTTGCACCACACACCAGTCGACGGCCCAACGAATCC
>CAYWIS010000379.1:0-2584 GCA_964458385.1 uncultured Pirellulaceae bacterium
TCCCATTGACCATTGGATTCTCGCCCGGCTGGAAAAGGAGGGAGTGGCGCCTTCGCCCGAGGCGGACCGAGCAACTTTGATCCGTCGTGTCTCGCTCGACCTGATCGGTTTGCTACCCAGTCCCGAAGAAGTTGCGGCGTTTGTCTCGGATCCTGATCCCGCGGCATACGAGAGGTTGGTGGATCGATTGCTGGCGTCGCCACACTTTGGAGAACGGTGGGGCCGGCATTGGCTCGACCAAGCCCGCTATGCCGATTCCAATGGCTACACCATCGACAGCCCGCGCACCATGTGGCCCTATCGCGATTGGGTCATTCAGGCCATTAACGATGACAAGCCCTTCGACCAATTCACCATCGAGCAATTGGCCGGCGATCTCTTGCCCAATCCTACCAAGAGTCAATTCATCGCCACCGCGTTCCACCGCAATACGCTCATCAACGAGGAAGGCGGAACCGACCCGCAGCAATTTCGCCACGAGGCGGTGGTCGACCGCGTCAACACCACAGGCGCTGTATGGCTCGGCTTGACCTTGGGTTGCGCCCAGTGCCATTCGCACAAATTTGACCCGATCTCGCACCAAGAGTATTACGAACTGTTTGCGTTTTTTAACCAAACGACCGACGTGAACAACCGCGGCGCAACCGTTCGTGTTGCGCCGGGTGAAATGTTTGGCGTACCAGCGGCGCCCCCGACCACGATCAGCGAGGCCGAGCTCGCCGAGCGACAAACCGCGTGGGAAGCAGCGCAGCTTGCCAAATTGGACCATCCCGCCGCGCCGGTGGTCTGGACCCCAGTAACGTATCTGGAATACGAAACACGTTCTGGCGCGCCATTGCAATTGCTCGACGACGGTTCGTTATTGTGCGACGACCGCGCGGGCCCCAAAGACACGTTCCGAATCCTTCTGGAAACCACCGAATCCCAAGTCGCCGCTGTGCGTATCAGGACGCTTACGCATCCCTCGCTTCCCAAGAACGGTCCTGGCCGCGCAAGTAATGGCAATTTTGTGTTGACCCGCGTCACCCTGCGAGTGAACGGGCAAGAACAACCTTTTGCGACGGCGTACGCCGATCATCAGCAGCCGGGCTATCCGGTTACCGCTGTTCTGGACGACGATCCCAAGTCGGGTTGGGCGATCAATGTTGGCCCCAAGTCAACCGCCAAAATGAATGCCAACCATGAGGCGGTGTTGACGCTGAACAAGCCCATCGAAGTGGCTGGCCAGCCACTCGAACTGGAACTGCGACACGAATTGCACGACGAGTATCTCATTGGGCGGTTCGCTATAGACGTATCGGCCACGGCCCCCGCTCCGCCATTGGGTATAAACGTCGAATTAGAGGCGGCGCTGCGTACGCCGCCCGACAAACGCACGGCGGCGCAAGCCGCGCAAGTTCGGGCCGCGTTTGAACAAGACGACCCCGTAGCCCGCAGCGTGAAGAAGGCGAAAGACGAATTTGCGGCAAAGCAAGCCGACGTGATGATCATGAAGGAGTTGGACAAGCTGCGTCCCACCTACGTCTATCAACGTGGCGATTTTCTACGTCCCGACCTTGCCGCAGGACCACTCCAACCCGACGTTCCTGACGCCATTCCGCCAGCGCTGCCTCCGGCGTCACAGCGCAACCGCTTGGACCTGGCCCGTTGGCTGGTCGATCGCCACAATCCCCTTACTCCCCGCGTCACCATGAACCGCGTTTGGATGCGGTACTTCGGGCGGGGGCTTGTCGAAACCGAAGAAGATTTTGGCACGCAAGGAACGCCGCCTACGCATCCAGAACTCCTCGACTGGCTGGCGGGTGAATTGATTCGCCAGGGATGGTCGCTCAAAGCGATGCATCGACTGATTGTCACCAGCGCCACCTATCGGCAGTCGTCGGCATTCCGGCCGGAGTTTCACGAAATCGATCCCCGCAACTTGCTTCTCGCCCGGCAAGAGCGAGTGCGTGTAGAGGCCGAGATTGTTCGCGACGCCGCGCTCTCGGCCAGCGGATTACTTACGCCCACAGTTGGCGGGCCAGGCGTGCGTCCGCCGCAGCCCGACGGAGTGTACGCCTTTACCCAGAACGCTAAACCGTGGACCCCCGCGACGAATGGCGACCGCTACCGCCGCGCCATGTACACGCTGTTTTTCCGCAGCGCCCCGCATCCAATGTTCACCACGTTTGACGCACCCGATTTTCAAACCGTTTGCACGCGCCGGCTGCGTTCGAACACGCCGCTTCAGGCGCTGACCGTTGCGAACGACGAAGCGTTCCTTGAATTCGCCCAAGGTCTGGCCGCTCGCGTACTGCGCGAAGTCCCAGACCAGGACGCCTCGGCGCGGTTGCGTCGCATCTTTGTGCTGTGTCTTTGTCGCGAACCATCGGCCAAGGAATTGGCCGTGTTGGAGGACTATTACCACCGCCAATGGACCGAATTCGCCGAAAACACCGAACGCGCCAAGATGCTCTTCCCCGAGGGGCTAGCGTCTCCAGAAACGCCGGTCGAAGTCGTGGCCGCCCTGGTGTGCGCCAGTCGTGTCGTGCTCAACACCGATAGTTTCATTACACGCGAGTGATTCTTGGAGTGCGGTGATTTC
>CAYWIS010000380.1:0-2535 GCA_964458385.1 uncultured Pirellulaceae bacterium
AGCGACCGTAGAAGTGCTAGAGCGATACGGCGTTTCGTTGGATTTTCCCACCGATCAAACCTGTTGCGGTCAGCCCATGGCCAATACCGGCTGCACGGATTTGGCAGCGCCGTTCGCCCACAAGTTCTTAGAAATTTTTGGGAAGTACGACTATGTGGTTGCACCCTCCGGCAGTTGCGTTGCGATGGTCCGCCACCACTATGACGAGTACTTGGCGGGAAAGCCCGGCTTTGACGAGCTAAAGGCGAAGACCTTTGAACTTTGCGAGTTCCTTCACGACGTACTGCGCGTCGAGCGCGTTGAAGGTCGTTTTCCGTACCGCGTTGGGCTTCACCAAAGTTGTCATGGACTGCGTGAACTGCGGATCGGCGCGTCGAGCGAGCGGGTTGGACCGCGTTTCAATAAAATTCGCCGCTTGCTGGAAGGGCTCGAAGGAATCGAGTTCGTCGATTTGGCTCGCCCCGACGAGTGTTGTGGCTTTGGCGGCACATTCGCTGTCAGCGAGGAAGCCGTTTCGTGCATGATGGGCCGAGATCGCATCCACGATCATCAGCAGGCCGGCGCCGAAGTGTTGACCGCGGCCGACATGTCGTGCCTGATGCATCTGGATGGCCTGATTCGCCGCGATGGGGCTCCCCTCCGCGTCATGCACGTAGCCCAGATCTTAGCGGGCCGCGATGTGGCGTCGTCGGCCTACACGCCCTCGGACAACCCTGCGGTTGCGAACCCAACGCCTCGTTCGCCATCGCATGTGGAGGCTTTGAATTGCATTGTCCGGGAAAGGTAGCTTCGAGCGTTGAATATTCCCGGCCGGCATACCATGCACTCCACCACTGACCATCCCACCCTTGCCGCCGAGTTCGTTGCTAATCAAGAGCGAGCGCATTGGCACGACCAAGCGCTTTGGTTCGTGCGAGCCAAACGCGACCGCATGGCCCAATCCCTTCCCGAATGGGAGCTCTTGCGGGATATGGCTGCGCAAATCAAGTCGCACACCGCGTCGCGACTGGCCGAGTATCTAGAGGAGTTTGAACGCAACGCCACCCGGCTTGGCGCGCAGGTGCATTGGGCGGCGAACGCAGCCGAGCACAATGAAATCGTCCTCAGCATTCTTCAGAAGCACCAGGTTCGGCGGGTGGTGAAGAGTAAGTCAATGCTCACCGAAGAATGCCACCTCAATCCATTTCTGGAACGGCACGGAATTGAGGTGGTCGATACAGACCTCGGCGAGCGAATTGTTCAACTCCGCCGGGAGCCGCCGAGCCATATCGTCCTCCCCGCCATTCATATCAAGAAGGAAGAGGTTGGCGAACTTTTTCACCAACACCTAGGGACCGACCCCGGCGCCACGGATCCCAATTATCTGACGGAAGCCGCGCGGGGAGATCTACGCGCCAAATTCCTGGCTGCCGACGCAGGAGTGACCGGCGTCAATTTCGGTGTGGCCGCTTCTGGAGGAATCGTTATCTGCACCAACGAAGGCAACGCTGACTTGGGTGTATCGTTGCCCAAGTTGCATATCGCCTGTATGGGAATCGAAAAACTGATTCCGCGGCTGGAAGACTTAGGCGTATTCCTTCGATTGCTAGCTCGCTCGGCCACGGGACAACCGATTACGACTTACACCTCGCATTTTCACGGCCCAGCGCCGGGCGGGGAATTGCACATCGTACTGGTTGATAACGGACGTAGCGAACTTCTGGCGCAAAGCGAGTTTCGCAGTTCACTCCGATGCATTCGGTGCGGCGCCTGCATGAACACGTGCCCGATTTACCGACGTAGCGGCGGGCACAGTTATAGCAACACGGTGCCCGGACCGATTGGCTCAATTCTCGCCCCGGCGCGCGACGCAGCCCGCAATTACACTCTACCTTTCGCCAGCAGCCTATGCGGATCGTGTACGGACGTCTGCCCCGTAAAGATCGATCTTCATCATCAATTGCTGGTATGGCGGCGAGAAATCAACGCTCGCGGCTTGCTACCGCGTACGAAACGATGGGCCATGCAAGTAGGGGCGGCGGTGCTGCGCCGACCTTGGCTGATGAATTGGGCGCGGCGGGTTGGGCGTTGGGCGCTGGCCGTTACGCCCCGCCGACTCATCTACAACCGCTGGAATGCCTGGGGCCGACAACGTGAATTGCCGCCGTTGCCGCCACAAAGTTTTCGAGAAATTTACGCTCGCCGCCGCGATTAGCATTTTCGGCCCTTGTGCGCCGCCCCCAGGCAAAGCAAACTACCAGAAGCAACCTTTGCGGCCTGCCTTGAATACCCTTCCATGAAACCCACGCAAGATCTTCACGTTCGCGGTACAACACCCTTGATTGCCCCGCGCGATCTTATCCACGAACTGCCCGCGACCGAACAGAGCACCGAGACCATCATTCAAACGCGCGAAATCGTCAAACGCATTCTGAGAGGCGAAGATCCGCGGTTAATGGTGGTGGTTGGCCCCTGTTCCATTCACGACGAGCGCAGCGCGCTGGAGTACGCCGAAAGACTCAGCCAATTAGCGAAGGAAGTAAACGACCAACTATT
>CAYWIS010000381.1:0-730 GCA_964458385.1 uncultured Pirellulaceae bacterium
TGTCGCTGCACTAGCCCGACTCCGACCAGCCCCACGGTAGTCCATACCGGAGCGGTCGCCATGGTCGCCGTGAGCATCTGGCGGCGCGTCCATTCCTGCCCGCCTCCCGCCAATGACCCCGAGAGCGGCAACGCTGCGGCGTTCTGCGCTGGGCGACCCGATCCGCCTTGACGCAACAGGCGAGCCAACGACAACAAGCCTTGTCCGCCCCGCCAGATCATCCAGGCTCCCAAGGTGGGCACGACCATCAGCGGCAATACCAGGATCGCCCACAGCATCAAAAGGCCCATCAGCCACGGCGGCGGCACCCGGGGGAATCCCCACTGCAAGAGCGCATCGGGCCACATCCGACCCACCAGCAGCCAGACGAACCCCAAATAGAACACACCGCCAAACGCCGACAGGCTCGTCCGCGCCCAACCCCACCGCCGCGCCGCATTCGACGACCGCGCACCCCGCACCCGCCGATCCGCCCACCGCCACCACAGGAGCGTCACGGTCGGCGTCCCAAAGAAAATCAATCCAAACAACACGCTCATGCAAGCATCTTAAGCCCTCCCCACCGCCCCGACCAGCCGAGACTTCAGAGAGTACCCGTCGTGCCGGTTGAGCGATTGCGAAATGGCGCGCTGCCGCCGTTTGCCGGGCGCGACTCTACGTCGGCGGAGCCCACGCCGTGTAAGTGTCGCAGGAGAGCGTGTAGCGCGTTGCGCGCCGACCATAGATGCGA
>CAYWIS010000381.1:740-2526 GCA_964458385.1 uncultured Pirellulaceae bacterium
TGCTGTTCCCGATGAATCCTGCGATCCGATTGAGTTGCCTGTCCGTGGTGGTTGATTCGGCGAACCATCAACGTGAGAGTTATCAACCCGAAGCGCAAGCGAGGGGGCGTCTTGGCTTGCGCTTCGGGGTGGGATATTCGTTGGAATTAACCTCTTGAGAAACCGCGCGGGCCGACCTTTTGTGCTGGCAACTTGCCTGCCGGGGGCGGCTTATTGAGTGTGGATCGGGAGAGCTTCCGATCCTGCGATGCCCCTTTGATTCGCCGTCGCCGTGTGGGGGGAATACTTGGCGTGGGGTATCACGGTTTTCTGGCTTCGGGGCTTTCGCGCTATGTCCCGAAGGCGAATCGCTTATTTAAGAGTTGAAGTGAGCGCCTGTCAACAATCGCTCTGGGGCCGGCCGCGCGACGAATCGACACGGCGCGAGTGATAATGGCAATTGTCCTGACCCACACGCAGCTAGGTATTGCTGGCGGTGAGCATCCTGCTCTTGGCGCCCAAAGAAAAGAGAAGGGAGCTGAACGCGATGGAAGGGCCGGGGTGGCTCCGCTGGGGTTAGTAGCCTTTGGGTTTGGTGGCTTCGACGCGCATTTGGTCGATGACGCGGCGGACGCCCGAGACGCTGCTGGCGGCGCGGATGAAGCTGCGGCGCTGCATGTCGTATTGGATTGTGCCTGCGAGCGTCACATCGCCTTTGCGGACGGTGGCCGTCACGCGCGTCTTGCCGCCGGTTCCGGTGCGCGCCAGGCGCTGATTGACCTTTTGGAGCAGACTCTTATCGTTGGTTTCGTTGAACATGGTTTCGATTCCCCAGAAAAGTGTGATCGCCAAAAAACAAAATGCTTGGCAGGGGAATCGACCGTAAGTGGCGGCGGAAGGCCGGTCAGAGAGGAAGACTTCCCATCACCCCTTAGGCTAACAGGTTGCTTCTTGGCCCACAAGGAAGAAAACGGCGGGAATCGGTCTTTTCTCGTTTACATGGTTCCGATGACTGACACTTGCGGGCCTTGCTGGGCGGTCAGTACGGTTAGCAACAGAACGGCATCCTCTTGGCCTAACATGCTAAAAGGCTCGCGGACGATCAGATGCAAGAGTTGTCCTGCATGCAGCGTTTGCGTGGTTCCGTGCGCCGTAATCTGAACGACGCCCTCTAGGCAATGCAGCACGACTTCGCCTTGTGCTTCGTAGGTCGGCACATCTTCGCCGGCAGGAATGAAAACCCGATGGAGTTCTAACCCATTGGTTTTGAGTAACAGCGTGGTGCGGCTTGCGTCTCCAGGGGCGCCTCGCGGCGGTAGGTTGACGATCTGGACGGCGGGTGTCTCCGGGTGGGACATGGCTGGGCTCGCTATTGCAGCATCTGGGCTTCCGTACCGGGTGGGCTGCATGGATTAAGTACCTTTCTGTTCGTTTTGGGCATGCTGCAGCCCGGTGAGCGCGTCGAGCCGGCGGCGAATGGCGTGTAACTCCGGGCCGGCCGGGTCTGGCGCAATGGCGTCGAAGTAATCGCTGGTAATCTCTAAGCCGTCTTTCATGGCGGTGCTTTGTTCGGGGCTCGAATCGACCACAAGATCTTCCATATTCCAGTCGTCGGCGCCGAGAACCTCGCTTGCAACCAGTTCGATCAACGTGTTCCAGCGTTTCCAGTCGTTGGAGGAAGGCTCCGGCAAGGGGCTGCCAGGCGGCTGCTGCTGGGCGACGACCTTGTGGAGGAGCGAACGCCAAAAGGTGGAAGGATCAAGCACATTGTCACTGTTCGACACATCGGCATCGAGTTCTTCTTCGA
>CAYWIS010000382.1:0-2504 GCA_964458385.1 uncultured Pirellulaceae bacterium
CGCCGCATGCTTGACCGCCTTCTGGACCGTCTTGGCAGTCTTCTTTACCGCCTTCTTGGCAGCCTTCTTAGCCGGTGCTTTCTTAGCAGTCTTCTTCGCTTTGGCCACTGTACGTCCTCCGATAAGGAATGGATGTAGCGAACTCTTTCAACCAAGCCACCCAATGCAAAACGGTTGAATGATGTTCGCTAACGTGAAACACAACCGCTTGATGAGTATTTGTAAGCAATCATCAAAATTATGCAACACGTTTTCTCTATAAATCTTCCGTTTTCTTCGCGCGCCTTCAACGAAAGTTGCACGCGCGCACAAGAAAGTTGAAAGTTCCTCGCGATGCGCGCCGCACATGGCCAGCGCGCGGTCGATTGGCGCTTGCTACCGTGTGCTTCATGACCGTTTACAAGCGACAGTACAAGGTCTTGTCATAGCAGCAGCGAAGGCGATATGCGGCTTCCAACATCGCGCTTCGACGTGTTGTTGATCAGGCCAACGCGGCGTCTCTTTACGTGTTGTGCAACGCCGCGCATGAGAACCCGATATCTGCAAAACATGCGCCGCTGTGCGCGCTGATGTGCGCGCCGTTAGTACAACGAGACCGTTGTTCCATCGAACAGCCGACCAGCAGGCTGCGGCTGTTGTTGAAGTCGCCCCCACAGACGGCGTTCAAGTGGACGCAGTCGCCGCAGCGCGATCCATTGCCCCAAAGTCCAACGCGCCGGCCGCGGTGGCGCGTCTGGCGACCATGGCGCGAGGATCTCTCGCCACACGCGCGCTCCGCGCGTGCGGCGAATATGAATCGGATCGAAGCCGTACCAGGCAAGCGAAGGCTTGATAATCGCGGCGCCATAGCGGGCCGCGATCTCCTGCACCCGTGCGTTCAACTGCACCGTGTGCGTTAAAGTTTCCTCAAACGTTAGCCGACAACGCGGAAAGAAAATCGAACGCAAGAGCAAAAAGCGTTCTGGCGTAAGCGATTGCGAACTTTCCAGCGGCAATTCGGTCACAATCAACGTCGGCGTTAACGGCGCCAGTCGCTGCAGGCACTCGTCCACCCAGGCGGCAACCTGCTCGACCGGAACCCCATAGAGCAGATCGTTGCCAATGTCGGTTACCAAGGCGGCGGTGGGCGCCGGCGGCCGCTGGCGCAGATCGCGCCATAAGCCGCACTCGAGGATGCCGGGCAACTCGCGACCGAGCACGCGCGAGGTCATTCCATAGGAACGCCCATGCCCTAAAGCGGCCATGACATCGAGCGGACTTCCCCACAGCATGCGGGCCGTGGCGATCACCGCAGGCAGGTGAATCGCCAAGTTGCTCGCGCCCAATAAGATGACTCGCCGCGCGGGATACTCAGGAGTTGCATCGGGAGTCTGCGTTTGGGCATCGTCCGACGGCGCATCCTGCACGCTCACCAGGAATTCCCCCTCCAACCGCCCCGATGATGCTGCAACAACTGGTAGCTTTGGTAGGCGAGGATGCCGAACAGAATGCACAACCAGATATCGCGATTCAAGAAAGCGTAGCCCGCAATGACCACCGCCACGGCGATCGACAAGATGAGCGAGTTTTGGTAGCCATCGCGACGCGAAAACGCGGTAAATAGTTCTCGGCTCACTTTCCCGCCATCCAAAGGATAAACCGGAAGCAAGTTCAACAGCCCCCAATAGATGTTCACCGCCAGCAATTGAAAGGTGAGAATGGCAAGGTAGGGATTCTCGATGGGGCCGCCGCGTCCCAGAATGATGGGCCGCCCAAACAAGTAGAAGCCGCTCATTCTTCCAACAGCGAACAACCCCGCCGCCACAAGCGCTGCAAGCAGGAATCCCGCAATGGGTCCCGCCAGGCTAATGATGATTTGTCCCGTCGTCGCGTTGCCTCTTCGACTGTACGACTTGGCGTAGCCGCTATATCCCGGTTCATAGCTGGCGAGGCCGCCAAAGGCGTAGAGGGTGATCCAAGGCCTCCAGCCATAGAAGCGAATCGCGAGGGCATGTCCCATTTCATGCACCAGGATAGAAACAAACACCACCGCTACCCACATCAGCAGTTGGGCCATGGGTTGGACTTCGCCGCTAAATCCGCGCGAGCCCAGGATCACCGCGGTCACCCAAAAGAATGGATGCACGCGCACAGGCACCCCAAACAGCCTGAACTGTAGGTCATAGGGCGTTGGCGACGGTTCAATCAGCACAGCTACCCCCTCGAAGCAGGACGAAGGATCAAGGCCAAGTCCCCAGAAAGTACATCTCGCGCAGCCGCGGGCCCTAAGGAATCCCCACCGCTCGCGGGCCGTTCGCTCTCGATCCTTCGTCCTTGAAACTTTCGTCTTACTCTTAAGCTTTTCGGCCGAGCATCCAGTCTAACGCGTCGGACGCCTGGTAGACGAGGGCCTCAGGGTAGTGATTGAAGGGATGGAAGTACTCGAACGTCAGATAGCCCCGATAGCCGATTGTGTCGAGCGTCTCGATCACCGCAGGCCAATTGGTGGTGCCGTCCAGCAAGGT
>CAYWIS010000383.1:0-2489 GCA_964458385.1 uncultured Pirellulaceae bacterium
TGGCCAACTTCACCCCGCAACGATGCGGCCGTCCCACGAGAAAGCGCCCCGCCGGGCAACAACGACACTCGAGTTCCTGCGGCACTTAGAGCGGCAACCGATCGACAGCCCAAAAGAGTTTCTGCGCAAGCTGGAAAACTCGGGCTAAACAGGCATAGAATTGTATGCCTTCGCAAGATTTGGCGAATGTAGCGATTGCGCAAAGCGATGTGCGGCCGGTTGGGTCGAGTTTGCCGGCGGCAGCGCTTGATTCGATTGCGTCAGCCTTTAAGCTAGGAGAATCAGGGAACGGCAGGGAGGCCAGGGGAGTTCCCCAGGGAGTCGGGGAAGTTTCTATCCTTCATTCCAGGGAACTTGCCCATGTATTCCTCTTTCACACGTTCCGCCCTATTGGCGGCGCTCGTGCTTGCGTCGCAGGCGACGTTCGCTCAGGACGCTCCCGACTTGAACGAGCCGGCTCCCCCCGCCCAGTCGCAGCCGGCCCCCGCAACTCCGATTCGACTTCCAGCCAACAATGTCGCGGCCCCCAACAGCGATATGCTTCAGGCCGTTGCTCAGGCTATTGAGAGCCTGCGCGCCTCGACCAACCAGAACTTCAACTCACTTTCGACGCGGCTGGACCAGATGGAGCGAAAGCTCATCACGCGCGAGCAATTGGATGAAGCCTTGCGGGGCGAAATGGAGGCCGCGGCCAGTCGCTTCGCCGCGAAGGTTGACCTGGATAATTACGTTCCTCGCAGCGAGTTTGAAGCGCTGCAACGCCAGTTCAATGAGCTGCGAGACTCGTTCAACGATCAAGCGGCCCAGATCAATGAGTTCCGCCAACAGATGAGCGAACAGGTCAACACGCTCAACGACCAGGCCCAGCAGCTTCGCCAAATTGTCAATGCAATTTCCCGCACCGACAGTCAGCAGCGGCCGATCCTCGACATCAACTCCAGCATGCAAAGCCAGGAGTTCCAGCGCGACTTGTCCGGCGCAGTGCACAGCACCTTGCAGCGCGAAGGGGTCTTGGAAGTTACCAACCAAATGACCACCCCCCAATACCTGCGCGTGAATGGGCAGTTGATTACCATCCCTGCGCTGAACAATGTCACAATCCGGGTGCCGGTGGGTACGCTGACCACGGAATTGATTGGCGAAGCTCCCAAGAACTGGACGATTAGCCCGCCAAATTACAAGCAAGGCATTATCATCGCCCCGCGACAACCCACGACCGTCGCCTCGCCCGTGGTGGTTTACACGGCGTTCTAAGCGATTCGCCCCGCCTTGTTAGCAAGAAATGCAGTAAGACGAAAGCGGCCACCAATCGCTGCTTTCGTCTTTTTTCATAGGGCAGCCCGTGCTGACGCAAGGTCTTAGCGCAGCGCCGTCTCGGTGGACGCGGTGCGTGGCGCGGCGACTTGCTCAGCAGCCCAAGTCTTCCATTGGCTTTCGAGCTGGGCAATCCCCGCAATCTGATAATGCATGCGAAGCGCCGCATCCCAGCCATTCGCTTTGCCCGAGCGAGCGAAGCGTAAGAGCGTCGTTTTGTCGCCGCGTGTCAGCAGGTATTCCACCACCGAGGCCGCCAACGCGTACGACTGCTGATCGGCGGCCGGAATCACCTGCGACTCCAAAAGCGTCTTCAGCCGCGGCCAGTTGCCAGTCTGCGCGTACCACTGCAGAATCCGCCGACGAATGGCGATACGTGCAGGATCGTCGGCCATGCAGGCAATGCCTTCATCAATGGCGGGAGGCAAGCCCTCGGGAAATTGTGTGGCCAGCACGGCGTGCGTCACTTCGTGCCGCAACAGTCCGCCCGTTACGGCCTGCGGATCACCCGTTACCCACAGCGTATGGTAACGGCGACCGGGATTATCCATGGCCCAGGTCTGGCCGTTGTTGTCGCCATCGGACAGTTCCACATGGATGCGCATCCGCCCCACACTGGGAGGAAGCTCCTCGCCTAGCCATTCCAAGGCAATTTGCCGACGATACTCGCCCGCTTTTTCCAGAACCGCCCGAGCAAGCTCCTCATTGGGGGCGTACACCACGCCGTTTTCGTCGTGGGCCATACCGCCTCCCCATGAGGCAGCTGGAGTAAAGAGCCAAACAACAGCCGCGAGCGCGGCCAGGCGGGGCGTGTGATTCATCCTGAATGTTCCTTGCGTCCCTGCGGGTGGACAAGTCTGTGACTCCACCGTTCTAGCACGAAGCCCCCAGACCACCAACGGCACTTTGGGAACTTCCGACAAGGCGGCGCTATTCCGCACGTGTTACATTGATTTCTGGCGAGAGCAGCAACCTTGTGTGCGAGTACACCCCATGTCTTCTCCCATAGCCTTGATTGTGGTGGGGCTGGCCTGCTTGGGAACTGTGGTGGCGGTCATTCTGGCCGCAATAAGCATGACAGCGCGCGGCGCAGAGCGTCCCCACCAAATGCACTGCCCCGAATGCAACACGGTAGTTTCGCCCTTGGACCGCTATTGTCCGTCCTGCGGCAAGAC
>CAYWIS010000384.1:0-2440 GCA_964458385.1 uncultured Pirellulaceae bacterium
CGCCGTGAAACACAAGTTGGATGCTAACCTGCGACACCCGGACCTGACTGCGATTCAGGCCGTGCGCCGTAAGCTCGCGTTGGATCGCGTCCATCACCTCGGAGCGGGTCGCCAGTTCGGTGAACTTGGGCTCCAGGTGCTCAATCGCCTTCACCTTTATCTTCGGAACCAAGCGAATCCTTCGCAGCCGCACGTCGGCGATGCGATCCGGGGCCTCCGTGGTGAACGCGAATTCGGGGGCGAGCAGATGGTCGAGCTGATAGCTCGGCTTGACGGGCTCAGCGTCGTCGACCTCGATCCCCAGCACCGTGCGGCAGAACGCCTTGCGAAGCTCTTTCTGGACCGGCTTGCCGCCCTTGGCGATCAGTTCGATTGCCCCTTGGGACGGAACATGAACGAACACGTTGTTGAACGTGTAGCTCTCCTCGCGCGGAGTGAGATTGCCGTCCTCATCGAACACCAACAGCTTGTCGGGCCAGTCGGGCAGATAGGCGAAGAAGTACTCCGCGCCGCCGGCGCGCGTGTAATGATGCACGCGGCACACTTGGCCACGCAGTTCCTTCTTCCAGTAGTATTGGCACAATTCGTTTTGCAGCGCCATGATCATCGTCTCGTTGACTGGGATCGCGTCCTTCGGCAGGCCGATCCAGCGATTGGAATAGTTGCCGCCGCGCATCGCCTCGGCGCGAGCGAAGATGGCCGCCGCATCGAAGGCATGACGAGCCTCTAGGTAGGCCCACAGTGCCTTGTCGGCAGGGCTCGCACAGGCGTCGAACGCCGGCAGCTTTTCAGGCGACAGCCATTCCAGCTCCTCGATGAGAACCTTCTGCCCCCGCGGGTCGGAGAGCTCGTTGACATCCAGGAGGATGACCTGAAAGTGTCGACGGCTCGCCTCCAGCATCGCCTCCCACGCGGCGGCAATGGGTTCGACGTCGTACTTCTTAAGTGCGTCCCAATCGACGCCCTCCATCTCCTTCTGGTCGGCGAACAACCGCCGCAAAAGACCGTTGTCATGGAGCTTCAACTGCTTCCTGAGATCAAACGCTTTGGCCATCGTGGGCCCTCCCATTGTTGGGGCGTGTCCGTTCGCTGAACAGTAAACGCCGGTTCGAAAAAATGATGCTGTTCCTTAAAACAGCATTGCTGGTCTCTCTCGGACGATCAGTTGAAGTCCCTCTAGACGAATTCGCATGGCCTCACGCGAAACCTCGAATCGTTCCGCCAATGGCCGACAGAAATCTTCTTTCACCGCCTTGTCCCGCTCCTCTTCCGTCACTGCAGGTTGGCCGCGATAGAAAAGAGGCGTGCCCGAACGGGCTGCATGAAGTTCCCTGAGTTCCACGGGCCGGTCATCGCCGCCGCGAAATTCCGCCCACGCGGCGTGGAGCAACTTGCGCGGCATTAGCACCAACGCCGCAAACGTGTCTGCCTGCCATTCAACCGGCTTCTTGCGCTCGCTGGACCTGCAGACCACATCCGGCTTTCGCGTGCCATCGTCGAATAGCCGGCGTTCGGCGGGATTTTTGATGTAGTGCTGGCGGTGCAGCCGCCAGTGACCGATTTCGTGTGCCAACGTGAAGTGGTAGCGACCGCGCCGCCGTGGAAACGAATCTGGATTCAGATTGAAGTCAACCCCGATCAGGGCTTCCTCAAACCAGATGGCCCCATGCACGTCGGCAAAGGGGAACAGCGATCTCAGGTCAAAGAACTGATGGCGCAGTTGTAGCACAGTCCCGACCAGTTCCTCGATGGGAACCGGAGGCTCCAACACCGGTTCGATGATCTCAGCATATTCCGCCAACAACAGATCAGCCTCGCGCTCAATCTGTCTTTCGTGCAGGTACGGAACCTCGCTGCGTGGAGCTGCGCGTCGCCGCGGCATCACATACCTCCTTCCTCCTTTAGCTTCCGGATCTGCTCTCGCAACTTGCGTAACTGATCGGCGCTCAACCCACTGGCCTCGCGCAACAATTGCGGCATTTCTGTCGGCTGCTGGCGAATGATTCCTGGCACATCTTCCGGGACCCGACCTGCCAGGGCGATCCATTCATCGGAGTTCTCGCCCAGCAGATCCGCCATCCGCTTTACCCGATCCGCAGTCGGCGGCATGACGTTGTCCTGTTCGACCTGGGATAAGTAGGTTGGACTCACGCCAACCAACTCCGCGAACTTGCGCAAGCTGAATTTCTTCGCGATGCGCCTTTCGCGGAGGAGTTGTCCAAATGTCTGTCGTTCTTGGCCCATAGGGCACTAGGCTCCGTTTCACTATACCGCGGTGTCCGGCTGCCCATTGCTCCATGCCCGCGAAAGCACTTCAGCTTGTTCCAGCACAATCTGCGTCGCCTTTTCCTGCTTGTCGGGCGGATACCCGTAACGCCGTAAGATGCGTTTGACGAGTACCCGCAGGTGCGCCCGCACGTTCTCCCGCACCGTCCAGTCA
>CAYWIS010000385.1:0-2353 GCA_964458385.1 uncultured Pirellulaceae bacterium
GCGCCAGCGCAAGCAGGTCGGCCTCGGAAGCGGGGCGCCTCGAAAGGAAGGCGCCCACGGCCATGCACGCGCGGCCGTCGCTCGAATGCACCGGCAACGCCAGGATCAGCAGTGGATCTTCTTCGCGAATTAGTTCGGCGCCGCTTCGCGCGGCCGCTTCGCTGCAAAGCGGACCGAGAACGAGCCAATCCAGATTGCGATGCGCATCGACGATCGAAAGCGCTGCGCCGGTGCGCGCATCGACGAAGCTGAACTCCGCGCCGAACATGCGCTCCAGATTCGCGGCTATGGGTCCGAAATCGGTTCCATTGCTGGCGTGCGTCGAAGCGCTCGTGTGTCCAATGAAACACGGCGCCACGGCGCCATTTGGTTCAATTTCGATGAGCGGCGTCATTCGAAACTCGTTGACTCGGACCTGCATTTGGGCGCAGAAAACGCGCCTGCCATGCCCCTACCAAACTTAGATCATGCCGCGACCCGAATAGGAGATTTGCAGGCGTGAAATGCAGGCCAGAACGGCCAGCGCGCAGAGGAAAACGCGTTGACCGTTACAGTCGGCGCGTTCGATAGGACCGGCGCCCGATTGCCCCCTCCGGGGAACTACCGCTGGCGGTTGCGGTAACGGGCGCTGACGCGGTTGAGAAGCGAACGATCCTCGGGCGAAAGCGATTCGGCGCCAAAAAGATGCAGCCGTTCGAGGATGGCGTCCATCTTGCGATCCTCTTCAGCCTCCAGTTCCATCTGACGCTGCAGTTTGGCGGCTCGCCGGTTCTCGAGCCACTGGCGCACGCCCGAAGGCTGCCGCGGCGGAGCTTCGAGGTTCTTTTCGAGGCTCGTATAGCCCTGCGAAAAATCGTAGCCAAACAGGCGATCGCCGTTGTCGTTGTCTTGCAGCCAATCGACTTCCTGCCGAGCGCTGAAGAAAAGCACCACGCCCAGCAGCAGCAAGGGGAGTGTGGCGAAGCCAATCGACGAACTGCGGTCGATCAACAACGCGGCCAGCATCATCAGCACGGCGGTGGCGGTTGCAAACCGCGCGGCGACGCGAACGGCAGTCGAGTAGCCCATGCGCGGCCACAGGAACGATCGAAGAATACGCCCGCCATCCAGTGGAAACGCAGGCAGCAGATTGAATGCAACCAGCACCAGGTTGACCCAAAACACCAGGGCCAAAGCGTCCAGCCAGCCGAACGCGTCCGTCGGGAATGGCGGCGCCAATGGATTCATGACACGGCCGAGTCCGTCATCGGAGAAAAAGAAGAGGATCGGCGCCACGGCAAGGCACAGACACAGGTTCACCACCAGCCCCGCCATCGCCGTAAGACGCTCGGAGTACGGGTCATGCGAGGCGTTTACCTGCGCAAGTCCTCCCAACGGCCAAAGCACGATCTGGTCGACCGAGCCGCCTGATTTCCACGCGACGAAGCAGTGTCCAAACTCGTGAGCCAGAACGCTGACGAACAGGGTGGTAATTAAAGCCAGCGTGTAAGGAAGCTCTTCGAAGTACGAGCCGAAATAGAGGGCGCAGAGGATGACGAGCAAAAAGAGCACATTGAGCCGCACTCGCACGCCGAACCAGCGTCCTAGCGTTATGTTCCAGTTATGCGAATCGCGCATTGGAGTGCACTACCGAAAGAGACCTATTCGAAATCCGTCCGTTGTCTCGAAATAAATTGGCGCAAGCAAATCGCGCGATTTTGGAGCCTTTGTTCCGGTTAGCCCCTGCTCGAATCGCCAGCTCTAGGGTGTCAAAAACGGCGCTGGAATGAGCGCCGCGCCGGCGGATGGAAGTTTTTGCCGTTGAGGGTTATCTTATCACCGGCGCGGAAGGCGAGCAATTCTCGCGCCCGAAGCTCGCACGGGCCGGCGCGGCACGATGCCAGCGCAAAATCGCCTGTTTTCCCCCTGTTTTTCGCACGTCACACACGGAGCAACCGTTGGAAGAACAAACCCTCTTCGAAACGCGACGGTTCCGGCTGGTGCGGCGGACCTACCGAGATTCAAACGGCGCGGAGCACGCGCGTGAATCGGTTCAGCATGTCGGGGCGGTGGGCATCGTGCCGATCACCGCCGACGGGCGGGTGTGCCTGGTGCGAAACCACCGGATTGCGGTCGGAAAGACGCTGCTGGAAATCCCCGCAGGCACGATGGAAGCTGGCGAATCGCCGCTGGAGACGGCCCGCAGAGAGCTGGAGGAGGAAACGGGCTACCGCGCTGGACGTCTCGAGCCGTTGTTTCAGATGTATATGTCGCCAGGCATCCTGAACGAGCAGCTGCACATCTTCCTCGCCACCGATCTTACGCCAGGCGCCATGAATCTCGACGCAGGCGAGGAAATCGAAACTTTCGAAAC
>CAYWIS010000386.1:0-2348 GCA_964458385.1 uncultured Pirellulaceae bacterium
TCCGGAGCTGCGGATCGATACCACCGAGTGCAGCCCGGATGAGGCGGCGGAGCGGATAATCCTGGAGCTGGAAGCGAGAGGGCTAATCAGCCGCCTCTCAAGCGCTGAGGCCAGAATCGTGGCGGATGCTCCATCCAGTACGGCCCAGCCGGGCAATGTCGGCAGAGGCGCCATGACCGCATAGGGCACAGCGTGCCCGGGGCAGGCCTTTCTGCTGTCATTGCGAGCACCAGCGAGGCAATCTCGAGACGGCAGGGTGTTGACCAATGTTACTTCGTTGCCCGAGATTGCTTCGTCGGCTTCACCTTCTCGCAATGACGAGCGGATACTCTTTCCCCGTCATCGCGAGGCCGCGCAGCGGCCGTGGCGATCTCGGGACGACGGAGTGCCTAAGTCTCGCCCCTGTCGTCATTGCGAGCGTCAGCGAAGCAATCTCGCAATGGCAACGTGCCAGCCGTTGCTGCCGTGTATCCCGAGGTTGCGTCGTCGGCTTTGCCTCCTCGCAATGACGAGGTAGGAAGGCAGTGCCGGCGGTTCCAGCCGCCGAACCGAAGGCCTGCCTGCCTACCGCAACAGGCTCTAAGTCGGTAAGACTTTATTTAATACTTCCCCTGCGGCTTACCGTTGGTTTCCCCGCGTACGGCTCCCATCTTCCTGCCAGTTGCTTCCGCGCTGTGGTGTTTGAAACCGGGACTCGTTAGAGTGGCGCCGAAGGCGGCGGCCCCGCGAGTCGCCGTATAACGACTACCAAGGAGGCGAACCATGGCAAGGGGCGTGAACAAAGTCATCCTCATCGGCAACCTCGGCCGGGACCCGGAAGTCCGCTACATGCCTTCCGGCGGCGCCGTTGCCAACGTCACGCTGGCAACCAGCGAGTCCTGGAAGGACCGGCAGACCGGCGAAACCCAGGAGCGCACCGAGTGGCACAATGTGGTGTTCTTCAACCGGTTGGCGGAAATCGCCGGTGAGTATCTGCGCAAGGGCTCGAAAATTTACGTCGAGGGCAGCCTGCGCACCCGCAAGTGGCAGGGCAAGGACGGCCAGGACCGCTACACCACCGAAATCATAGCCAGTGAAATGCAGATGCTCGACAGCCGCGGCAGCGGCGGTGGCAGCGCGCCGGCTCGTAGCCAGCGGCAGGAACAGGACGATTACGAACCGATGCAGCCGTCCCAGGGCATGGAAGATTTCGACGACGACATCCCGTTTTAATTCGAGCAGCGCTGGTAGATTAGCGCGGCATTGTAGGAGCGGCGCCCCCGCCGCGATGCCTTTCTCTTCCCTCTCCTGCTTGCGGGAGAGGGGCGGGGGTGAGGGTGTCTTTCGCGGCGAGGACGCCGCTCCTACAGAAGAAGCGCCAGGAAAGGCTTGTAGAAGAATCAAGTAATAACCGGAGATTCAAGTTCATATGTTCGACGTCGACAAGGTGCGGATCGGGGTCATCGGGCTCGGTTACGTTGGCCTGCCGCTGGCAGTCGAGTTCGGTAAGCAGTTCCCGACCGTCGGGTTCGATATCAAGCCCGACCGCATCGCTGAACTGAAGGCAGGACGAGACAGCACGCTCGAGGTCGAACCGGAAGAATTGGGCCAGGCAACGCACCTGAGCTATGAGTCCGAAATCGATGCGCTGCGGCAGTGCAACGTGTATATCGTGACAGTGCCGACCCCTATCGACGAGGCCAAGCGCCCCGACCTCACGCCCCTGGAAAAGGCAAGCGAGACGGTCGGTAAGGTGCTCAAGCCCAATGACGTCGTCATCTACGAATCTACCGTCTATCCCGGCGCCACTGAGGAAGTATGCGTGCCGATCTTGGAGCGCGTGTCTGGGCTGGTCTTCAATCAAGACTTTTTCGCCGGTTATAGCCCCGAGCGCATTAACCCGGGCGACAAGGAGCACCGCGTCACCAATATCGTCAAGGTGACTTCCGGCTCCACGCCTGAAGCGGCGGATTTTGTCGATGCGCTCTACGGCCGCATCATCGAGGCCGGCACTCACAAAGCCTCCAGCATCCGTGTCGCCGAGGCTGCCAAGGTCATCGAGAACACCCAGCGTGACGTCAACATCGCCCTGGTCAACGAGCTGGCGCTGCTGTTCAACCGCATGGGCATCCCGACCGACGAGGTGCTCGAGGCCGCCGGCACCAAGTGGAATTTCCTGAGCTTCCGGCCCGGCCTGGTCGGCGGCCACTGTATCGGCGTTGACCCGTATTACCTCACTCACAAGGCGCAGCAGGTCGGCTACCACCCGGAGATGATCCTCGCCGGCCGCCGTATCAACGACCGCATGGGCGGTTATGTCGCCGGCCGGGTCGCCAAGCTGATGATCCAGCGCAAGCTGCATGTTGTCG
>CAYWIS010000387.1:0-2340 GCA_964458385.1 uncultured Pirellulaceae bacterium
ATCAGCGGCGAGACGACGAGCGTTACCCCCTCGCGGGCAATCGCCGGCAGCTGATAGCAGAGGCTTTTGCCGCCCCCCGTCGGCATAATGCAAAGGCAATCATGCCCCGCCAGCACCGCCGCGATGACCTCCTGCTGGCCGCGACGGAAAGCCGAGAGGTTGAACCGCTGCAACAGCGGCGCAAAATCGAATTGTTCCCCAATTGGCATGCGTTCCATTATAGGGGCCGCCGCGCCGCCGACCAACGCCGTCCGGCGCCATCGTGACATCCACGCCCCTTTCGCCAGCGAGTTAAGATTCCTAAAAAGCACTTCCCGAAGAAAGGCGAGTACGACCGCAACTCGAATCGTCGTAACGCCCACTCATACTTCGCTGGAATATTACTAGTCGGTATGAGAGACAGCGGGAAATGCAATCAACAAACAGACCGTGAGAAATACCATTATGCAGGGCGAACGGGGTGAAGTACGAGGGCGGCGACGCGGCGTCGTCGGCGTTGCCGTGCGCGACGGACGACTCTTGGTGATTCGCCGGTCGCAGTATGTCGAAGCGCCCGGCGCATACTGCTTTCCCGGCGGGGCCGTCGATGCGGGCGAGACCGAAGAGGACGCGTTACGTCGCGAGTTTCAAGAAGAGTTGAATGCCACCGTTCGCCCGCTACGTTTTCTATGGCGGGCCGTAACGTCGTGGGATGTCGATCTCTCGTGGTGGCTTGTGTCGCTCGAGTCGGAACACGAAATGGCGCCGCACCCGCGCGAGGTCGAGTCGATCCACTGGTTCACCCCTCAAGAGTTGCGAGCATTGCCAAAGCTCCTAGAAAGCAACCGTCAATTCTTAGAGGCGGCGGCCTCGGGCGCATTCGACGTCGCCGGCGTTGACTTCTCAGGGAAGTAGCGGCGATTAAAGATGTCAGGGTCGAACGGATCACGCGGCGTATAGTCACTCGCATCTTTGGGCGACCGACCGCGAGCAAAGACGCTGCGGTGAATCTCTCCGTGGGCGGCCATTGTGGACGAAGGGCGATCCGTAGCGCGCGGCGCCGAGGCTTGCCGATCCCGTCCCAGACTATCAGGGCCCACTCCCTCCGTTTCAGGATCCTGCGGCGCAGGCGTGCGCACCGCCAGATGGACCCAATCGCGAAGCTGCTCCCATTGTCGTTCGTTGCGACCTGCGAACAGGCTAACTTTTTCCCCGCCGTGCGGTCCCAGTGGAACTGTTAAGAGAGGGCTTTGGTCCGGGTTACTGGCGTCAATCATCTGCAACGTCGCGTACAAATTACGTTGCGTCAAGCGGCGCGGAATGGACCGATCGCGCATCGGCCGCAAGAGATGAAACCGCGAGTTGGCCTGATTGCCATGGCAGGCATTGGTGCCACAGCGATTGAGTAAGAGCACTTGAATACTGGTGGTGAACGTTTCCACCGCCTCGGGCGGAGTGGTTTCCAGCACCTTCTCAATCGCCTCCCAATCGACGGTTGATTCCGTCGTCGGATTCGGTTGCGCCGCGATCTGCCGCGCCTCGGCCATGTGGAGCATGCGCCGCCGTATCGCCCGCGCGCGGGAATCGAACGGGTTCATGGCCATCGCCGCAAGCAATTGATCGGCGGCGCGATGAGGCAGGTCGTGACGCAAACACCATTCGGCTAAATCCAGCCGTTGCCGCACGCTCGTGACGTCTAAAATATCACGTTTGCGGAAGTAGGCTTCTTCCAGCGTCGCGCACTGGAATTCGACGTCGCCCACCGAAAAACGCACTTCGCCGGTTTCGCCCAGCGTAACCACGTAACGATCGCCCAGGCGGGTGATGTGCCCCTGCACGACATGGCCGTTGCGCAGCACCAGCACCCCAGCGCCCGAATCGGGCGCAGGCTCCTCTGCCATCAACGGCATGACGGCAAGTAGTGCACAAAGGCAAACGGCACGCGTGCGATAATCCATAGCCGCGAGACGGTACCGTTGCTTGCCGACGGCGTCAACATCAATTCAGCGTGGAAAAGGGGCGCTCCCTACTTCCCCCATAGTCAGCCTCCGGATGCCGTGGAGCGGCAAACCTTCTCCCATCGTCGGGAGTTGGCAAGTTTGTTAGATTGCGCAAAGCGTGCGATCCATTTTTCTTCAAGCGCCCCATTTGACGGCTCCACGGAGGGCGATCGTGTTTGGTACGGAGGAATGCGGGGTTTTTACCGAGTTTGGACCGTCTGCGTATTATTCGACGCGCCGGCGGTTAGCATCCTGGACGCTGCCGCGAGACGGCAAAAGTCGGCGCAAACTCATTCGCTCCGAAGCGCCGGCGTCGCCTGGGGTGTATGGCATGATCGACGCCGACGGGCAGTTGATCTAT
>CAYWIS010000388.1:0-2338 GCA_964458385.1 uncultured Pirellulaceae bacterium
CTTCTTTTAATCGATTCCCTTGCCCGAACGGTTGATCAGTTCTTCACGCTCTCAGAATGGCAGAACAAAAGGCGGGACGACGCACAACGCGAGTAGCCATAGGCGATTAATTGGGCCTTGGTATGCCGCCCGTATGGCTTGCAAAGAATCGTGTGCACCGTAACCATCATCCTGCACACGCAACTCAGGGCGCCTTCTTCGGGGAAGATGAAATTCGCTGCCAGTTTGTTTCTAAACAACCTGGGTGATAGCGATTGCCAAGTGGCGGAGAGGAAAACGCAAGTCAGTGGCCAAGGATGGGATACGGCGGAGCCCCGCAAGCTTCCAGATTCGTTCAACCGCCGAATTGCCTTTGAAAACCCATGTGGCGGAAATTTTCGGGCTTTTGTGAGTTTTGAAGGCCGGGAGGACAATCTGGAAATTGCTCGACAACTCGTTGCTTCCGATTGCGTTGCCCCACCCCGGGTATGCTAAGCGACGTTTACGCGTTTTTCGTGGTTTTTCTTTGCTTTCTTGGTCAAGGAATTGTAAAACGACGTTTTCGCTGCGAAACCCGCAACTGCCTTGTCTGCTTTCATTCGCTAGCCCCTGCGTTGCGGGGTGAATCTTTCCTCGCGCCGTCGGACTTGCTCGTTTGACGAGGTGATACCCGGGGTTATAAAGTGCAAATGCAAAATCTAATCGTTACGTACTCACAAGCGGCTTGTCCGCCTCGGCGAAAAGCTTCGAGGCCATAACTGCTAGGTCGATAAGCTTTATATACTTTGTTGCCTCTTCTTTTTATGTCTTTTTCTAGGCCGGGTTCGCGGCCTACATACGGGAGAAATTGCATGGTCATTCGATCGTGGCGAAGACGTGGTTTCACGCTTGTGGAACTGCTGGTCGTTATCGCGATTATTGGGATTTTGGTGGCGCTCTTGTTGCCGGCGGTGCAGGCTGCCCGCGAGGCGGCGCGGCGGTCAGAATGTAGTAATAATTTGAAACAACTCGGGCTCGCGTTACACAATCATCATGACACTCATAAGGTGTTGCCTCCGGGTGGTACTGGGCCAGCCACCAACGCTCCGACCGGACCTACGCAGCCTTACCCCTACACGGCGAATTTAGGTTGGCTTGTGTACATCTTGCCGTTCATCGAGCAGGCGAGCCTATACGAGCAGTTCAGTTTCACCGCCAATTTTGACGCGGCGCCTAACACGACGTTGGTTCCCACGCTTGTCTCGGGCTATCAATGTCCAAGCGGCGTTGTTGTGGATTCGATGCTTGGACCTACCGGTAAGACGAACCATTACTACGGCAACATGGGGCCGCGAGGAACGAACCCCACCACCAGTATCGCCTACAATACCAAGGCTGGGTCGACGCACGGCGCCATCTCGCTGCATGGTGTGCTGGGGCCGAACACCAAAATACGCTTTGCCGACGTGACCGATGGCACGTCGAATACCTTGGCGGTGGGCGAAATCTCGCGTAAAGATGCGAACTGCTTCCGCCCGTGGACGCGCGGTTGGGACGGCAACGCCATGGGAACCGCGAAGAACGTGGTCTACCCGATCAACTCCACCCCGTACAATGGCGCTAGCAACTTCAACGATGTGAGCTTTATGAGCCATCATCCCGGCGGCGCTATGGTGCTGCGGGTGGACGGTTCGGTAACGTTCCTCTCGCAAACCGTCGCCATGAACGTCTACCTGTCCTTCGCCAGTCGCGACGGCGGCGAGTCGGTCCAGCTTCCCTAACAGCCTGCGTCTTGCCGGAAGTTGGCCCAGGAGCAGGACCGTGTCGAGTTTCTTTGCACTGCGAAAGGACGCTTGTCTCTTCGCAGTGCATGCCAAGGGGCCCTTGTCGGTTACGAGGCAAGGGCCGATACTTACCAAGTGTTGGAGACGCCCCTGGGCCGCAGCCCTGGCGGGGTTCCGAAAACTTGGTCCGCCCTAACGAGGTGCAAGTCGTAGGGCAGGGGCGTATTGTTTACGTTGGGGCGAAAATCACAAACTTCAAAGGTTAATCCCGCCTCGGCCTGCCTTTTGTCGCTTGAGCAGCGCGCTCTTTTGGCGGGGTGGTTCGGTCGCTGGGGCAAGAGCGCCAGCAGGTTGCACTAATTGCGGCTTGGTTGTAGCCGCGCGTTCCGTTGCAGTCTGCGATTGCCAGGCGTGGCCCAAGACGTAGGGGCAGCGCCTGGGCGCTTTGGCCGGTAAGGCGCCTCTCACATTCGTTTGGGGGATAATCTGTTGGATAAGCGATGCAAATTCATACTTGACTTGCATCGACTTCGGCCGCAATCCGCACAATCGGGCCGAATCGCCTCCTTCTCTTGTAGTGCGAATGGCGCGCGAAT
>CAYWIS010000389.1:0-2314 GCA_964458385.1 uncultured Pirellulaceae bacterium
GGCTCGGCTGCGATTCCGGCCGATCTTGATGACGTCGTTCGCGTTCATCTTGGGCATCGTCCCGCTGGTGGTGGCCGAAGGCGCCGGCGCCGCCGGCCAACGGGCGCTGGGTACGGCGGTATTCGGCGGCATGTTGGCTTCAACGGTGCTCGCGGTGTTCTTTGTGCCGGTGTTCTACGTCATCTTCCAGCGCTTCGCCGAGTGGTGGTACGGTCCTAAGAAGCAAGAAGATGATGAGGAGCCCGACGCCGACGAAACCCTCGAACCTGAACTGGCGCACGCATAAGTCCAACTCCACACGTTGGCGTAGAACAACGCGTCGCTGGCGCCCCAGCGCCACGACGCCCACCCCAGCGGCCATCTCACGACTAAGCTCACCCTTGGTCTACGTCTAGCCATCGATGGCGCATCATCAGAGCTCGCTAACGGTGGATAGCGTCGTTCCACTCAATCCACACCAACCTGTAACGCGTTCGTGATTTACCGCAGCTGACGGTAAGGGACGCTTCACTGGCGACGCTTTTCGACCGACAAGTCGTCCCCTTTGACAATTCCGCCCTACTTGTGGCAATGAGGTCGCTGGCTCGTCCCCTACAGATGGGCGTCAGCGGCGTCCCGGGCAACTCGTCTTGCTTGTTGTCGCACGTAAGTACGACATCATCCGACAACCAAAGAATTATCGATCGCGCTGAGAAATGGGCGCGGCCGTAGTAGGAACACACTGACTACACCCTGCATTGCTAAATATCGGCTTGCGCTAGAAGCAGGCGTAGCGGGATGCTAGAATCCACCCCGATAGGCGAAAGGCGCCACGTCGCGAGAGCGACGCTACTTGCCCCCATCTCAAATGCATCTCTTCTCAGTTGCGTTCCGCCCCCTCTTTACAAGGTCGTTCGCCATGAGTGAGTCGTCGCGCGTGTTCCTCTTTGACAACAGCGATCCCGAAATGCAGCGTGCGTATGAAAACGCCCGCGCCACGTTTCGCTATTTTTGGCGGGAAGTCGCCTGGGAACGGCGGCGAATCATCCCGGCCTTGGACCTGGCGTGCGTCAAGGCGCCCTTCACCGATGATCCAGAGGAGGTCAGCGAGGGCGAGAACCCCAACGTCGAGCACATGTGGATATCGGACGTGGACTTCGACGGACGCGACATTACCGGGGTGCTGCTAAACGAACCGAATTGGCTGACCTCGGTGCACGAAGGCGACATAGTCCGCATCCCTCTCCAAGAGATTAGCGACTGGATGTATGTCATCAGCGGCGAAGTGTTCGGAGCGCACACGGTGAACCTGATCCGTTCTCGAATGGACGGCCAAGAGCGGCGTGCGCATGATGACGCCTGGGGCCTCAACTTTGGCGATCCGGCCAAGATCCGCTTGGCGCCCGAACCCCACAGCGGGCGCGGCCTGCTTAAGCACTGGTTCGGCCGCGAGGCGAAAGATCCCGACGAACATCCCATGAGCCAGTCCATGGCGGCGTCGCTCAAAGAGCAATTAGAGCAAGATCCTTCGTTACTCTCCGCCACCGATGACCGCGGCTGGACGCTTCTACATCAAGAGGCGCTCGCCGGCAGTGCTCCCACGGTGCAAGTGCTTCTGGAGGCGGGCTCCGATCCCAACGTCCGCACTGCTGACGGCCGCACGGCGCGCGAGTTGGCGCAGTCGCTGGGATGGGAGCGCGTGGTCGCTCTCCTGACGCAGTAACACGCTCGCCCGCTACCAGGTCGTTCCTTGGCGCGCAAAGAACTCCGCTACGAAGAATGCAATCTTCGCCCTTGCTCCTGGAAGCTATATCGAGACACAGCATTCCGGGGGCAAGAGGAGATGCGACTTGCATCTTTCACCTTTGCGTGGGCCGAGAGAGCGGCGCCAACGCGGGGAATTCCGCGCTGTCGCAAAGCGCAGGAAACCGTAAATTCCTTGGGAGAAAGGCCCCATCGTTAACTTGCAGAATGTGTCGCCGTTTGTGAATAATTTCAACAGAGTTTGGCGAACCACCAGCGAACCATGCGATGCGGCGAACCGAGTTGGGGCACTCTTTCTTCCCATGATCAAGTTTAATTGTCCGTCATGCAAAATGAGCCTCACCGCACAGCAGGAGCACGCAGGACGCCATGTCCGCTGCCCGGGGTGCGGTGAACGAATCACGATTCCTCTTCTTCTGCAAACCAAGCCGTCGCCCAAAATCGACGTAACGCCCAAGTCTTCAGGCGCCTCAACGCGCGGCGGTTGGGTGGAGACCGACCCGGCCAACCCCAATATCTGGATCGGACTAGGTTTGGGGCTGGGCGTGATGGCCGTGATCCTCCTTATCGG
>CAYWIS010000390.1:0-2311 GCA_964458385.1 uncultured Pirellulaceae bacterium
TCTAGCGCGGCCAAGCGTCAAGCGGTTCAATGCGACGTGCCTTGAATACGCCGAGATTGCCCACAAAAAACGCCCGGTGCGCTGCAGCGCCCGGGCTGAAAGTTTTACTGAGCCGCCAAACCAAAACCGGCGATTAACTGGGCGGGGATCGCGGCGGGGCGAACTTCACTTTTTCGATCAATTTGACGACCTCACCCGTAGCGCGATCCCGATACCCGGACACGGCCGTGATGGCCTCGATCACATGCTCGTAACGGAGGTTATAGTCGCAATCGAACTCTACTTCGGCGCCTTCGGCGCCGCCGGGGCTATCGGATCCAACCAGGCTAATGATTTCTTCGTGCAACTGTTGCATGTTGCTTACGGCACGCTGGTTCATGGCGATAGCCACCAGCTCGCCGCCACTGCCCGCTTGGAGCCGCACTTTGATCGGCGGAATTAGTTGTTCATCAATGGCGCCCTGACTGGGCGCTGCAAGGGGCATCTTGATGTTGAAGTCGCCTTCTTGCGAGACGATCTTAAACGTCATGATGAAGAAGGTGAGCAACTGAAACACGACGTCGATCATCGACGTCATTTCCAGTTTAATTTCTTGTTTGGGACGCTGGTGCCGAACTTTCATGGCGGACGAGGCTTCCCTAGTAAGGGGCGAACGGTCGTGAGCAGGGGCGATGGCCCAAGGCTGCGAAGGCGATTAACTGGGGAAGGAAGACGGTGGGCGGCGCATACTCGGTAGCGCCCCACCTATTGCAAGGGGCGCAGGAACGCCGCCCGTTAGTCCACTTTTTCCTGGGCCCGCAGCGCGAACTTCTCAAAGTGGTTTTGCTGACAGATCTTGATCAGCTCTTGCACGTCTCCGGTTTTGGCGTCTTTATGACCGCGAATGATGATCGTCGCTTCGGATTGCGGCCGGCCCTGAAATGACAGCACGTCTGCTTCTTTGACCAAATAGGGACGTAAGCCTTCCATGTACACTTCTTCGCCACCGATGATCACCCTTCCCTCTTTGGTTAGATGCAAGGTGATGGGGTACTCCAGGGGGCCGTCTGGCGGCTTGGCCAATTCGCTTTCGGGAAGCTGAATCTTCGCGTTCTGGTCGGCCTCCGTGAAATTAATGAGCACCGTGAAAAAGGCGATCAACTGGAACGCCATGTCGATCATGGGCGTAATATCGCCTTCCATGATCTCGCTGCTTTGTCGTTTCGCTACTCGCATATTTGTGCGTCGGTTCGACGTCTTGAGCTAGTGAAGGCCAATCACGCCCAAGCGTTACGCAGTCTGGGCGATGGCGTGCGTAGTTATCGTAAGCGGCGCCAAGCAAGACCACGCGCCGCAAATGCAAGTTACTTCCCTTGGCCGGTGAACGCCTGGAAGCGGCTGAGCAGGTCTTCGCTGACAATGCCCACTTCCAACACCAGCCGCGACACCCGGTTCTTGAGAATGTTGTAAGCCGTAATGGCGGGAATCGCGATTACCAGCCCCACCAACGTGGTGAACAAGGCCGTTGCAATACCCGCGGCAAGTTCCGACGGCTTGGGCTGGGTGGCGCTATTCGCAATCACCGAGAACGATCCGATCATCCCGTCGACCGTACCCAGAAGGCCGACCATGGGAGCGATCGAACCGATCAACGCCAAGTAGCTGAGGCGATGCTCCAGCTTCATATTCTCTTCTTCGCCCACCTCCTGCATGGCCTCGATAGCGTGGTCGTAGCCTTGTGAGAGCTTGGCCATGCCGGCCGCCAGCACGTTGCCCAGGAACGATTCGTCGGTCTTGGCCAGCTCAAACGCCTCTTGGTACTGCTTAGCGTCCAGGTGGGCGGCGAACGCTTCTTCCAGATGGCTGGGGCAAATCGCCTCGCGCCGGGCGGTGAGAATGTTCATGACGAACAGGGCTACACCGGTAAACGAAAGCGCCAAAAAGGCGATCGTATAGCGAATACCCAAGGCGTTGAACATCCAGCCCAGGTAGCTTTGACGGTTCGTGCTGGAGGAACCTTCTTGGGCCGGCGCGGCGTCGTCGGCTACGTCGGCGTCTTGGGCTACGGCGACCGACGGAGCAACCACGGCGTTCACGCAGAAGGTGGCCAGACCGTACATCATCAAGGCGGTCAGACCGCAGAGAGAAATCTTGGATAGAAAGAACCTGCTTCGCAACATGGTTGGCTCCAAAAAATTACAATTGTTCGCTGAGGATGGGGGTAAGAGAGTTGGATTTGCGGCAGTTCATTCCGCAAGCAAACGAAGTTTTATTCCGCAAGGCACAGCAAATCGCCGATGCGCCCTTAGGAGCGCATCCGCGCCCAACGGGT
>CAYWIS010000391.1:0-2272 GCA_964458385.1 uncultured Pirellulaceae bacterium
CATCCCCTCCTCCGGAGGAGGGGATGAAAACAAAAAGGCAACCTAACAAGCAGCAACCAACTTCGACATCACCAAGACGCTTTTACAGAAACTTCTTGACACAAGCCGCCGTGAAGCTTGAAGGTGTGCTTGAAAGACTTCGTTGGGTGTACGGTAGCCGAGTTTTTTTCTTGGTCGGTTATTTATCTCCTCTACGACAACATCGAGTTGCTCCTGGGTAACGGTTCTGAGGTCGGTGCCTTTGGGAAAATATCGTCTTAGCAGTCCGTTGGTGTTTTCATTCGTGCCTCGCTGATAAGAGGCGTATGGGTCGGCAAAGTAGACATCGATTGGAAGGGCCTCCGCGATCGCTTCGTGCTGTGCGAATTCGGTGCCATTGTCGAACGTAATGGTCTTAAGGCATGAAGACGGTATGTCCTGCAGCTCTTCGATTATGGCCTGAGCGACCTCTTCGGCTTGCTTGGTGGTCGTCTTACGAGCACGTAGGAGCAGCGTATGTCGTTCGACGAGTGTGGCGATGAAACCTTGGTGATGAGAGCCCACGACCGTGTCGCCTTCCCAATCCCCGATTCGCGAACGCGTGTCTACAATCGCGGGGCGCTTTTCAATGCCTACGCGGTTTGGAATAGAGGGCCCGCGCCGGGATTTGCCTTGGCCGCGTTTGCGTCGTTTGGGCCTGGCTTGGGCCAAGTGTTGGATGAGACAGTGCATGCGTTCATCGGTATACAGAGCCTTGTAAATCGTTTCGTGACTTATGCGCATGCGTGAATCGTCGGGGTACTCGTGTGCCAAACGGCCTGCCAATTGTTCGGGCGTATATCCCGAGGGCAAATTCTGGAAGATATATGCGCGCAAAGGCTGATGATCCAGCTTTTTGCTGGGGCGACAATCTTTACGGCGCTGCGCGTAGCATTTTTGAGCCTTGGCGGCATCGTACCCACGAGCCGTCCCATTTCGAGCAAGTTCACGCGAAATGGTCGTTCGATGCTTTCCCAGCGCAGCCGCGATAGCGGTCATACTTTTGCCTTCCTGATGCATGCCCTGGATTTGGCCCCGGCAAAATGGGGTAAGATGAACGTAGGGCATCGTCAATGGCTCCTTTCGGTTGTGGCTTTGTTCTTCGCAAAACTCAGCTTAACCGTTGGACCGTTACGATGTCCTCTTTCTTGCTCCAAACCCACCAACAGAACAAGGGCCGCCCTTTTCCTCTGTCACACATCAATCCGCGCTAAACTTTGCCATACCCGCTTGGGCAGTCAAGGATACCCTCGCTTCGCTCGGCGCTTTGGGCGTCCTGGACAGCCCTGCACGAGCATGGCCGACGGTCGCGCGATGGACGGCTCCGACGGAAAAGGGCTATCACGGGACCCTGCTCGACAAAGCGTGCACTTAGTTTATGAATCTGAGGGGTGCGACGGCAGGCAGCACGCGTGCAGCGGAATCATCCGCCGCCCTTCAGGGCGGTTTTTGCCATCCAGTGGACCTAGGGTTCCGCTTCGCTCCACCCTAGGCTACATTCCAGTCGCGACTACGGCACTGCACCGCGCTATCGCCACGGAAAGCGGCGTGAAACCGCTTCCACTACGCGAGGGCGGTTTGGCCAATTTTAGGAGCCTGAGGGGTGGAGGCGGATGAGGCTGCGGCGGCCGTAGGTCTGGATTTGTTCGAGACGGAATTGGGGGAAGGCGCGATCGGTAAGGGGGCGGATGAGTTCATGAAGTCCACGGGGGTAGTAGAAGTAAAGGCGCGCGACATCTTCGGAGAAGAAGACTTCGTGAATATGGTCCGCGCCGAGTTGGTTGAGGGTGGCGATCAGGGTTTCGAGGTTCGCACGAGAGCCGGGGAATTGGATAGTGAGCGCGAAACCGTCGGTGGTTTCAGGTCCGACGACGGAGAGGGCGGCCGCGTTGATCATCTGGGGCGCGAGTTTACCACAGGCGTCTTCAATGGCTTGTTTGGCGCCTTCGACAAATTCGACGCTGTGGACAACGCGCAATTCGAGGTGGGCCTTGGTCGGCTTGAGGTTGGTGGGAGATTCAGTAGCGATGCGCGCGGCGGCGGCGATACCGACAATAGCGACATCGGCCAGGGGATCGTGGCCGAGCAACGCGCTGCCCGAGGTTTCGTGCTGGACCGCGGCCAGGAATTCGTCGGGGCCGTAGGCGGCACGGATGACATCGGTCGCGGCGACTTCGAAGCCGACGTCACGGCAGGCTTCGGCCATGGCGGCTTCGGCGAAGGCGGTACCGGTGGGCGCGCCGGCATCGTCGAG
>CAYWIS010000392.1:0-2226 GCA_964458385.1 uncultured Pirellulaceae bacterium
GCCGCAACACGGCCCTAAAGATGGGCATTACCGAAGATCAAATGCCCGTTTGGGACCCCTACAATTCCGATCTGGGCGGCAATTCCGAAGAAGCCCTCAAGCAAAGCCGGGTCATTCTTTGGAAAGGGCATTGCAGCGTCCACCAGATGTTCCGCGCCGAGCACGTACATGGCTTCCGCAAGCGAATTCCGGATATCAAAATCCTCGTCCACCCGGAATGCATGCGCGAGGTCAACGACCTGGCCGACATCTCGGGGTCGACCAGCAAAATCATCAAAACCGTCGAGGCGGCGCCGCCCGGCAGCAAATGGGCCATTGGCACGGAACTCCATCTGGTCAATCGCCTAAAGAAAGAACACCCCGAGCAAGAGATTCACTTTCTCTCGCCCGTCGTCTGCATGTGCGCCACGATGTACCGAATCGACTTGGCGCATCTCTGTTGGAGCCTGGAAAATCTCGCCGCGGGTACGCCGGTCAACGTGATTGAGGTCGACGACGAAACGGCCCGCTGGTCGCTCACGGCATTGGAACGAATGCTGCAGGTGAGCTAGCCTTTCGTACAGGGCAACAAACTCCTTTCGCTCCGCGATTGGCTTAAGGCCGCAGGCGGCACTCGGCATCACCCCGAATGTCGCCACCCCCTCTCCTGGAGTACGCGCACGTGTTTTTCTGCCCGGTTCACAGGCATTCGCTGCTTAATCGCCAAGCATAGGCTAAAAGCAGCTTTTGCTATTTTTTTGCAAAAACCCAAGAAAAAGACGGGTAAACGTCGCATTTTTTGCGACAAAAAAAATTCAGGCGCGCCCATTGCTAAAGGGTGGGGCACGCGAGTCAGGTACCGGCTGGCGCGGAAGAGTCATTTATGGCGGATGGCTCTTGGAAAGGGCTTCACACCTTTCTCTATGCAATTCCTATCCTTCTGAGGAAACCCACCCAGTGAGCACGAGCTACGCACAGGCTACCTCCACCAATGGTGTCGTTGGAGGCGTACAACCTCCGGTCGGACGCAATGGCGGCGCTTTGATCGGCGCTTCGGCCCGGATGGCAGCGATTTCTGCTGTTACGAACTACAAGCCGATTTCTCCGCCTCTCAGCTTCGCCGACACGCCCACCCAAGATCTGTTCTGCTCGAATGTCTTCAACAAAGCCGAAATGAAACGTCGGCTTCCCAAGCCGATCTACAAGTCGCTGTTGAAGACGATTGAGTCCGGCGCAAAGCTTGACCCGGCCGTGGCCGACATCGTGGCGGCGGCAATGCGCGACTGGGCGATCGAAAAAGGCGCTACGCATTACGCCCACGTGTTTTTCCCGCTGACCGGCGCCACCGCTGAAAAGCACGATAGCTTCCTTACTCCCAATGGCGAAGGCGGCGCAATTGCCGAGTTCTCCGGCGCTCAGCTCATTCAAGGCGAGCCCGACGGCTCCAGCTTCCCCACCGGCGGCATCCGAGCCACGTTCGAAGCTCGCGGCTACACCATTTGGGATGTGACCAGCCCGGCCTACATCCTGGAAAATCCAAACGGCACGACGCTGTGCATTCCCACGGCGTTTGTCTCGTGGACCGGCGAGGCCCTCGACAAGAAGACGCCGCTGTTGCGGTCAATGCAGGCCCTCAACAAGCAGGCTCAGCGGATCCTGCGGCTGTTTGGCCACACCGACGATGCGTTCGTCTCGTCCACCGCCGGCCCCGAGCAGGAATACTTCCTGGTTGATCGTCACTTCTACTTCGCCCGCCCCGACTTGCTGCACGCCGGCCGTACGCTGTTCGGCGCCAAGCCGCCCAAGGGCCAAGAGTTTGAAGATCACTACTTTGGCGCCATCCCCGAGCGGGTGTTGGCGTTCATGCTTGAGGTTGAACGTGAGCTCTACAAGCTCGGCGTGCCGGTCAAGACCCGCCACAACGAAGTGGCGCCGGGCCAGTACGAAATCGCGCCCACGTTCGAAACGAGCAACCTGGCTAACGATCATCAGCAACTAACGATGATCACTCTCCGTCGCGTGGCGGAGAAGTACGGCATGGCCTGCCTGACGCACGAGAAGCCCTTCGCAGGCGTCAACGGTTCGGGCAAGCACCTGAACTGGTCGCTGGGCAACGCCACGCAGGGCAACCTGCTGGACCCGGGCGACACCCCGCATGAAAACGCCCAGTTTCTGACGGTTTGTGCGGCCGTGATCCGGGCGGTGCACAAGTTCTCGCCGCTGCTGCGGGCGGTTGTCGCCAGCGCG
>CAYWIS010000393.1:0-2129 GCA_964458385.1 uncultured Pirellulaceae bacterium
AACGAGCCGTTGCCAATGGCTACTGCATCGACGTGCTCGGTATCGGCAAGCCCGAATGCGCTGCCCTTGCCCGCCCCGGACAAGGAACCGCCACCAAGCGTAATCCCATCGGCGTACGTGACGGCGTCGGGATTGCCGAGCGTGATGGCGCCGTTATGTGCTGAAATCCCCATTCCGGCGGTCATGTTCGCCCAGCTGGATACGGTGCCGGTGAACTCGGCGTTACAGTTGGGTTTGGCACTTGCGACCTCATCGATAATGAAGCCTACTGTGTTGAATGCCACACCTGCGCCCTGAATGCCGATGCCGATGGCCTCTGCAGCGCCCTGGGTCAAGCCCAGATCAAGTATGAGATCGGGAACGAACTGTGAAACCGCTTCCCACGTCAGGCCCGCGGCATCTGAAAACAAACCAAGTCCGGTGAATACTGAAATCGCTGTACTGTACTGGTCGGCACACTCTCCGTCGGGCACAACGGTATTGTTCCTCACCGCAGCTTCTATCTGTTGCCTTCGCTGCTCTTCGGTAAGGTCCTTATTGTCCTCACTGCTAATCTCATCGATTTTGTTTCTCAGGGCGTCTTCGTTCACAGTGACGTTTAACGGCGCATCGGTCACGAAAAGATCGGCGTTATCCGGCTTAGTCCGATCCGATGTCCCGGCAAATGCTGTGCTCGTCATGCACAGGAACGCGAAGCCTAGCGGCAAGCCCGAATAACGAATAAACCCTCGACGCAACTCGGACACAGCTCCCCCCTACAACTGCACAGACTGACTGAAAGCTTCCGCATTCTGAAGCATGTCGGAACGCGGCTACCAACAAGTAATCGTAAATTAGGCAGACTTTATTGAGCTCCCTTCAACTTCAATTCTCAAGCGATGTGGAATTAACCAAGCGTGTGTAGCGACGAAGACACAGAAGTGGGCATAGCAAGTGAGATAGCGCCTTGATCGCTTGATCAGCGGGATTTTGCCCGGCGCGAGGCTTCGGTCGACTCGGACGCGGCACCCGCTCCTTGTGGTTTCTTTTCCTTGCGGGGCGGAGGGATCGGCTGCGCTGATTGCCGCTGCAGGTCGATGACGATCGCCGATAGGCGCCATTGACCGGCGACAGCTGCGAAGCCCAGGTCGAAGATAACGCGTTCAGGAGAGGTGGGAATGAATCCCGTGACCCGGACAGCACCACTCGCGTCCAGCATCGGCTCACGCACCAGCTTTGGATCGAAGAACAAAATCGGTGAAAAATCGACGTTGCGCCGTCGCAACGGGGCGAAGATCTCCGCCAGCCGCGCGTCGCTGTTCGTTGCCTGGAATTGTGGTGTGCCCAAATCGCGGAGCACCGAATAGTTGCCTGTGAAGTTCGCCTGGTTGAGGGCGATAAGGGTGGTGCGGATCAGCAAGTTGAGCTTGTATGGATCGGGCGCCAGCCCAGGCGCCGCGGCGACCGCAGCGGGTGGGGCGGTCTCCTTGGCTGACGGTTGGGCAAACGAAACACCGGAGATGGCAACGCCTGCCAACGGCAGGACGAGCCAGTAGGCGCCCCGTCCGAAACAAGAGCGCAGCGTGCGTCGTTGGCGAAATGACATCGACAGTATCTCTTGCGGGGCCCGAGCTATGCACAAGTCTCTAACCCGCAGCGCTGAGCAATTCGACAAAAAGCCACATACGCCTATATGTTTTTTCCCCGTGATCGCATCGCCAAGCTTGGTGCCGCTACCAGCGATACCCGGTTTCGAAATCGTCGGCGCGCCTCGGCGGCTTACGGCGGCGACCGAGCCGCCTTCCGCCGTCTCGGCCCATTCGGGTAACGATCCCTGCGCACATTAGGGTCTGGTACCGCACCTCACTGTGCCATCTCCCTCACGGCCGGAACTGGAGCCGATGTCACGATTCCTTTCAGCACCCGACGAATTTTAATCATCGCGCGGCTGTCCAATGCGCAGTTTTCGAGAAGATCACACCTCGCCTTTGCCGCCTCCTGTGCAGCTTGAGCCACGCATTGTGCGGGCATTCGCGATGGAGAAGATAGTTGGTCTTGCTGAGCTTCATGGCCCCCCTCGGAGCAACTGATGCCGCTCCGCTATTCCGTTACCGGATTATACGGGAGCGGCGGAGGTGCCGCCAGCAGCG
>CAYWIS010000394.1:0-2097 GCA_964458385.1 uncultured Pirellulaceae bacterium
TGGGCGCCCATGTTCTCATAGACGTCCTCGAGCTCAATCTCTTTGGCCACGGTGACGCCGTCCTTGGTCACGGTCGGCGAGCCGAAGCTCTTTTGCAGGATCACGTTGCGACCCTTAGGGCCGAGGGTCACCTTGACCGCCCGGGCGAGTTTCGTCACGCCGCGACGAATCGCCTCGCGAGCTTCTTGATCAAATGCAATGATTTTCGCCATGTGAGTTGTTGCTCCTGAAGGTGCAGTAAAAGATGTTTTGGAACAATGCGTGATTCGCGAAGTTCAAGTCCAAGAGGCTAGGGCCGCCCTCCTAAGGCTCTCCCCCCTAAAGGCCGCCGCCAGAGACCAACAGTCCTCGCCGGAGGCTCAGAGCCTCCGGAACCGTCACTAAGGGGGTCAAAACCGTCACCAAGGGATTGACGCTAGGCATGGGGAGGGGAGGTCTAAGGGCCTGGAGTCGAAGGGGGGAGTGTCGCCGCAACGCTCCAGAGGCTGTTTGCCTCCGATCTGGGGGGATGGCCTTGTTTGCTCCTTGGCCTTCGCTCTTGAACTACTCTTCGATGACCGCCAGAACGTCGTCTTCGCGCATGAGAAGGAATTCTTCGTCGCCGATCTTGAACGTCTCGCCAGCGTAGCTGCTGAAGATTACGCGGTCGCCTTCCTTAACCTGCATGGGGCTGCGCTCGCCGTTATCCAACAGCCGGCCATCGCCCACGCTGATGACCTTGCCGCGGGCAGGCTTATCCTTGGCGGTGTCGGGCAACACGATGCCGCCGGCGGTGCGTTCTTCCGACTCTTCCCGCTTGATGACCAGGCGGTCGCCGATTGGCTGGAGCCGAACGTTGCCCGACTTGACTTGCTTCTTCTCCTTGCCTTTGGTCGCAGTCGCCATAAATAGCTTTCCTCCGGATTGAAAAACGAGGGTTAAGGTGTGGGAGTGGGCCGTGCCCTACGGGAGATTTCCAAAGGATAACGGGCAGCGCCCGAAATACTGTCAAAATGGCGCACCGAGAGTGCGGCGGCGGAAGAAAACGCAAGCCGCGGGCCAAAGAAGAACGGAAAGCGGAAAGGGGCCAGCGGAGGGACCAAGATGTTCGGTTTTCTCCTGCTTTCTGCCCGCAGAGGTCCGATAGGTGGGGTTATTTGCTTTTTGCTTTTTGTATTTTGCGGGAATGCATCTGCCATTTTGACAGCGCTGCTCGCGCCGGTTGCCGCTTTGTTCTCGGCTGTACACAATAAACCCCTGGGGTGCGCCTGTCTCCATTCCTTCCCGCGTCGCGTTTATGCCGATTCCCGTCGCCTGTCGCTGTGGCAAGTCGTTTGCCGCCAAGGACGAACTTGCCGGCAAAGTGATCCAATGCCCGGCGTGTCAGCAACCGTTGCAAATTCCGGCCCCCGGCCAACAGGGCGCCCGACCGGCGGGCGGCGCCGCGCCGCGTTCGCCAGCCGCCGGCACACCGGCCGCGACTCCCGATGGCAAGATCGTGGTCGCCTGCGGTTGCGGCGCCCGCTTTGCCGCCGGAGCCGAATTGGCCGGCAAGCAAGTGAAGTGCCCCAAATGCGGACAGGCGTTGACCGTGGGCGCGGGAGCCGCCCCTGCGGCGGCTGCGGCTGCGGGAGTGATTCCCGTGGTGTGTGCGTGCGGCGCCAAGTTCGGCGCGAAGCCGGAACTGCAGGGGAAGACGGTCAAATGCCCCAAGTGCGGGCAGGCGCTGACCGTAGGCGCTGGCGCTGCGGCCGTCGCCGCCACAGCCGCCTCGCCAAACGCTGGAGGATTGGGCGGCGATCCCGAGTTGGCCAACCTGCTAGATGAGATTGGCCTTAAGCCGAAAGCAACCGGCGAGAACGCTTGTCCGGGGTGTGGAGCCTTCATGGCGCCCGAGGCGGTGCTGTGCATCGAGTGTGGTTTCGACCGCAAAGCCAAACGTAAGGTAACGACCCAGACGGTCAAGAAGGCTGAAGCCCGTAAGCTTTCCGGTCCTCCCCGCGATGCGGCCAAGGGGACCGGTAACGCAGCAGGCGGCGGCAGCAGCATGCCCTGGGAAGACGCCGAGGGCAACTTTAGCGCCTTGGGCGCCACCGTGCGAGCGGTCCTTTCCAGCCA
>CAYWIS010000395.1:0-2063 GCA_964458385.1 uncultured Pirellulaceae bacterium
GCAGCAAGTCGCGCCGCGTAAGCCCATCGCAAAGCACCTTGGGAGTTCCAAGCAATCGCAGCATCGTCGCCGGGTCCTCGGAGTTGTGTGCAGAGTTGTCTTGGGGGACATATTACCCGGTTTTGCGCTTCCGTGCAGAGTTTCGTAAAGAAAAAGTTGGACGTTGCTCCGCGCTAAAGCGTGCGGGGAACATGGTGTAAGCAAGAGGAATAGCGCCAAGTCCTAACCAAGACGTACTGAGAATCGCCGCGTAGATGGCAAGCATTGCTGCCAGAAAACGCTTGCCGCGGTTGGCATTGGGGTACGTTTCGCGTGTTGACCTGTTCCCTGGTCCGGTAACTGCGACGTAGTATCCAGCCCCACAACAATCGAGAGGCTTGCCGAAGGAACGGCCTAGCTGGACGCGGGAGGGGGGCTTCTCCCGTTGCACTGGTAGGTAACACGCGATTGTCCGAAGTGCAACGTACAGGACGATCCCCACGAGATCGTAGAGGATCGTCATCGTGGCGCCGCCTTGCCCGATCGATCTTGTCAGATTTATGGGCAAGCGGTTTGCGGCGCTGGATCGCTATAGGCCCAAAACGCAACGTCGAAAGACCGACGAGTTACGGCTGGGGAGCCTCCGACGGCGGCTGATAGGTGCGCGCTTGGTCGTCAAGCGGCTTGATCCAAACGTTGCGAAAACGCACCGGGCTATCGTGATCCTGGAGAAATACCGGACCAACCGACGTCTTCTTTTGTTGCTCCCAAATGACTTGGAGGTAGGGCGTCGTGTGATAGCGATAAGGATGATAGGCGGACCGTGGCTCGCCAAAGCGGGTGTTCTCTTGCACCTTCTGACCGTTGAGCCAGGCAGTAACGGAGCCTTCCTCAACAATTTGCCCTTCCTCGTTACGGCGCGGCGCACGGTAGCGGATATCGTACACCTGCCATTCGCCCGGCGGCCGGGTAGCGTTTACTAGGGGCTTGGCGAAGCCGTAGAGGGCGCCCATATCGCCCTGGTCGAGCTCCTGCTTGCCCAGCGAGTTGAAGATCTGCATCTCGTAGTTGCCGTGGATGTAAATTCCGCTATTGCCGCTGCCTTCGGGGGGTAAGAGAAACTCGACGTGGATGTCGGCGTCCCGAAAGTGCACTTCGGATACTACGTGGTTCGCTCGCCGCCGGTCGCTCGTCGAAACCAGGGCGCCCTCCTCCACGGGCCAGTTGCTCTTTTCGCCCGCCATGCTAAGGAACCGATTGATTCCTTGACCATCGAACAAGACGATGGCTCCCTCGGGCGGCGGCGTTGGCAAGATGTCTTGCTGCGGCGCGAACTCTTCCTCCGCGAGCGCCGCACTGGCCAGAATCCACCCTACCGCCACAACTACTTGCCATCGCCACATCATCAAAATCGTCCTCTTGTCTTGTGACTTCCGGCGTTGCCGGAAAGGTAACTGCAAATGCACACAGCCAGCGCCCCGCGCATGCCGGCAGGGCGTCGCCAACTCAGCATAATCGCAACGCCGCCGCTGTGCATCGGTCGAAAGGATTGCGACCCACAAGGCCACGCCACGTTGGCAAAGCCACTAACGCCCACGCACCGCTTGAGGCGCACCGCGTGGCGGAGTGGCAACGTGTGGCGGAAGGCTAGGACGAAAGAGGCTCCGTTGCCGGCTGCAATGCTTCTTCGGACGCGGCCTGGGCGCGGGCAAGCAGCACAGGACAGGGGGCGTGTCGGACCACATTCTCGGCAACACTTCCCATCAGCAAGCGCGACACACCGGTCCGGCCGTGGGTGCCCATCACAATGAGATCAATTCCCTCCTGTTCTGCGTACTCGACGATCCGTTGATACGTTTCGCCAACGCGAACTTCACGTCGAGGCGGCTTGGAGCCGGCGGGCGGCAGGGGAAACTGCGCCAAGACTTCTTCGGCGCGCTGCGTGGGGTAAGGTTCGGTCGAGGCGGCCATGGCGGCTGGCGGCCACGGTTCGATCACGTGGAGCACGTGCAACTCGGCGTCGTACTGACGGGCCAGATCGCAGGCAATCTGCGTGGCTTCGGCGGACCAGGCGCTGTAATCCA
>CAYWIS010000396.1:0-2033 GCA_964458385.1 uncultured Pirellulaceae bacterium
GCCGCCGACAACTCCCACGCTACGTCGCCGACGCCGACGCCGACGATTAAGGCCGGCAAGTTGGCCGAAGCCGCAGCGTTCGACGGGGCGGCGTCGTAGTACTCCAGCCGAATCTTGCGTGACCGAAGTTCGTCGCGAACGGCCGGAGTAATCACGGCGCCTCGTCGTACGGCCACGACCGACGCGCCTTGTAATTTGCCTTCCAACGTCGCCAGCGAGACGACCCGCTCTGTCACGACGCAGCGGCCGGGATCGGTCGCGGCGCTGGCCGCACCGGGCGCCGCTTGGCCATTGCTTTTGGGCCGGCCGGGCGGCTGAGGCGCAGGCGTCTCCGCAACGCCAAGGCGCGCTAGCACCTCGCGCACGATGCGGTCGATCTCGGCGGCGTCGTAGTTCACTCGTCGCAAATCCCAATGATGGTCCACCGCACCGGAGTGGCTTCGGTATTGAGGTACTCGCGGGCGGCCCGGCCGTCGCTGGTAATAATCACGTTCTCGCCCCGACCGGCGCCAACGGCGTCGACGGCCAAGAGCGGGTGGCCATCGGGCGTCTGGCCGTCAACCAGGTAGGGCTGTACGACCAGCAACTTGCGTCCTTCCATCGAAGAATGCTTGACGGTCGATACGGCCGAACCAAGAACCCGCGCTTGTTGCATCGTTGGGGCGGTTGGGGAAGGGGATGGTTATGGGGAGTTCCCGAGGCCGTTGGCCTCTGGCTATTTCATTCGGTGTAGGGAGGTCGCAGTTGTCGGACTAGGGACCGCCGCCTTCTTTGGGTTCGGGGAGGGGAACCACCGGCTCGCGTTTACCTAGCACATACAGGTCGTCGATGAGCGAGCAGCGGCGCTCGCGGGTGAAGGTCAACGGCGTGGTGACGCCTTCGCCCGTGGGGCCGGCAATGGAGAACGACAAGTAGCCCTCGCCGCCCAGGCCCAACGCCGCCATGCAGGGACCGTTCTTCACGAACAGCGTGGTGTCCAGCTCGCGGCCCATGCGGGTCATGTTCCGCACGTCGTTTGAGTGGATGATGCTGGTATGCCGGAAGCCGTGCTCGGCCTCTTTGGCTTTGGCAATGGCTTCGTCGACGTTCCGCACCCGGACAAACGGGACGAACGGCATCATCTGCTCGACGGGCACAAACGGGTTGGATTCGTCGGTCTCGCCAAAGAGCAATTCCACGTCGTCGGGCACGTTGCGGCCAGCGGCGCGGGCCAACACCGCTGCGTCTTGGCCAAGGAACTCTTTTGATGGAGCGTCGTGCTTTTTGTCGCCTTCGCCCACTTGGATGATGGCGGCCTTGGTAAGACGCTCCACCTCGCTGGAGGTCAAACGCACGGCGCCCGCCCTTTCCATGGCCTTCATCATCTGTTCAAAGACGCTGTCGACCACGAAGACTTCTTTTTCGGCGATGCATAGCAAGTTGTTGTCGTATGAGGCGCCGCGAATGATCGACCGGGCCGCGCGGTCCAGATCGGCTGTTTCGTCGACCACCACCGGCGGATTGCCGGGGCCGGCCACCACGGCGCGCTTGCCGCTGTTCAATGCCGCCCGCGCCACGGCGGGACCGCCGGTAACGCAGATCAGGGCGATGTCGCGATGCTTGAAGATCGTGTTGGCCGATTCCAGCGTCGGCTCGGCGATGACGCAAATCAGGTTGTCGATGCCCAGGTCGCGGTAGATCGCTTCGTTGAAGCGACGCACGCCTTCGGCGGCCACACGCTTGCCGCTGGGGTGCGGATTAACTACCACGGTATTGCCCGCGGCAATCATGCTGACGGCGTTGCCGGTAATGGTGGGCAACGAGTGCGTGACAGGCGTGATGGCCCCAATCACGCCAAAGGGGCCGTGCTCGATGACGGCCAGGCCGTAGTCGCCGCTGTAGACCTCTTTGCGGGTTTCCAGAAACTCAACACCGGGGCTGCGTTCGCCCAGCGTCTTGAGCTTCTCGATCTTGTGCTCCAGCCGGCCGATCTTGGTTTCTTCCATTTCCATCGTGCCCAGCTCGACGCACTGCTCGATCGAGATGCGGCGGAT
>CAYWIS010000397.1:0-1996 GCA_964458385.1 uncultured Pirellulaceae bacterium
GCCAGTCGCCGGACTTGCGGATGGCGAGGAGTTGCGTGCAGTAGTCGCGGATGGCGTTGGCGAGGAGGGATTCGTTCACAGTCCCGCCGCCTCTGCCTGATCCTCCCAAGCCCATCCCAAGTCTTTGCTAGAACTCATCTCTGAAACTCCATATCCGCTGGTGATTCTCTTGAGCAAAGGCCCCCTTACCCCCAACCGAGTTGGGAGTAAGGAGGCGCCATATCCGCCGGAGCCATCTCCGTCGCATGAGGCCGGCAGCCGTAAGATTCGGTGCGCTGCCGTTTAACCCCTACACCTGCGCTTTTTAGCGAGTTCGCCCTCTCGTTGCCGTCATTCCCACGACACGACCATTGCGTCTTGCAGCGCGGCCATGAGCACATCGATCGGCACCGCGATCGACTCAGTGACATACGTTCTGTTTTGCGCTGGTACGTGCGGGTATTTCTCAATCCATTCGCGGCCGTTCTTCAGCCATGCGCGCCGAAGAGTCGGGAACGGAAGCAGGTAGCACCGCTGGCTGGGCAGAAAGGCATATGCAATGAAGTCGCACGCCAGATCCTTTTGCATCCAACCAGGCTTGCGGCGGGCGCGATCGGACCACCTCTCAAGCAAAATGTCGGGGTAGTCCTTCGCCCTCACCTTCTCGTCTACGTTCAGCGTCTTGCCGCTCTTGAGCGTCAGCACTCGATCGATACCGCCACGCTGCGCCCAGCCGTCATCACGGACGTTCACGGCGGCCTGTAAGCCCGGGAACGCCTGACGGTACACGTCCAGCCAGAACGGCGCGTCTGCCGCCTCATGCGACAGCCGCAACGACTCGTCGAAGTCGTGAATTACGCTGCCGCTTGGTTGCCCCAAGGCTCCCACCCGGCGCGTTGGCTGCGCGCGAACAATTCGATCTTCGGTGCGGCCGGATACATGGCCTCAATGATTTCGTAAACCTGCGGAGGCTTCGCGCTGTGCTTGCCTCGCGGGTGCTCAATAACCGACGGCGGGCGATTCTCTGGCGCCGGCACTCCCGGCTCGCCCTTGGTGGCCACAAGCAGCAGTTCGTGGCGCTGCCGGAAGTAGTAGCCCATGCCGATCTGCGGCTTCACCCAGACGGCTTGCGTGCGGTACGTGAAGCCCCAGGATTCGATAACCTTCATTGCCTCGGCGAGCTTTGGGCTTGTGGCCCAAAGAAACAGAATGCAATCGTCTGCCGCGAGATCTGACACCGGAAGCTCGCAGATTGCCTCCAGCGTCATGGTCGGGTAGTGATTTTCTATTTCCCGATTCGTGGTTTTTGAGTGTTCGTACTGCCACGGTGGGTCGGCATAGATGACGCCGTACTTGCCATCGGGGAATTCCGGCGGTTCGAGTTCGGCGTCCCTTCGGGCTCGCTCACCGGCGCGTAACAGATTCGTCGTCACGCGCTCGTTCTCTTGCGCGACGCGTTCGCGCCAGTCGGCAATCATCCCCTCAAACTCGCGCTCGGGAACGTCTGCGAGCTTCTGGGCGCGGCTGGATAGCTTGTAGTCGATGCCGGCGTCTTGCAGTGTAACGCGAGAAAACCCTGCCTCATTGGAAGGGTTCTTTAACCCTTCCTCCCGGGAAGGGTTTTCAGGGCGGCCGGCCTTGATCTGCCCTGCGCTCTTGGCGGCTTGCAGTAGCTCACCTAGTCGGCGTTCGGCGCGCAGCCGTATCTCCGCTGCGTCGATCTCGAGTTGCCGGTTCTTCGCCTGCCGCGCGTAGGCGCGCATGACTTCGGACTGGTCCCGGAGGTGCTTCACCTCGTCGACCGATTTGGCTTCCGCTACGGCTCTGCACGCCGCCTCGTAGCGAACTAGCTGGGTCAAGCTCTAGCCTCCCCAAGGATGCATTTCATCCCGCCCCCAGCCCGAATGAAGTCAAAAAGGCGGCGCAGGACGGCTGCGGTGCTCAGGGGGATAGTTGAGGCAGCCTTGTGCCCTGCGCCGCGTGAAATCACTTGACGCCCGCTTGGTTGAGGAGCCGC
>CAYWIS010000398.1:0-1981 GCA_964458385.1 uncultured Pirellulaceae bacterium
GGCGCCTTGGCCAAGCCAGTACGGAGCAATTTCTGCATAGCCTGAAGCGACAGGGAATCGCCGTGACGGATCGGGGCCGCAATGTTGAATACCTGCAGCAACTGGTCGCAACACTCCACCCACATATGACGCATGCCAAGCGTTATCGACGCATTCAAGTGTACGTAGCCGATTCGTCATTGACGGATGCCCGATCATTTCCCGGCGGTACGCTCGTGTTTTTTCGCGGAATACTCGAATTTGCCGAAAACGAGGCAGCGCTTGTAGGAGTTATCGGGCACGAACTATCGCACTTGGATCGCGGCCATCAACTGACATATCTTCGTCGAACAAAGCTCACCCAAACCACATTCCGCGCCCCCAATGCTGCATCACCCGAGGAGCTCTTCGCCACCGGAATAACTTTGATGCGGGGCTTCACGAACCCCTTTTCTCCCGAAGACGAGGCGGAAGCCGATAACGACGGCGCCACGTGGGCTTTTCGGGCCGGATACGATCCGCGAGAAATGGCGAAGCTGTTCCTAGCAATGCATCGCCGCGACGCCGGCAAGGGGCCTGCTTGGCAACCTGCGTTTTTTAGGACCCATCCATTTCACAAGGACCGTTGTCGCGCGGTTTTGGAACGCTACGACGAGTTACAGCGTACAGAGCCGACCGACAATCTCTATTTGGGAAAGACCAACTTGGAGCGTCGCATCCCCCGTGCAAAGCACGAATTCGCCGAGGAACGAGCGAAATAACCAGCCCATTGAACAACCGAGGGCTGAGTCCCGCAATCGGCGCTGGTGCTTACAGCGCGGGCCAGTTCTCGTATAATCCTGGCTGGAGTAGGATTTTCCTTTTCATTCGTGCCGCGGGTCGCTGAATGTCGCAACCTTACCGCATTTTGATCGCCGACGATAACCAGGCCAACGCCGAACTGCTGGAGGCCTACCTGGCGAATATTGATTGCGAGCTAGAGTTTGCTGTCGACGGGCAAGACACGCTCGATAAAGTCGAGTCCTTCAAGCCGGACTTGATTCTACTGGACGTGATGATGCCCAAACTCAGCGGATTCGAGGTTTGTAAGAAGATCAAGAGTAATCCCGCCACCCGGCGCATCATGGTGCTGATGGTCACGGCGCTCAATGAACTGGGCGATATCGAGCGAGCCGTCGAGGCGCGCACCGACGACTTCCTTTCCAAGCCCGTGAACAAGGTTGAGTTGGTTAAGCGCGTCGAGAATATGTTCAAGTTCAAAGATATCCAGGACGAGAACGAACGGTTGCGACGCTACATACAAGAGATGGAGGAGCAACAACAACCGCGCGGCCCCAAACCATAGGTTCCGTCCGCCGCCCCTCTTTACCCGTGAAGTTGCCGCAACATTTCACTTGGTAATACGCCATGCGGCAAGATCGAGCGAGGGAACGAGATCGAACTTGTCAATTGTGGCCGCGATCTCAATATCTGCCTCGTGGCCAATCTCAAGCAGATTTCTTCCCCCACGACTAGCTCCCAAGAGATCGGAAAGCAATGTCCCAGTGGCAAGACCGCGCGCAGCCGTTCGCCAAGCATCGGCTGCGATTTCCGCTTGATCATTCCGCGATGCAAAGTCATCGGTTTTGGGGCGGCGCGACAGTTCGTCAACTACCGCGCCGGCCAGCAAGACGTCTTCGCGTGTAATCACGCGGTCGGTGCCCGCACAGACGAGGTGAATGCGTGGCTCTCCAGCCAGAGCGTCGCATAGGGCCGAAAAATTCACAAATGCACCAATTAGCACGCGTCGCGCCTGCACACATTGCCGCATCGCCCGCGTTCCGTTGGTCGTGGTAAACACCAAAGTTTTGTCGCGCACAACGGAGGACGTATATTCCGCAGGCGAATTGCCTAGTTGGAACCCCTCGATACGCAGGCCGCCTCGTTCGCCCCCGAGAATCGCCCGTTCTCCCAGTCGGGCGGCAATTCGTCGGGCTTCGTCGATTTCCAAACACGGAATCAC
>CAYWIS010000399.1:0-1963 GCA_964458385.1 uncultured Pirellulaceae bacterium
CCACGCAGATCGCCAATATTGGCGATCTGCGTTCGTTTAGCTAACGCCCAAGGAAGAATTGAGCGACAAACGCGGGTTGTGCTGATGGCGAAATAGGCGTGTGAGGTTGAATCCTGGGCAGACGTTCGTAGCCCCCCAAAGGCCCAAGCGGACACATCTTCTATTAGCAGCCGAATCCGTCACCTGCGATTCACCCGGGGGGAAGCCGCAGAAGCCACCGCGTCATCCCCGGACTGTTCTAGCGCAACGAATTGCCCCGAATACTTGACCCAACGCGTCGGCGAGAAGGCGTTAACCCAAAGAGTCCTCGCTGACGCGTTAGGCTTCTTGTGTTGCTCGGCGGTAAGAGCCGCGCTGCTAAGCGCCAGCAGGAGGAGCTGCGGGAGGCGCGGCGGCGCCACCGGGAGCAGCTTTACCCGCAGGAGCGGCTCCACCGCTTGGCGCACCATTGCGGGCGGCGGGGGACGCACTAGGGGCGGCAGGCGGAGCCGGAGCGGCGCCAGGAGGGCCGCTACCTGGTCCGGCGCCGGGAGGTGGAGCTGCGCCGCCGGGAGGTCCTCCGGCCGCTACGGCTCCGGTCATGCTTTGAAGCTGTTCTAGTTGCTTCTTCAGACCTTCTAGGAACGGCTCAACCTCAACCTCGCTCTTGTCGATCGCGGCGAATAGGTTGACTACTCCTGTTGAGAGTTCCTTGACGCGAGTTTTCTGCTGCGCATTGGCGCGGGCCAACATGCCGCCTTCGGCCGCGGTTCGGGAAGCATCGCCGGGACGGGCTTTCGTGCCCGAAACGGTAAATGTCGGATCGCCATCCAAAGCGAGCTTCACGCAGTAGAGGGTGTGTTTTAGCCGGCGCTGGGTTTTTACAATCCGAGGATCAAGCGGTTTCTTGGGAGGTTCTGCACCCGGCCCATACGGCGAACCAGGATACCCTGGTCCCGCTCCCGGAACGGTCGGCCCATACGGACTGCGAGCGCTGGGGTAACCCTCGGGCGCCGCCGTTGGACCGTAGCTGGGATAACCCTCCATACCGGGAATGCTGCCGCCGCCGGCAAGCAGGCGGAGTTTCTTTTCTTCTTCTCGTTTCTTTTCGGCGTCCCACCAGTTGAGTTCGGCCTGACCGACTTCGATGGCGATCGCAATTGCATCTTCCGCCGTCTTGACCGCGTCGAAGTTTTGCTGACCGCCGCTGGTGGGCATCTTGCCAATCGCTTCGGCGGCTGCGCAGCGAAGCGAGATGGGCTCCTCGGAGTCCGACACAATTTGTTCTAACAAGCTAGCGACGGGCCCCGTTGAAGCGCCCAGGGCGGTGAGCACATCGATGGCTCTCCGCCGCATCCAGGTATGCCCTTCGAGTGACCGTCCTTCAGGCGGCTCCTTCTGCTCCGCAATTTGAAGCATCGCGGAGATGATGCGTTGGGCGTTTGCCTGCTGCTGCGCTTCATTCGTTTGCCCCACATTCAACTGACGCAGCGTGCGATTGGTTTGCGTGTGCCGTAAGATGCCGACAAGCGCCGCTATGCGCACCTCGTCGATCTGCTTGGGATCGTTCAGTTGCGCTAGCATGAAATTAAGGGCGGGGGTTAAGGGAACCGGCGGTCGGCGGTTCGGCCCGATGCCCGTCGATTCTTGTTCGTTCAACTCGCCGATAATGAGCATGGCGTTGTAACGCACCGCCGGATGGAAGCGGCCATCGACGGCGACTCGCTGCATGGTGTCAAACGTCAATTGCACCAAGTGATCGTGGGCCGCTTGCGGCGGATTGGCCGAGTGAAAATGTGTCTTGAAGAAGTCTCGGCGAAGTTCGGCCAGTTTACCGACGCCCGACGCCGAAGCCATCTTGACGAACACATGCCGGCGGAAAAACTCATCGAACTCGGCCCGATGCTGATCAAGCGGCGCCCGGTCGTTCATGATGTTTCGAACCAGGCTTTCCCGCTCGCGGTACTTGCGGTAATCGTCGCGA
>CAYWIS010000400.1:0-1958 GCA_964458385.1 uncultured Pirellulaceae bacterium
GCTACCTCGACAAGTACGGGCCAGACGAACGCTACAATGTGGTCGCCCTGGCCCCGCAGTTACAGGTGCCGACGCTATTCACCTTCGGCAGTGTCGAGACGCAGCAACACGCGGCCTTCGCCCGCATGCCGGAGGATTTGGAAGCGGTCGCCCAGTCCAATCCCCAGGTACGCGTGGACGTAGTGGCCGGGGCCGATCACGTGTACTCCGGCACCCGGTCAGAACTGCTCGCCCGCATCGACTTCTGGCTCAAACGGATTGCGAAGTCGTAACGCATGTCTTGCCGGCGGCTTCACGCCTTGATCGGTAGGCGGTGGCGATTGATGAGCCATCGCGCCGCCGTAATCCGTTGCTCGATCAATGCGCCAAGCGGGCTACGCACGCTTTAGCGGACGTGCCCGGCGAGTGGCGTGTCTTGCTTGTCGAGCTAGTTGGCCGTCTTAGCGTCCTGGTTGTTATTCTCGTTTAACTCAGCGATTTGGTTGAACGGATCGACACGGGCCATGACGATCCGTGTTGCATCGGGCATGCCGAACGTGACCCTGACCGGCTTGACTTCACCGGCATTGACTGGCGGGATCGTAAAGGTCCGCGAGGCAAGTTCCCGCGATTCGGCAGCGAAAGCCCACAGTAGCACGACGGTTGTGCGCGACGTGGACGAGCCGCCGTTGGTTACGAAGACGAGGACGGAGTCCTTGTCCTTGTCGATTTTGGAGATGGCGACGTTTAGATCGGGCCGCTGCCGCCTGTCGCGCAGCACCTTCGTGACGCGATTGTTGCGCTCGTCACTCTCGGCCACGCGATTTTCAAAATCGACGTGGGCAATCAACGTTCCGCTACGGAAGACTCGAGTGAATTTGCTGGTGATCGACTGGCCAGGAGCGAGTGACCCAATCGAAATCACTTGGCTTCCACCTGCATTTCCGACGTCGGGCTTTATATTGACCAGTTTCACCCTCGTGGCACCGGATCGCGCAAAGCCTCGGTTGCGAATTCTGACCTGTGGGGTGGTCCCGACGACGGATATCTGCTGGATTTCCAGGTCGGGCCTGGTGGGCGCGGGGCCTTGAGCGTGGCAGGGCGACACCGTAAACAGAGCGGCGCCCATCAAGAACAGACACATCGCGGTACGGGTGCCTGTGGTTCGACTTGCGTTCTAGAATAGCATGGTCATCGCCTTCTCCTTTGGGGGGCAAGCGGATTGAAAGGCCACGGCTCCGAGGAAATCCTTCCGGCTACTTGCCCGAAACAAACGGCAATGCCTGGCACGATGGGGATATATCCACCTGGCGCAGGGAACGCGGATTTGTTGCGTGCAAAGTTGCAGTGCCCGCGAATCGAAGGAGAAGAGCGCATCCCGTGCGCGAGAGACGTACAGGCGGTGAAGTAACGAACGTAGGACCGGTTTCACCGACCGCTAGAAGTGTGGCTGCGCGGTGCGTGGATGTTGAACGACGCCGATCACCGTCAACCTTCAGAGCGAAACAGTGAGATCCTCGACATCCAGTCGGTGAAAACGACCGAGCAAGGCGGGCCGCGCGGCTACGACGGGGAAAAAGCTCGTCGGTCGCAAGCGGCACGTTGTAGTTGACACTCTGGGCTTGCTCTGGGCATTGGTCATCACGCCCGCCTCGGTGCAGGATCGCGATGGCGGCAAGCTGGCTTTGGAACAGTTTCGCAGCCGCGTGAAGTTTCCCAAGGTCACTTGGGCTGACACCGCCTACCGGGCCACCGCCCGCTGGGCTGGGGTGCTGTGGAACTGGTACGTTGAGATTGCCACTCGTCCGCGAGGGCGTTTTGAGATTCAGCGCAAGCGCTGGATCGTCGAACGGAGCTTCGGCTGGTGGAATCGCTCAGGCCGGTCGGCCAAATGCTACGAACGCACACCGAAAGCGAACAGGCTTTCATTCTCGTGACGATGATTCTCCTCATAGCCCGGCGACTGGGTTAACTTCTAG
>CAYWIS010000401.1:0-1015 GCA_964458385.1 uncultured Pirellulaceae bacterium
TATGGCCATCGTTTGCTCAATTACGATGGGAAGTGCCGCTATCTGCATGGCCACAATGGCCGGGCCGTGATCACGATCGAATCCGAAAATTTGGACGATCGCGGAATGGTGATGGATTTTTCTGACATCAAACGAGTGATCGCAGGATGGATCGACGACAACCTCGACCACCGCATGATCCTCCGTCACGATGATCCCGCGGCGCCTGTGCTGCGCGACTTGGGCGAACCGCTTTTCTTGATCGACGAAAACCCAACCGCCGAGACGATTGCACGGATTATCTACGACCACGCGGTATCCCAGGGGTTCCCCGTTACGCAAGTCCAACTTTGGGAAACGCCCAATAGCGTGGCTACGTATCGCCCGTCCTAGCCGTCGAGGACATCGAGAATCGTTACGACCTTTGCCTTGATTGACAACCGGTCAACGGCCAACAGCCGGTTGCGGTAAGGTAGTTATCCGAGTGGGGCGGCCACCCTCGTAGATGCTGAACTCGGCCCATACGGGAAGGTGATCCGAGATCTCCAAAGCCTGGTCGAGCGTAAGATTCAATTCACGCAAAAAGTCGAATACGCCAATAACGCCGGTAAACTCGTTGGTCGCTTGGGTGTCGAAGATCAGATTGTCGAACTGGGCGTCGCCACGGGTGTTGGTCGGTAGTCCGGAGATCGCCCAGGCTATGTTGGGCAGGTCCTGCAGTCGCCCTAGCCATTGATCGTCGGACTGCAAGTCGCCAAGCAAAATCACGTCATCTTCGCCGCGGCCGTCGTTCCGAACCTTGATGAACACGTCGGCTAGCACATCCAATTCCTGCTCGGCCAACAACGGGTCTACCCGTATATTCACAAGTGTGAACGTGAAAGCCGCGCTGGGCTCGGGACCGCGTACTCGGAACCATCCTACAAGCGGCTCACGATGCAAAAGATCGTGTGGGTCATTGACCACATATAATTCGCTGCGGTCCAACTCCAACCGCTCAGTGTCGAAGAGAAACGCGTATTGCTCCAGCGGCGCT
>CAYWIS010000401.1:1025-1899 GCA_964458385.1 uncultured Pirellulaceae bacterium
GCGGGCTTAGCACATAGTCGAATTTCCGGCCACCAGAATTGACCGCCGCGATGAGGTCGGCGACCACGTCGCGGTATTGGGCTTGGACTTCCTGCACCGCCACCACGTCGAATTGAGCGATGATCCGCGCTAACCGCTCAAGAACCGCAGGCTGACCGGCTTTCCGCTCATCAAACGCAGTTAGATTGAACGATGCGATTCGTACCACCTCGCGGCTTGCCATGAAGGGGGACGTTGCTTCTTCATCGTCGCTGGTGGACAAGTTTGCTCCTCGGGGAGCCAGACGCAACTGGTCCAATCCCACGAGTTCGAAATGCTTCGACGCCTGCCATGCTCCGCCAGCGAGTGCGGCGGCGGCGACTACCGCTAGCAACTTGCGCACGGGCCTCTCCTTGGGCGAAAGCTCCAGACGATTGCGGGCGAAGAATACCGGACCCGGCCGCTCGCCGCCAGATGGAATTGGCTTCTGTAGGGTTCGAGAATCGAGGCGCCCCGTGTTATCGCCGTTGTGGTCTCCCTCGGCGTACGTCAAACCGGCGGCGGCTGAATATGACGTGCTTGGTCGCATTGCACGTGGAATGGGCGGGAAGTTTTCGCCTTTCGGCTGTCAGAATGAACGGGTGCTGTGGGGGGGAGCTGACGAATCTGCGTCTTTTCTCGGCGATGGGGAAAAATGTTCTAGGCCGCATGTTCACCAGCGACATCCTGGGGCCGCCCCATATGACAATCTAGGAAGCGTGATTCGAGATCCGCCAAATAGGAGAAGCTGCGGCCCGACTGCGGGGTCGATATTGAGCGATTTCTAACACGCGGGGATAATATTTGCGACTTGCAAGGTCGCTCTCGCATTCCTTTCCTTGATTCGATATGGTAG
>CAYWIS010000402.1:0-1894 GCA_964458385.1 uncultured Pirellulaceae bacterium
CACTTTTCACACGCCGAATCCGGGCGAGCCCGGCTTTGATCCGGCCCGACCAAAATACTACGTGCTGGACATGTTCCCGTATCCGAGCGGAGCGGGGCTGCACGTGGGACATCCCGAAGGTTACACCGCCACCGATATTGTGGCCCGATATAACCGCATGCTTGGCCGCTCGGTGTTGCATCCGATGGGTTTTGACGCCTTCGGCTTGCCTGCCGAGGACCACGCCATCAAGACCAATACGCCACCGCGGGTTTCAACCGAACGCAACATCGCCACGTTCCGACGGCAGTTAAAGATGTTGGGCTTCAGCTACGACTGGAGCCGTGAACTGGCGACGACCGACGTTGAGTACTTCCGGTGGACGCAGTGGATCTTCCTGGTGCTGTTCGACACTTGGTATGACCCCGAGCAGGAGAAGGGCCGGCCGATTTCCGAATTGCCGATTCCGCCCGAGGTGCAGGCCGCGGGCGAAGACGCCGTACGGCGGTATCGTGATGAGCACCGCCTGGCGTACCAGGCCGAAGCGCTGGTGAACTGGTGCCCGGCGTTGGGAACTGTGCTGGCTAACGAGGAAGTTGTTGACGGCAAGAGTGAGCGGGGCGGCCATCCCGTGCAGCGCATTCCGCTGCGGCAGTGGATGCTGCGGATCACCGCTTATGCCGCTCGCTTGGAGCGCGACTTGGAGCCGCTCGATTGGTCCGAGAGCATTAAGATGCTCCAGCGGAATTGGATTGGCCGCAGCACCGGGGCTGAGGTGGATTTCTACATTGGTCCCCAGGATCAATTCGAAGCGTGGGCAGCGCAGCGGGCTCAGTCGGGATTCCCCGCCAAGCCGGGCGACGACGTGCTGCGCATCTATACCACACGTCCGGATACGCTCTTTGGCGCCACGTACATGGTGATTGCGCCGGAGCACCCGTTTGTTCGCCGGCTTACCACCGAGGCGCAAAGGCAGGCAGTTGAGGCCTATTGCCAGAAGGCGGCGAGCAAGAGCGACTTGGAGCGTACCGAGCTTGCCAAAGTGAAGACCGGCGTATTTACCGGCTCGTACGCCATCAACCCCGTCAATGGAGAGAAAACGCCGATTTGGGTTGCCGACTACGTGCTCATCAGTTATGGCACGGGCGCTATCATGGCGGTCCCCGCACACGACGAGCGCGATTTTGAATTTGCTCGGCAATTCAACTTGCCCATTGTGGCGGTTGTCGATCCCGGCGAGGCGGCTGAAGTCAACCGCGAGCGTGTTCTGGCCGGCGAGGAGTGCTTTACCGATGTGGGAACCGCCATCCATTCGGGCGAGTACAACGGCCTGCCGACCGACGAATTCAAGAAGCGAATCACAGGCGATTTAGCAGCCCGCGGGCTAGGCCGGGCGGCGGTCAATTACAAGCTGCGTGACTGGCTGTTCAGTCGGCAACGGTTCTGGGGAGAGCCATTCCCCATCTTGCACGAGTTGGACGAAAACGGAAATCCAACGGGGTTTCTGCGGGCCGTTGATGTGGAGGATTTGCCCGTCGACCTACCCAAGTTGGACGATTTCAAACCGCACGGCCGCCCCGAGCCGCCGCTGGAGAAGGCGCCCAAGGAATGGCTGTACGTCGAGATTGACGGCAAACGCTACAAGCGTGAAACGAACACCATGCCCCAATGGGCCGGATCGTGTTGGTACTACCTGCGATTTATCGATCCGCGAAACGATAAGGCGTTTGTCGATCCCGAAAAAGAAAAGGCGTGGATGCCCGTCGACCTGTATGTGGGGGGCGCCGAGCATGCGGTGTTGCACTTGCTGTACGCGCGGTTCTGGCACAAGGTCCTGTACGACCGCGGCTATGTGAGCACTCCCGAGCCTTTCCAGAAGCTCGTCAATCAAGGGATGATCTTGGGCGAGACGGAG
>CAYWIS010000403.1:0-1843 GCA_964458385.1 uncultured Pirellulaceae bacterium
GAACCGTTAGGAGGATAGGATACCACAGCTCCTATCCTCGCCCAAAGGAGTTTCATCGTGAAAACCGAAAAGCAAACCATTGTCAAAATCCTCTACTTGGCGCTGAGCGCCGTCGTGCTTTTCTGGACCAGCAGCCTAACCATAAGCTTTGTCGCCAGTGCTTTACCCAATATGCCCTTTTACGTGCCCTACCTGGCGTGGGGCATTTTCGAGGGCGGCACCATCATCTGGCTGAACGTATACAGGTATCATGCACGCGGCACCATGCAGAGAGCTATTGCCGGCATCATTTGCGCCGCCGATCTGGTCGGCGTAATTTTTATGGTGCTGGCAGAAATCCTGTTGGGCGGCCAGACGTGGACCGCTCCACCCGAGTCGTTGGCCACGTACGCAAACTGGGGCCTTGTTGGCTTCACCGCCCTCAACCTGGCCGCCATCATCGGCTTCGACTTCTACAGCCCTGACGGGAAGCGTGAGCGGGAGCTTCAACGCCATGAAGACGATCTTTTCGAAAAAAGCATCGAATTTCTGCAAGACCGTGTCGCGATCGATGGCCAGCGCATCGCGACAACAATGGCTGACCGCATGTACGCCAAGCTCACCGCCAATGCCATTGACGCCGAATTCACCGACCACCCCCGCCGTGCCCTGAATTCCGGCGCGCAAAACGGCGCTGCCGCCGACACCACCCCCGCCCACGCCGTGAGCCTGGAGGTCCCCGACAGCGACCGCCCTCGCCCGGCCGGCTCCAGCAACGGGAGGCTCTAGACGATGATGGCCCAGGCGCGTCCGACCAGGCGCAATGCGTCCTCTGCCTTACACCCCTGCCCCACGGCAGCACCGGCAAGCGCAAATACTGCAGCCAGGAGCACAAATCGTGGATCCACGCTCGCAGAGACGCTTATCGCCGGCGCAAGAAGCTTGACGCGCCCGGGCCATCCCTCGGCGCCGCCGCAAGGCCTAGAGGCGTACAGCATGGCTGTGCCGTCTGCGGCCGCGAGCTGGCCCGGCCTGATGAAATCACCTGCAGCTCAGCCCACCGCCGCACGCTTGCCCGTTGGCGGCGCAAGTGGCGCAGCGAAAACCAAAACACAAGGAGCTACTGATGACCCCCATTGAAGTGTTCGTGCTCGTACTAATCGCGATCTCAATCCTGACCAAGCTTGCCCTTCTTATCGCAAATTACCACTTCCAGCGCAGTGGAAAGGAAACTACCCAGAATTCACCGAATGACGGAAGGAACCAATGAGCAACTTTCTAGCCTGGGCCCGCCGTTCCAGGGAAGAGCGCAATGGCGAGCCAAAACTGTACATCTGTAATTCGTGTGGCCATGAGCTGCGCAGGGCCTCCAACGTGGAAGGCTGGCTCTGCCAAAACGAGGACTTCTACTTTCCCTGCACCGGACGCTACCGCCTCGTCCGTCCGCCGCGCATCAACCTACGGAGGTAATGACCACGGTTCCCAGAGAGAACCGTAAGTTAATCAGCCGGGTGGCGGCTTAGGTCGCACGATAAGCCGCCACCCGGAAAGGAGAAACACTGTGGAAGGCATCTACTACTTGCCCGGGCTGGCTGTGCTGCTTTGCGCGCTACCGCTGGTTGCGACCGGCCTCTTGATTGCTGAGCTTGCCGATGCCCGCGACGAGCTGAGCAACAGGGAGGAGCAATCAAACCAATGACTAGAACAATCGCCGCCCTCAGCCTCTGCGCCGTCATCCTCGCCAGCGCCACCCCTGCCAACGCCTACAAGATAGGTCTCGGCTCCAGCGGCCGTCTGTTGCGCCACCGCGTGCACCAGGCGCCGCCCGTAGAGACCTGGCATTACGACCCCTACAAAGGTGGCA
>CAYWIS010000404.1:0-1840 GCA_964458385.1 uncultured Pirellulaceae bacterium
ACTTCACACCAGGTTCTTCGCCGGCGGGAACATTGCGAAAGTTTTTGCGCATGCCTGCCAACGAACCGATGGTCCGTTCGCCTTCGACAGGCTGTCCGACGCCCCATTGTGTTTGCCAAAATTTGTCGACCTGTCGTTCCCAAATGGCTTTCGTATCCTTGCCGTGTCCCAGCAGGTCGCCGAGAAACGCCTGAAACACGGCATCGGCGACGTGATTCCAAGCCGTGTCGAAGGCCGACCTCGCCGCTTGAGCGGCTTGAATCGCTTTGGAGCGCGCGTCAGGACCTTCAAAGGTCAATTCGAACCGGTTCGGCATTCCGCCAATTGGCGACCGCTTGGCGGTGACAATCCCGCGATCGGCGTCCGATCGAAAGGGGATAATCGCTGTGCCGCCCGCCCGTTCAGCAGCCGCCAAGGCCGACTCGGCCAAATACGACAGCAGCCAGCTCCCTGCCCACAGGTCGCGCGTTCTCCGTGCTTGGGCCACGAACTCCTGTACGGGGCCGATGGCATAGGAAAGGTGATACGTATCAGCCAAGGTATAACTCCTGCGCCACAAGCGACGTCGTCTTTTGGCACCATTGACCATCGTTTGGAAACTTATCGTAGCCCGGTCGCGCTTTTGACCTGGCCGCTGAACCGGCGAGCCGATCTAAAAAGGCATGCAAAGGAAACCAGAATTCATCGCCACAATGCATCGTCACACTTTTTCCAAATGCTCTTAATCTTTCGCTAGCCGGAAGAAACATCGCCGGCAGGAATATGATCACCGCTGTGGGCGCTATATCTGCAGTCGGCTGGTCGATATGAATGAACAGGGGGCTTGCCCGCCGGCCGTGAGCCTCCGGCTGCACTGATTCCCTGCCATAGTTATGTGGCAAGCCAAACGCCACACGCGAAGGATAGTCGATGGGCACCCTATATCCCTTGCTTAGATCGTGGTCCATTGGAAAGTTCCGCTCAGACGACTTATCCAGCACATTGCCGTTTCTTCCCCAGCTGCGGAAGCGAACTTGCTCCCGCCCTACCAGATCAAGAAGCTGCACGGCGCGTTTTACGTCACTCGACTGCGCAACCACCACCCGCGCTAACGAGCTCCACGCCGTCCACTCGGGGAGCCCCGAAGGAGGATTTTCGACCACGGCACGCAGCCGTTCGGCAGGTCCTGTTGAAATCTGGCGCCGTACTTCATCCCGCCTCAACTCCGTTAACGTCAGGCTGCCAAACCCTTTTCGGGCTTTCGCTCCCAGGCCCCCGACGGTTCCAAGCAGGATAAGGGCACGTTCGACTTCATCTATTTGCCCGACGGTAGCGAGCGGTGACAATCGACATTCGATAGAAAATGTTCCACCATCCAGCATTCCGCGCGTCAATTGTCCCGCCTTGGTTTTCTTGGGGCGCGACGGAAACGCCTCCATGACGCCATACCCAAGGTAATGGGCACCCAAAAGTCCTCCCTTCTCGAAGACATTGGGCGGGACCTCAACGTTACCCAGATTTTTCGAGACGACTCGCAAGCGCACCTTTGATAGCCCGGCCTTCGAGTCGCTAGAGCCGAAGAGTTGAGCCTCTCGTTCTCTCAACTCATGGTGATCCTGGACCTTGCCCCACATCAGCGATCGCCACCAAAATCGCAGCGCTCCCTTGAAGCTGGGCAACCGCAACTCCGCCGAACAATGATTCGCTCCGGCACAAAACATTGGCGTCGCGATTCGATACGTGGCGGTAAGGGTGGTCCCCGTCGTCATCGATCATTCCTTTATCTCGGTGTTCTGCCAACTCGCGAATGATTACTCGCTGCTCGGGGTACATACTAAATCACTCGGAAACTCACGAGGAA
>CAYWIS010000405.1:0-1828 GCA_964458385.1 uncultured Pirellulaceae bacterium
TGTCGCCAGCGGCTACATCCGATGCGGGCGGCGCCGCGCCTTCAGATCCGTTGGGATACGGTCTTGCCGAAGGCGTCGAAGATTATGGCAAGGCGCCTCACCCGTTTCCCGCGCCCGATGTGTCGCCGACGCAGCCGAGTGGCGGCGCGGGCGGCCCCTTGGGAAGCGGCAATCTCCATGCAGGCGCCGTCGCTTCGCAGGTGGGGCCGGATCCGACCACGCCTCCGCTGACCGCGCAGGATGTCTCTGCTGAACATTCGGCTCCTTCTGCACATGCGGCTTCCGAAACCCGAGCTACGGTCGTGGAAGCGCAGTCCGGACCGCTGTCAACGGAAATGTCTCGGGTCCACACGGGCAAAGACACGCCCACCAAACAACTGTTCGACCGCATTATCGACGAGATCAGCAAGATCTACGTCGGTCAGAATGAATTGGTGCTGGGAACCTTGGTGGCTCTATTTTCAAGTGGGCATGTGCTCATCGAAAGTGTTCCTGGCCTGGGCAAGACATTGTTCGTACGCACGCTCGGCCGGGTGCTAGGCTGCAAGTTTGGCCGCATCCAGTTCACTGCCGACCTGATGCCATCGGACATTACCGGCGCCCCGGTCTTCAACATGAAGACGCAGGAGTTTCAGTTCCGCGCGGGGCCCGTGTTTACGCAGCTCTTGCTGGCTGACGAGATCAACCGCTCGCCCGCCAAGACCCACGCGGCCCTGCTGGAGATCATGCAGGAGTACCGAGTGACGATCGACGGTCAGTCGCATCCGATCGAACGTCCGTTTCTGGTGTTGGCCACGCAGAACCCCATTGAATCTGAGGGCACGTATAACCTTCCTGAAGCGCAATTGGATCGGTTCATGTTCAAGCTGGTTGCCGAGTATCCGCAAGAGGAAGAGGAAGCGCGAATTCTGGAGCTGCACAGCAAACAAGAGGACATCAACCGCCGTCTGGAGGAAGACTTGGAGACGGTGTGCAGCGCCGAAGATATCCTCCGCGTTACGCAGGAGAATTCCAACGTGCGGGTCGATCCGCGGTTGATCGACTACATCAATAAGATTGTGCGTTTGACGCGCCGCTGGCCCCAGTTCCACATGGGTGCTTCGCCCCGCGCCGGCATCGCCTTGATGCAAGCGGCTCGCACACTGGCGGCCTTCAGTGGACGCGACTATGCGGTGCCCGACGATGTGCGGGAGCTAGCCATTCCTGCGCTTCGTCACCGGGTGATCCTGACCGCCGAAGCCGAAGTGGAAGGGCATAAGGTCGACGATTTGTTGGACGAGCTGATTCGCACCGTGGAAGTTCCGCGGCTCTAGCCAAAGCGGATGCCCACACGTCAGGCGATATGTTCCACTTCGTACCCTTGCTGGGCCAAGAACTCGGCAAGGAGGCGGCGGTGGCACTCGTTGACGTTGCGTTCTGAGCACAGAAGACAGAACGGCGGGGGAACGTTGCGGAGCGCTGCGGTTAGTTGGTCACCGGCCGCCGCCAAAAGCACGGCATACCGCTCGGGCCAGTCGTCGTAATGACGGAATACGTTGCCAAGCTCCACCAACGATACATAGCCAATTCCCGCATCGGCAAGAAGCCGCTGGATGCCTTTCTCAGAAGTTTTAGCCAGGGTAAAGGCGCCCATGCTCGCCCGGTCTGGTCGTAGACGTACATCGACCACCGTTCGCACCTGGGCCGCTTGCAGCGCTGTGGTCAGTTCGTCCGGCTTCCGGCCGCCGTATCCGATGGTATACAACTTCATCGCTTCTCTACCGGATGCTCCAGGATTCGTTGGGCCGTCGACTGGTGTGTGGTGCAAAGGTGGGATCCCGCCGGGGGT
>CAYWIS010000406.1:0-1802 GCA_964458385.1 uncultured Pirellulaceae bacterium
TGTCGAACCGGCCGCGTTCCTCCTCCGCCTCTCGGACAATGTAGGTCTGAAACGGTGTAAAGTAGTGCTTCAGCCGGGCCATGGCCGGCGCAAAAACGCCCGAGTGCTTCAACTCCGCCAACAGGAACCCCAACGCCATCGGCAACTTGGTGGTGGCCAACACTTCTTGACGAAGTTGGTGGAGCAGGTCCTGCATCGGAGTATTTTCCTCCAAGCGTTCGGCCACCGTGCGGAAAAAGTACTCTTGCTCGATGTATTCTTCTCGCTCCAGCATGAAAAGCACGAAGGACGAAAGGAAGGGAGGTTAAAACGACCTAAATGGCGATGGCTTGGGACTTCAATCAGGCGCCAGCATCTGCGGGTCAGCGAAGACACGCGCGGCATGAGCCTCCTATCGGCGCACAAACGCCGGAACACAAAAAACACAGCGCGTTAGGCCCGTCGGTCCGACGGCGAGAGTCAACGCCTTGCTTCCCCCCGCATAGCCGACATGCCCCAATTTTCGGAGGTCCTGGGCAAAAGTCGCCACTCGTTCACGATCCGTTACCACCGAGCGGCGCCTGCTGAGCCACCCAAGACGCGTGCATCTTTCAATTTAAGCCGATACCGGGAAGGGCAACCCATCGCCGTTAGCGTGGTCTACTCGTATAATACCGACGCCAGGGCGGCCATGTGACTCTTGCCAACTTGGATTTTGGGTTTTGTCCTTCGTACTTTGCCTTTCTACTTCCTGATGTCACACGAATTTTCCTCGATCCTGGCTGCAGTAGACGCGATCGCCCGGGGCGAGGTGGTCGTGGTGGTGGACGCCGAAGACCGCGAAAATGAAGGCGACTTCATCTGCGCCGCCGAGAAAGCCACACCGGAAGTTGTGAATTTCATCTTACATGGCCGCGGCGAGTTCTGCGCCTCGATTTTGCCCGACGTATGTCGGCGGTTGGAGTTGACGCCCCTGGTTGAGTCCAATACCGCCCCGTTGGGCACCGCGTTTTTGACGCCCATCGATCATCGCTCGGTCAAAACCGGCATTACCACCGAAGAACGCTCGCGCACCGTGCAAGCAATGATCGACCCTAAGACGGGCCCCGAGGATTTTGTCCGTCCTGGGCACGTCCACCCTCTCCTAGCGAAAGAGGGAGGAGTGCTGCGGCGAGCGGGACACACCGAGGCCGCCGTCGATCTGGCGCGCATGGCGGGTTTGGCGCCGGCCGGGGTACTGTGCGAAATTCTCGACGAGTCGGGCCAACGGGCCACGCGCGATCAACTTTTCGCTCTGGCTCGTAAGCACCACCTGGAAATCATCTCGATCGAGCAGATTATCCGTCACCGGCGCGTGAGCGAGAAGCTCGTCTCGCGGGCGGCCGAGGCGATGGTCCCCACGCGCTACGGCGATGCGAGGGTGATCGTTTACGACGTTCAATACGAAACCGGGCAACCGCTGGCCCTGGTGTTTGGCGACCTGCGTCACGCCCCGGCGCCTCTAGTGCGACTTCACTCCAGTTGCTTTACGGGCGACCTGATTGCGTCGCTGCGGTGCGACTGTGGCGACCAATTGCATATGGCCCTGGACGCCATTAGCCGCGAGGGAGCGGGGGCGTTGATCTATCTTCCGCAGGAAGGCCGAGGCATCGGCCTGGCGAATAAGATTCGCGCTTACTCGTTACAGGACCAAGGATTGGATACCGTCGAGGCTAATATCGCGCTGGGTTACAAGGCGGACGTACGCGACTACGGCGTGGGGATCCAGATACTTAAAGATCTGGGGCTGTCGCGAGTAAGGATTCTGACAAACAACCCCAAGA
>CAYWIS010000407.1:0-1790 GCA_964458385.1 uncultured Pirellulaceae bacterium
CCCGACACGCGGATTATGATTCCGCTGCTCTAACCAACTGAGCTACTCCGCCGTCAGTGGTTGTTGGATTATAGCTCTAGAAAATCCGCCGGGGAAGGGGCGTTTTCAATGTCACGGCGGCGCTCGGCGCGAAAAAATTCGGACGCCACAACGCCCCTGATCGCACGGGCGTAAAGTACGCAGGCGCCGATGGTCCAAGGGAATTGCGCTGGGCACGGCATGAGTTGTTTTTCCCGGGCGTCGGCCATTAAAAGTAGTAAAAGGTGGGTACATCGCCGCCATCGGAGTGCGCGAGCTTGCTGGCAAACTCGCGCCAGGGGGCGACGCGTGGGCATCGAGCCTGTGCGAGAGCTAACTCCAGGCCAAGTCGGCCGTTTGGCCGTGCTGCGGGTGGGAACTGTCGATGCAGCGGAGATGTAGCCGCAAGCCGGCGTCGTGCACGCTGGCCTCGACCCAGCCGTTGGGTTTTCCTTCGGCGAACACATAGGCCACAGGCGGCAAGTTGATCAGGTGCAGGCGGCCGGCTTTGGAAATGCGCCAGTCGTGCGTATGGCCGTAGATGTACGCCTTTACGTGCGGGCGGGCCTGAAGCAGATCAAAGAGGGCCTTGGCGTCTTTCAGCCCCGACCAACTGCCGTTTTCGTTCGGCTCGAATTGCGGGTTATGGTGAGCCATTATGATGGCGGGCTTATCGGTTTTGGCGTCGAGGGCCTGGGCCAGCCAGTGAAGCTGCGATTGCCCCAGCTCGCCCGTCACAACGTCGGTTTGAAACAGTGAATCGAGCAGGAACCAGTTGGCTTTGGGCGTCTCTAACAAGCTGACGTGCTTGGATTCAACCAGCGGCGCCGCGGGCTTTTGATCGGCTAAGGCGTCGTACAAGGCCGGCCGGTTGTCGTGATTGCCCATGGTTACGTGGAGCGGTAAGCCTCCTTCCGCCAACGGCCGCACCAGGCCAGCGAGATTCTGGTAATCGCCCGGCAGCCCCTTAAGGTAAGCGCAATCGCCGTTGATGATTACGCCCGCATACTTCGCCCGGTCGGCAAGGATCTCGCTTACCACTTGCCGGAGGTTGGCGGTCATATTCGTACCGCGGGCCATCGTACCGGGATCGCTCGCGATGTGCGCGTCCGATAGCAGCGCAAAAGTACTGGGGGCGCCCGTCTCGGCGGCCCACCCACTCTTGACGGCCACCCACCCAGCAACAGCGCCTACGGCCGCCTGCGAAAGGAAAGCCCGCCGTGAAACAGGTAGCGAATGAACCGGCATGGTGCTATTCTCCAGAATCTCGTTGAAAACTACGGGCCGTTAACGCCGACCCATCCACGCTTTGTCTCGGATTCTAGTCGCCAAGAGGAGACAATGCGAGCGAATGGCGCGGGAAACGGAATTCCCGAAAAGGACACAGCAAGGTCGAGAACCGAGCGACTCACTTAGGCCCCTGTAACCTGCGCCAAAATCTCCATGATGGTCGCGCCATCGCACGCTTGGGCTGCCCACATGCTGGTCTGAAAGGGCGCAGCGAGCCAACGCCGTTTGCTGAATAGTGGCCGAAGGTGGAACAACTTGCCGGATGACCGCCTTGAACAAGAAACAAAAAAGACCCGGCAGGTCTGGCTAAGCCCTGCCGGGTCTTTATCTGATCAATTTGGTGGCTGCTTGTTTGACCAAGCTGACTTTCCGAGCCATGCGGAACTATGCCCACGATGTTACAGGACGCGAACGTCACTGTAACGGTTATCCTTTAGAAAGGAGGTGATCCAGCCGCAGGTTCCCCTACGGCTACCTTGTTA
>CAYWIS010000408.1:0-1720 GCA_964458385.1 uncultured Pirellulaceae bacterium
TCCCTGTTTGGAGCGGCCTGGCTGGCGCCGCTTGCTCTTGCCGACGAAACCGCCACGCCCACCCCGCCCCCAGCAGCCGAGGGCGGCGCGTTCGCGACGCAGAACGACGGGTTTTCGGTGCGACAGCCGCTGGGCGCCTTTCAGCCGACCGATGTCGGCGCGCCGCCGGAAGCCGGCCCCATGCCGCCCGAACAGCTAGCGCCGCAGTTTGATTCGGCGCCGCTCAAAGGCGCTGCCGATCCCGCCGAACCTGCGCAGCCCGCCACGGCGCCCGCCAAGCCGGCCCCCACGGTAGCGCCAGCCCAGTTTCAGGCGCCGGTCGAGCCGAACACGGCGCCTCCTGTCCGCACGGAGCCCAAAACGACGATCGTTCCCGGCTCTGCGGCGCCCGCCTTTCAGCCGGCTACACCGCAATCGCCTCCGCATTCTGCGGCGGAACAACCCGAGCCGCAGAATTTGGCCCAATCGCTCTATCAACAGGCGATTACTCCGCCTATGACCGGCGCGATCGCCGGAACGCCGATCTCGCTCCAGAATGCCCTAGCACGGCGCACGGATCCCGCCCGGTACGCCGAGTTTGTGCGAGCCTACTGGAGGCTCTCGCAGTCCTTGGCCGCTTACCATGAGGCGCTCCAGGGAGCGGTGGAATTGTCGCGGTTGCCGCAGCCCCGAGAGCCACACCAACAATCGCTGCTCCAAGCGGCGACCACCGCAGCCGAGGTCGAGGTGCGGCAAGCCCGACTCCAGGTGCTTTCGGCGCAGTGGGACTTGGCCGAGCGGATGACCGGCGAGGCCACCGCACCGCTTCCTGAAGATTTGCCGCTCATGTCGGCGTATCGATCCAAATTCGATGCCGTGTTTGCCGGCCGCGTCCCCCCTGCCGGCGCCCGTCGCCTGCACGAAACGTTTGCCGCCCGCCTTGCGTTGGTGGAAGGGCGAGCAGCTGCCGTAGTAGCGTGCGAAAACGCGTTTGGAGCGTTAGCCGACGCCTATGCCCAAGGACAAGTCGAATTGGCCGACGTGCTCCGCGAGCATGCGCGGCTCCACGAAGCCCGTCGGGCCTTCTTAAGTAGCGTCTACGACTACAATGCGGCGATCGCCGATTACGCCTATCTGGCGGCAGGGCCCCACCGCAGCCCGGAGACCATTGTGTCGATGCTGGTGGAACGTCCCAAACCAGCGTCTCCGGACGCCGCTCCGGCTAATTTTGTAGCGCCGTAGGAAACAGAGCCGGTGCACTGCGGCGAGGATCAGGTTTGCCGCCTCGCCGCTTACCGAAATTTACGAGTCCAAGTACCGCCGCGTTAAATCACCATAGGCGTCGATGCGGCGGTCGCGGAGGAACGGCCAATGCGTTCGGGCCACGTCGATCAGGCCAAAGTCGCACTCGGCCATCACAATCTCTTCCTGATCGTGTGAGCCGCGGACGAGCACTTTACCGTAAGGATCGCAGATAAACGACGCGCCCCAAAACTCGACTTCCCCTTCGCGTCCTACGCGGTTCGGCGCGGCGACGAACACCCCATTGGCGATGGCGTGGCTGCGCATCATCGTTTCCCAGGCCGACACCTGGGCCGGACCATATTCTTCCTTTTCCGGATGCAGCCAGCCGATGGCCGTGGGGTACACGAGAATCTGGGCCCCGGTCAGGGCGGTAAGCCGGGCCGCTTCTGGGAACCACTGGTCCCAGCAGATGCACACGCCGACGCGGCCAAACTTG
>CAYWIS010000409.1:0-1719 GCA_964458385.1 uncultured Pirellulaceae bacterium
AAAAACTGGATCCGCACGGCGCCTGAGCTTGTGGAAGACTCCTATCGCGAACTCGACGTTTGCATGCCGTTGCCGCCGTTGATGGGCAAGCAGCATGACATCGACACGGTGGGGCATCCGCTAGTGTTGGCAAGGGGCGAAGGCGTTAAGGAAGAACTGACGCTCGAAGAGGAAGGCGAAGCGGAAGGCGAGGAGGCGACGGAGGGCACAGGGGTTCGACGTCTCTTTGGCGCTGCTGCAAGAAATCGCCGACAAACGCCTGCGGCGCAACCCCAAGGCGGTCAGCCGCAACGTCCGCAATCGACGAGCGGTCGGACCACGACCCTCGGCGGCGGAGTCGCTCGGGCGGCGCCCGACCACGACTACACGCTTTGCCGCTACTTCGATTTCACAGTCGAGCCGAACAAGACTTATCGCTACCGAATCGCGCTGGTGCTCACAAACCCAAACTATGGCGTGGCGCCGCAATTCCTCGAGCGGCCGGACTTGGCGATCCCGGAGTACATCGAAACTCCGTTCAGCGAGCCGTCGATGGAGATCAGCGTGCCAGGCACGACCGATCTGTTCGCAGGCAAGGTTAAGCCACCCTTCCGACTGGCTGACGCTGTGGCGACAATGCTCATCCGAAAATGGGATGATCAGCAAGCCACGACGCTGATCAACGAGATTGAAGTCGCACGGGGCGCCCTGGCCAACTTCCCGGCCATTGAAGCGAAGTTCCAGGATCCGGCCACCGGCGAGGTGAAGACGGAAACCGTCGAACTGACAACCAACATTCTGGTGCTCGACCTTGCCGGCGGCGAAAAAATCGAGAACCTGCCCGATGGCGTGCGCCTCCGCTCTGTGACCGCGCCCTCGGAGGTGCTTGTCGTCGACAGCGATGGCGTCATCAAGCAAAAGCATGGATTGGTCGATGCGCGGGCAATCGCTCGAGCGCGGCGCGACATTGAGCAACGCGCGCAGGCGGTTGCTGAGCCACAGCCTGCTGAGGGCGGCGAGCGCGGTGGTGGACTGCAAGACGGCGCCCGTGTTCCGCGAGGCAGGTAACAGCGCGCGTTCAAACTGCGCCAACCATCGCGTAACAGTCTTACTACATTCTAAGGCCGTGAACTCGCATCAACGCGACGTTCACGGCCTTCTCTTCTATGTATATGTAGTATCCCGGCGTCTTTCTCCTGATAGCGTCGCTATCCGTTCTAGCAGCCGGCGGTCGAAAAAATGGCTTGCGAATAAGTTTTCTTTCCAACTGCCCTTGACCCCTATTTCGCAGCCGGGTATTTAACCCCCTCTCTTCTGCAAAGCTCTAACGGAACGCAGCCGGCAACGGCACGCGCGCAAGGCGATGCAACTGTCCATGGATGGACGGGGGCCGTCGGCGAGCGGGCCTTATATAGTTTCGGCCTACGGGCCAATTCATGGGCGCCATCATGATGAAGTCAGCCAAGGGCGATCCTCGCCAAGAAACGCAACGGGGATTTCGCGTGTCTCGAAAGGAGATCGTGTTGAGTACGATGTCTCGACTCTTGATCGGAGGGGTTGCCAGCGGCATGACGCTACTGGGCGCCGCCACCTCCACATGGGCCGCATCCATTCCCGTCGTGTGGGAAGCTCAAGCTGTTTTGCACGTCCTTGCCGAACCTGACGCGGCCAAAGATCAGAGTGGGGCACGCCAGGCCGTGCTCGATCTGCTCGACCGAGCTCGCCAGTCAATGGCGAAGA
>CAYWIS010000410.1:0-1680 GCA_964458385.1 uncultured Pirellulaceae bacterium
ACCCGGTGCCGCATGGTCTTGGAAGCCCTTTAAGGTGACGTTCCTCTGGTCGGCCGGGTGCGGCTGAAATGCTGTGGCGCGAAGGTGGGTGTTTTAGATAGAAAGGGCGTTAGCGACACGTTGGCGCGTGTTAATCCGCTAACGCCCTTTCCTCAATCGAGATACCCATGAGTACAACGACCGCCGATTCGTTCGTCAAGCAAAGTTTGGTTCTTAAACTCGATCGGCTCGCCGAACAACTTCGCGGGTTGGCGGAGTCCTTGCCGGATGATCTGGATGACTTGGCCGCCGCCGAACAGCAGATTCGCGAAGGCGTGCTAGAGATCGGCCGGCAGTTGCTACAGTCGTGGAGCGACGTCGCCGACGCTCAGGCTGCCACGCCCGAGTGCGAGGCATGTGAGGATCCCATGCGTCACAAAGGCTATGTCAGCGGTCCTCTGATGACCATTTTGGGCCCTATCCGCGTTCGTCGTCCGCGATTTCGCTGCGAAGGTTGCGGCCTGGAGTTGTATCCGCATGACCAGCGTTTGCGTTTTCACAAACACTCGGTGAGTTGGCCCCTGGCGAAGGTGCTGGGCCGTCTTGGCGCACAACTTCCATTTGCCCAAGCGCAGCGAAGCCTGGAGCAGGATTATCACGTTCATGTTTCCAAGTCGCTGCTGCAGACGGTTTGCGAAGAAGCTGGTGGACGACTGCTGGCAGCAGAGGATCAAGAGCGCCAGCGGCTGCAATCGCTGTCTGTCAAGGAGCAACTCCAGGCGTTGCCCGACAGCGAGATTATGCCGGAAAAAGCCTATGTTTTCGCCGATGGGACCATGATCCACGCTGGCGGCGACTGGCACGAAATCCGCGTGGCCAGCGTAGCTGCCGAAGATGCCCAAGGCAATGTGCTGAAGCGCGACCATCGCGCGCGATTTTTGACTTGTGAAGACTTTGGATGGCAACTGTTGCTGTTGGCGCGCAGGGCCGGCTATCACCGCGCGCCGCTCAAGGCCTTCATCGCCGATGGCGCCAAGTGGCTGTGGGAAATGGCCGAGTTGAAGTTCCCCGACGCGGTGCAGATCCTGGACTGGTTCCACCTCAGCGAACGGGTGCATGAAACGGCTGCGGCGGTCTTCGGACAAGGGACGGCGGAAGCTGCCCAGTTCAATCAAGCACGCCTGGAAGAACTCTGGAACAGTCAGAGCAGCCAAACGATCGTTGCTCTCCGTGAGTTGCGTAAGCAACTTCGATCTGCCGGCAGTCGCGAAGCGCTGCGGACGCTGATCAACTACCTGGAGAACAACCGCCGCCGTATCGACTATCGGCGTTACCGAGCCTTGGGCCTTAAGATCGGCAGTGGTCAGGTGGAAGGAGCCTGCAAGTCGCTGGCGGGGGCGCGCTGCAAGCAGTCGGGCATGCGAAACTGGACGAAGCACGGAGCGGAAGGCGTGCTGCGACTGCGAGCAGCCCTGCAAACCGGCAGCTACGACGCCCTCTGGCCAACCAAAAACCGGACCGCAGCCTGAAACCTCGCCACAACCGAGCATCCGCACCCGGCGTCCCAATTGTGCTTCCCCCGCGAACGGGGCAGCGTTTACAATGACGGGTCGCGAATCCGCCCCACTTCTTCCTTTGCGATTTGCTTCTGCGGCTCGCGGCCATTTCCTTGCGTCGCCCTCTGGTATACGGTTCGAGGGG
>CAYWIS010000411.1:0-1655 GCA_964458385.1 uncultured Pirellulaceae bacterium
AAACCGCCTGGCGAACGCTGGCGAAACGCCGGTTGCGATTGCCGAAAGGCTGGGGCGACCGTTGGGCGAGGTGGAAATGGTTCTTAGCTTGCGGACGTAAGAGAGAGCCCCGCCGATGAGGCGGGGCACTGAAGGCTACGTCGTTATTCCGCGCCAAGTTCGCCTTCTGTCAGTCGTTTGAGGGCGATCGTCGCGTAGGCGCCGCGGGGGAGTTCAAACACGATGGGCAATTTGAGGCGGCCCGCGTGAAGTTCGTCAGGTTGGGCGTCGCCTTCGGTGAATTGCGGAAATACAACCGCCCGCCGCGTTCCGCGGGTAAAGAAGCAATCGCGCGGAAATTTGACGCGCAACTGTTCCAACGAAAGGTCGAACCGCCCTACAGCTTCTTCTGCCAAGCAACGTTGCTGGGGATCGGCGTACACGGCTCGCGACGAGGGCAACGCGATCGACAATTCTCGGAGCCATTTCATGTCGTCGGCCGGCAGATCGCGATGATACGGCGCTTGGCCGAACCGCAGGGGCACGCTTCCCAATTGGCCGGGGGGAAGACGACGGGCGAGGATTGCCGCCAGAATCTCGTTCCACAATCGGCTTTGAAAGGCCGACAGATAGAGCCGCCGCATATCCACCCGCAACCGGGCGAAAGCGCCACGAAAGTCTTGCGGATGATCGGCCAGGTATGTTACGAGGCTACGGCGGTGCGAACGCTCCAACACTTGCTTGCATCGGGCCCACTGTCCCCAATGCTCGCGCAGGAGCCGCTTTTGTTCCTGCTCGTTCTTGTCGTCATGAGCGTTCGGATCGGCCAACGCCAACCACAACGCTCGTTCCCAATGGCCTTTCATCCAGGCCGCCGCGATAAACTCGCCTGATTTGCCCACCGACCCAAAGCGTTGGTCATCAAAATAGTTGGGGAACCCCTCACGGGCCACTTGCGCGGCGGCGGTTTGTAGACGTTGGACGCCAACCGCGTCTAGATCACGCACGACAATGTGAAAACGGTTCCCGCGAATGTCGGCCGCAGTAATCGCCCGCGGCGTTTGCCCAAGGTACGTCAAATGGAAGCGCTCGGCCCGAAAATCACGCTTGGGGCCACGATGGATCGTGAGGTATTGCTGGGTAACGGCATGAAAATCTTTCATTCCGCCGTACGCGACCCGGCGGCGCGGCAGGTTCCAGGCGCGGAGCAGCGCGTCGATCGCCTCGGGCGTGCCGATCCAACGTTTGGCCAACCGGTAGAGCGCAAAGTCGCCCCGCGCTGGCGCCACATCGGTCAGTTCCTTAACCTGAAAATCTTCGGGAAGGCGCTTGATTTCCACAAATACCCTCGTTGCCAGCCCACGATGCGGCAGTTGACGCTTTGCCGCCCACGCGCAATACTACCTTCTTCCCCCTAAGCGAGAAGAGGAGCGATGGTCGAACTTGGTGTGAATATCGACCATGTCGCCACGGTGCGACAGGCGCGAAGGACCTACGAACCGGATCCCGTGTGGGCGGCCACCGCGGCCGAGTTAGGCGGCGCCGACGGAATCACTGTCCACCTGCGCGAAGATCGTCGGCACATCCAGGATCGCGACGTGCGTTTGCTGCGCGAGACGGTTTCGGTCAAGTTGAACCTGGAGATGTCGTGTGCCGAGGAAATTGTGGACATTGCC
>CAYWIS010000412.1:0-1641 GCA_964458385.1 uncultured Pirellulaceae bacterium
CGCGAATGCTTGCGGAAGATGAACCAGGCGTTAAGCCTTCAAAGGCGAGTGGGGGAGTCTCTGGAGCGAGGCCGGAAAAGATTTGAGTTCGGCCGCTGACGAGACCCGTTTTGGAATGTATGGTTTGGCGTTTGCGCGGCGAAATTCCGTCTTGGCGGCAACTTGCTTGTTTGATGCAGCGGCCGCCGTCCTTCGGCAATGAGCAGCGCTAAGGTTTAACAAGTTGGAGACTTGGCTATGCCGTTGTTTGAGATCGAGACCGACGCGCACAATCTGATCACTTTGGCCGATGACGAAAGTCAGGCGACCCAAGTGGTGGCCGAGGCATATCCGAACGACAACGTTCTGCGACTGACCAAACGCCCTCGTAATAGTTGGGTCATTTCCAAGGCTGCCCTGGGGCTGTCTGACAAGACTGACCCCTGCAACACCGCCCGCGACTGCCTGGCTAAGGCCGCTGGCGATAAGCTCAACGCCATCCGGCTCTACATGCATGAAACCGGCGTCGATCTCGATCGAGCACGCAAGGTCATCGAGTCGAACATGGTGATGGGCTGGTAAACGCTGCCCGCGAGGTTCGCGCGGTACGCAATCCCGTTTGTCGTTCTCCGCAGCGCGCACGTGGCATGGTCTACCGTGTGACGGGTGCCGAGGCGGCAGCCTGACGGGCAGCCTGTTGCTCCTCGATCCAACGCGCAGGTGCGCGTAACGAAACCGTAGTCACCGAAGCCGCCGAGGTCTCCTCGGCGGTTTCTTGTTTTTGGGCCACCTCTTGCTGCGGTTTGGGTAAGCGTTGCACCAGCGGGTCGCCTCCCAGGCCGTTAAGATCGCGCCAGTGGATGTAGCGGAGCATGGCCCGCAACACCGCCAGCGACTTCTCGCGCTGGTTGGGCTCCTTCAAGTGGTGGTCGAAGCCCATGGAGGGCAGCGTCGGGTGGCCGTGGATGATCTCGTCGATGATCACGGTCACGCCGTCGTTGGGGCCGTACTTGCGTAGCCGCTTGTAGCCGCCTTCGTTGTCTTCGCGAATCTGCCCGGACAGCGGCACGGCCACGTAGTTGAGAATGGCCAGGTGCGGGGGCGGTGGAGGCGTGCGGGCAAAGGCCGCCATGCGGATATCCGTCCGCATACTATCCACGGCATCGATCGTTCCCATGTGGTTTACCCACAGGAGCGTGCGGGTAAGGATACGCAGCGGCGGATCCGTAAACTCGTCGGCCAGCGGCGTTCCGCGCGGAGTGCCCACCACATTGATCCAACCGCGGATGTGCGTGGTTTCTTCCGGCCGCAGGTAATTGCCGATGGCGTGGTACACCTCAGCCCCGCCGCGGCTGGCGGAGAACAGCACGATTTCCTTACCCTGCGCGCGGAAGCTGCGAATGGCATTTGCGACCAGGCAGGCGTTTTCTTCCACCACGCCCACGTCTTCCGTGGGGACATAGCAGCTTTGCCAGCCGAATTGTGCCAGGTAGGCCCGTTGGATGGCAAAACTGCCGTTGAGTTCCGGCTTGGACTCATACATAGCGCCCGGCACAATCACCAGCACCATGTCTTTGAAGTTGGCCGGAACGTCGACAGGCTCGGACATGGGGTCGATGGCGACCCGTTGCACTTCTTCGTAATAGAACGTGCGGAACGGCT
>CAYWIS010000413.1:0-1638 GCA_964458385.1 uncultured Pirellulaceae bacterium
TCAATCACCGCCGGAGGAAACGTGACGGTCGACCATACCGGATCCATCACGATCCGCGGCCCAATCAACGGTGCGTCGATCCTGCTGGACTCGGACTCGCCGGCCAGCACGGCCATTAGTGTCATGGCCGACCTAACTAGTACGTCCGGCGATGTTACACTTGACGCCGTAGGCGGAGTGGCGCTCAGTGGGGACGTTCAGGTGCAAGGTCTGGAAGGCGGCCCTGCCGGGGTCTTCCGCTCTACAGGAGCCAGCTTCAACGCAACCGGCGACATTGTCGTCGTCGATCGAGGAAGTATTGTTCTAGAACACTCGGGAGGCGTCAGTATTTATGGCGTCCTCGATGCGGGTAGTTACCTCTTCGCCAAGAATCCCGACAACGCCGCCGATGTCATCATTCGGGGAGGCGCGCTAATCAAGTTCTACGCAGACGTGCAGACGCCCCCGGCGAATCCTCTCTTGACGATGACGGGCAAAGGTAATCTACGATTCCAGTCGGGCAGCCAGATCAAGATCGTCACGACGGAAGAAGCCGAATCGATCGACGCAGCGGAAGTAATTCTCGCCCAAGTTGAAGACGGCAGCGTCTTGAACTCGGGCTTTAATTGGCTGGCGTCAGGCCCCAGCGCCGACGCCGTGGACGACGTGTTCGCTGATGGCAATTTCCTGAAGTTGCTGATTAACGAGCCTCCAGCGGCTTAACCACGAAGCCGCAGCCATCTTAGCAACGTTCGAAGGGGCCAAGCGGGCTCGTTTGGCCCCAGTTTTTTTTTCGCATGTGTATCCTACGCTCGCGACTTTGCCGCACCCACGCAAATTTCCTTTATAAGCAACAAGTTCGGCCCGTAACGCGGCGGCCGACGACAGGGCCTTGCGAGCAATCCCACCATACAACCTGTCGACGCCACACCTCTGGCTGTGGTGCTCCTAAGTTAAGGGACGCTCTTGTGCGCCTGACTTTTGTACCGCCCCAGCAGCATGCAGCCGAGTGAACGGCCGTCGCTTGCTCGCCCTGGGCCGAGAGTGGTATTGGACTGCCATATTGAGGCCCGTCGGGAAATCGCATGTTACGTGCCAATGCCACCGAAACCGCCCCATGCATTGGGGAAGCGATGGCAATGTGCCAAGCCGCAACAACGGATCGTTAGGCGAGGGACAAGAAAACAAAAAGGCCGAGATTCTAAGGAACCTCAGCCCCTACTCGTGCGAACGTATAGGCTACCCCGCTAGGACTCGAACCTAGAACAAGAGGGCCAGAACCTCTCGTGTTGCCAATTACACCACGGGGTAACAATCTTCTCTAATAAGCTACGCGCTGCCTTGAAGTTGGTCAAGGCCGGCGGGCATTTCCCCGCTTGGCTCGAGGGCTCTGCGCTTCGTGGTTTCGTCATGTTTCCGGTCTTGCGAATTTTCTTTCAAAAATGACGCAATCTTTTTTCCGCTACGGCCGATAAAATGGCTACTTCGACGGCCGGCCGGTGCTATAATTGCAACGGCCACAACGGCCTGAAACCTCCGACAGTTTTCGGCAGAGGGACCAAACACACCGGGTTAGCCCGGATCACCAAAAAGGCTTGTGCAGAAGCACGCCCGATCCGCGCTAGTCTCCCAGCGACTCCACTCGTCGCAACTCGGTCG
>CAYWIS010000414.1:0-1617 GCA_964458385.1 uncultured Pirellulaceae bacterium
GTGCCGATCGAGAGAACAACGATGTACTCGGGAGCATTGTCGGGGTCGTAATTTTCGACCTCCGGCAACATGTCGTGCGAAATGGCGTTGTAGATGCACAACGGCGCCAACTGGACCACATCCAGTTCGATGCCCGCGCGCTCGTAGGGTGCGATCGCTCGGAAGACTTGCTCGCGTTTCATGGCGAACAAGCCAACCTCGGCCTCCATGGCGAAGCCTTCTTCAATCACCGCCCCTGGCAGCTGCTGGTAATCCCAAATAACTTCTTCCAGCTTGAAGGGGATCTGCTGTTTGGCTTCGTACTTGACGATGTCGGGGATTTTCTTAACCTCGACGGGGGGGAGCTTAATAAATCGCGCCAACCCCGCCTGCCCGCTGACCGCCACGGCCACCCGGTCCCCTTTGGTCGGGTTACGTGAGAGAAATTGCTGAAGCGCCTCGCGAACCAATTCCTCCGCGTCGGCCTCCGGCTGGGTAAGCAGCTTGGGATACTCGATGTAATCAAAAGCGTCGGCAATGACGGTTTCACCGTCATCAGCCAAGGTGCACCGAATCGCCTTTAGGGCGCACTGGCCAATGTCAATGCCCCAAACGGCATTTCGCTTTGCCATAAGAATTCCTCGCTGTTCCAGGCGGCGTTGCCACGCGAGACGATGTTGTTATCCAGCATCGTCGCAACCCGACAGCTTAATTGCTGTAATCGGAGAATAAAGACAAGACGAGAAAAGAGCCGAAGGCGCCGGCCGCTCGCTTCGGTTATCCTTTTAATGTAATGGAGCGCAAAAGTCCTTGTCAATGAAAACCTGGGCGATTTAACTTCTCTGCGCAAGGAATCTTAGGCGCAGCAGCCCAAACGTTCCGAAACGCCTGTACACCCCCTTTTCCCGGCGGATTCCACAAGGGAATTGTTCGCCTCGGCTCTCTCTATTACAACGAAGCGCTCCCCGAAACAACTCGCAACCGCCGCATACCGGCCCGTACCATGACCGATATTTACGCCGACCTCGCATGGCGAGGCCTGATTCACCAAACGACAGACGAGCAAAACCTTCCCAAAATCCTCCGTGAGGGGGGAAAAACGATCTACGCAGGGTTCGATCCGACTGCAGACAGCCTCCATGTGGGGCATTTGATGGCCCTCATGTACCTACGGCGTTTCCAAAAGGTGGGGCATCGGGTGATCGCCCTAGTGGGTGGGGCGACCGGCATGATCGGAGATCCCAGCGGCAAGAGCGAAGAGCGCAACCTGCTTGACGAAGAAGCTCTCCGGCGCAATGTCGAGGCCCTCGGTCAACAAATGCGCCGTTTCTTTGACTTTGAGGGCGCCAATTCCGCGTTACTGCTCAACAACTTTGACTGGATGAGCCGTTTCTCGTACCTGGACTTCCTCCGGGATGTCGGCAAGCATTTCCCCGTCAACGTGATGATGGCCAAGGACTCGGTCCGGGCCCGCCTGGAGCGCGACGACGTCGGCATCAGCTACACCGAGTTCAGCTACATGCTGTTGCAGGCCTACGACTTTGTGTATCTGAATCAACATTACGGCTGCGAGATTCAAATTGGCGGCAGCGATCAGTGGGGCAACATCACGGCGGGGATCGACTTGGCCCGGCGCAT
>CAYWIS010000415.1:0-1599 GCA_964458385.1 uncultured Pirellulaceae bacterium
AGACACCAAGTATGAAGACCCCAAGCAGGTGTTCCGCGTGACCGACGGTATGCTGCATGTCACCGGCGACGGACTCGGTTCGGTCATCACGAAGAATGAGTACCGCGACTATCACCTTGTGCTCGAGTTCAAGTGGGGCCCGCGCACCTGGGGCAATCGCACAACAAGGGCGCGCGATTCAGGCCTCCTGATTCACAGCCAAGGGGCCGATGGCGGATACGGCGGCATCTGGATGCCCTCGCTCGAGGTGCAAATTATCGAAGGCGGGATGGGCGACTTCATCCTCGTGGCCGGCAACGATAAAGAGGGCAAGCCCGTACCCCTCTCGCTCACGTGCGAAGTCGGCCGCGATCGCGACGGCGAAGTCATCTGGCAGCCGGGCGGCAAGAAAGAAACCTTCGACCTGAACAACCGCCGTCGCGTTAACTGGTTTGGCCGCGATCCCGACTGGGAAGACAAGATCAATTTCCGCGGCCCGCAAGATCCTGACAGCCCGGTCGGCCAATGGACTCGGATGGATGTCATCTGTGATGGCGGGCACATCGAGGTCTTCGTCAATGGCGTGAAAGTGAACGAAGCCTTTGACGCCCAGCCGCAGCAAGGTCGAATTCAACTTCAAACCGAGTTGGCCGAAATCTTCTTCCGTCGCTGGGAGCTGTATCCCGTGGGACAAGGCCCCAAGCCGGCCAAAGCGGAACAGTAAGCCATAATCCGATTGTGGTCTTCGATCACCCTCGGCTGGCGGCGTCCCCTAACGCTGCCAGCCGTTCTTTTTGCGCGGTGGTGAAACTTTCGCAACCCCAAAAGGCGAAAATCCCGCGTTGCAGATTTATTAGTAGGAGCCGATCGCTTCGCCCCCTTGCGACGAGCCGAGCGCTTGCCAGGTTGTCAACGCGATGCTGTTGCTGACGAACCGCACCGAGCCATCGCCCAGCAGCACGTTAACCCCACCAGGATGTCGGCTACGAGCGGCGTTATGTTGCGAGCCAGACGTAGTCACAGGCATGCGAGGATCGTTGTCGGCCACGGCCAGCCCCACCACGTCGGGCGTGGAGGCGTTCGGCGTGTTCAGCGTCATGAACTTGAACACTCCGTCATCATTGTGGATGTCGCCGCGCCAATCGGCATCCTCAGGAGTTTTGGCCTTCAGGTACTCCGACATCAACAGCGTGTTCGACGTGCCGTCACTTAATGTGGCCATGGTCGTCTTGATTGGCTTGGCCCGATCGCCGCCTTCGTGCCCAAAGGGGGCGCCGGTTGCCGGCGGCGCCGATCCGTAGGTGACCGAGCCCCAATTGATGACGTAATTGCCACGACGGCGCTGATAGGTTCCCACCGTCAAATCGGTACCTGTATCGCTGGGGCAGTAATACATTTCGATGTACTGACCGCACAACCCATCGAGCGTGTTGTGGATGGTGCCCGGCGGATCGTGGAAGGGCTTGGTCAAATCGTTCTTGTCGGTCAGATTGCCCTGCTCCATAAACTGCCAAAGGTGCATCACAAAGGTCTGCCGCGGATTGTTGCGCGCGCCAATCGGAAATTGTTTGTAGGTGTCGTGGTGGTTGTGCATGGCTAACCCCCACTGCTTCAAGTTGT
>CAYWIS010000416.1:0-1597 GCA_964458385.1 uncultured Pirellulaceae bacterium
ACCAATCGAACAAGCCTTTAGAGCCCATAAGGCCCAGATAGCCGGCCAAAATCAACCCGGGAACCAGAAACGCTTCGCCGATTGTGAAAATGGAAACCAGTACTGCAGCGCCACCTCCGAGATAGGCCGCAATCCGATCTGTCGCCCCTCGCCTTCGGTGTCTGACTTGAAGCTCCAGTGCCCGCGCAAGGAACATGTTCACCTCGTCGATCGACTCCGCTGCATAGCGAAGTGCTACGAGCTGCCTATAGCCCTCGACAGACATGCACAACCTCCTAAGGAGGTCCGGCGCTACCGTTCCGCTTTGGCGCGCGCGTCGGCTTTTTCTTTGCTGCTTTCCGCTTAATCTTGCTCTTGCGCGGTTTGCCTTTTGGGGCCTTCTTAGCCTTGCGCTTTTTCGCGACCCGACCCGGCTTCTTTTTTGTCATCGGAGCCCCCACAAGCTACGGACGCGGATACCAAGCCAGATTAGCGGGGTAGAGGGGATCCTTCAACGCCTCGAGACACGACGCTCCGCGTTCGCCGGGTCTCGGACGCATCGTGCAAGCCGTCGGTCGCCCCCTGCCCTCGGCCGCCCTTCAAGTCTGGCGATCTTGTCACTGCGAACTGGCCGCAAGGTCATCGACCATCTTCTTCACGTGCCAGTATAAGGCGGCAACGGTCAGTTTTTGCCGCGACCCCCTGGCGTCGGTCAAGACGCTAAGGACCGGCCAGGTTGCAGGCCATGACTTTCGCGCGTCAATTGCGCCAATCCTTTTCGGAGTAATGTTGCCCCAGACTCCCGCTGTGGGCTCTACAAAGCCCTTCTCCCTCAAGTTCGTCGGTCGGTCTACACCTAATGCGTGCGTAAGCGTGTTGCGCATTTCTCGGTAAAGAATTTCCGCGGCTTGAGACTTCCGCGTCCAACCTGCTGTCTCCGATCCCCACCGCATCTTGTCGACGATCAGTTTCTGGAATCGCTTGCCTTGCGATCCTCTCCCACGCGGCGCCTTCGGGTATATGTATGTCGCCATCGCATCAACGATGCAGAGCAATACCAATGTAGCGGTGAGGTTGCAGGCGCCGCCGTTGGTTCGATTCAGCGGCCTACTCGACAGCATCGAATAGACATCGGCGAGATAGTCGCTGGCTCTCACAAATATGTCGCGAGTCTTCGCGTCAGCAATGCGGCTTGTCGGGATCGGTGTATATGGCATGGTGCAGCATACCGGCATGCGCCCAATCATTGCCCATGATCATTGCCCACCGGTACTGACATTGTTATCTGGACGTAGCCAGATCCTGCTGGCGCTTCGGCGGTTTCTCCTGTAGTGCAAGCTCTTTGCATTTGCGGCTCTCGCGCCGCCGCTGAAGGCGGATCTGGCCGATCTCTTGCTCGCTCTCGCGGCGGAACGCATTTGAAAGCGCTGCCAGCGGGTTACGTAGGGACCCCGGTTCGCTGGACTTCTGATCCATGTGGACGTTCTCACGCACTTTTGGTGAGGCCATTGAGGGCGGGTGCCGCTTTATCCCGTCCGGGAGCTCGCTTGGGTTTATTAATGGCCCCATTCGCGGCTTCGCACGCTAGCGTATCACGTCCGGGACACTGGGCGGGTGG
>CAYWIS010000417.1:0-1150 GCA_964458385.1 uncultured Pirellulaceae bacterium
GTCCTCGTAGTACTTCTCGATCTTGTCCATGACCGAACTTTTCGGCCGCGACATATTGAGCGACTCGCGAAGCTTGCTCGCGCGGTACTTCAGGTAGTTGTACTTGCGGAATAGGTGCTGTTCCTGCTCCTTGGTCAACAACGGCACCTCGTACAAGCTTGCCAGGTACGGAGGCAAACCGCTGGGCAGACGGGCCTTCTTCGGAGGCGTTTCCGGCTGAGGCATCTCGGCCAGAATCGTCTTCTCCGCGCTGGCGCGCCCGAACATTGGATTCGGGATGTAGTCGAGCGGCAGCTCGGCGATCCGCTGAGCGCGCACCTCGTTGATGATGCGATAAATGCTGCCTGCGGTGCGACCGAAGCGCTTGGCTAGCGACTCGACGCTGCGACCGCGCCGGTGCTGCTCATAGATCCGCTGCTTGGCTTCGGGCGACAGCGGCGCCTTGGCCGGCGGGAAGATCGCCAGATCCGGATGTTCGCGATCGAACTGGCGGATCGTCTGGCGGATGGTCTCTTCGCTGCGGCCGGTGTACTCGGCGACGCGCTTGACCACCTCAGAGACGCAAGCTCCCCCGTGCGCGAGCCGACGCGCGCGTTCCAGGATCTGCTCCCGCTCTTGCTCCGAAAGCTGACTGAACTGACCGCCTCGACGCACCAATTCTTCGTTCTTCTCCACAAACCGTTCGACGCTGCTGCGCAAAAATCCCACTCGCTTGCGGCCATCGACCAAAAACCGCCGGCTGACAAGGCCCTGACGCCGCCAGCGCGAAATGGTCTTGGTCGAGACCTTGAATTCCTTACTCAAATCTTCCACGGTCAAAACCGGCTCGCCGACCGTCGCGGCGTCGACGTCCGCCGCATCCGACAGATCCTCAACAAACAGTCGCAGATCGTGTCCGGCTTCCTCGCCGCTGAGTTTCGCGTCCGGAGAAACCTCTGGACGAAAATCGGTGATTCGATAGCAGATGTACTCAAACGAGTACGTCCGCTTCGGGTCCAACTCCGTCAGAAGCTTCTCTGCCCGATTGACTTGCTCGATCTTGTGTTCCCGCGGGGCATACCGGACCTGCTGGTCTCGGAACTGCTTCACCACGGGGTTGAGATAGTCCGCATGCATTTGGCGATCACCTTCCTGAAATCAAAGCGAACCG
>CAYWIS010000417.1:1160-1551 GCA_964458385.1 uncultured Pirellulaceae bacterium
AGAAATCGCCGCTCCGCTCTCCTCGATTCCGTGCAAGCCCCGCGCCCTGAACGAGGCATTCATCACTAGTTCCCGACTGGTCCCACTCTTGCGAGCTACCAGTTGTACCGACGCTTTTGAGAAAACCGCCGCCAACGGTAATTCGCATGGCAATGCCAATTCTGCGACGCCGGTTATATCAGTCCTACGTAACAAAGTGTCCAAAGGCCCATCAAAAGTTCACTAGTTCGAGAATTTCTCCAGGAGTGCGCTACGGACGCCTTCGCGCGCAACTCGTGTTGCAATAGCGACTTGCAAGAAAACTTGCCTAAGTTTCGCCTGTCGAGGAGCCGCTCGCCATGATGCAGGTCTGGGGTATGTGGGGCGTATGGGTTGAATAAATCTAAGTCAA
>CAYWIS010000418.1:0-1511 GCA_964458385.1 uncultured Pirellulaceae bacterium
CTGGTAAGCAAATACGTACTCATCACTTGCCAACGACAAGTAGGCGCCATGCTCTAGCGCCGGTTCGTTAGCGCGAAGGCTTAACAGACGGCGGTGAAGGTGCAACATTGAACGCGGGTCCGCTTGCTGCACGGCTACATTCCATTGGGCGTAATCGGCTGCGACCGGCAGCCACGGCTTACCCGTGGTAAAGCCCGCGTTCGGCTGGTCGTTCCATTGCATGGGAGTGCGCTCGGGATCGCGCCCCAGGCCCAATCCTGGCACGTTCTTTTCCCAAGGGTCCTGCACGCATTCGGGCGGGATGGGCACATCGGTCATGCCGATTTCGTCGCCGTAATACAAGGTGGCCGTGCCGCGAAGCGTCAAAAGCAGCATGGCGGCGACGCGTGCTTGTTCGCGTCCCACGCGACTGGCGACACGTGGGTTATCGTGATTGCTTAAGACCCAGTTGGGCCAGTAGTGCGGGCCCAAGGCGGCCTCGTAGCTATCGACGACGGCTCGCACGTCGCGCGGATTCCAAGGGGTGCGGACCAACTGGAAGTTAAACGGAAAGTGGATTCCCGCCTCGTAGTAAGGAATCAACCGCGGTATGGGTAGATAGGCTTCGCCGATCAAGAGCGGTTCGCCGTACTCGCTGACGACCTGACGGAGTCGGCGCAAGATGTCAGCCAATTCAGGGCGGTCGCGCGAGAACGTGGGGAGCAGTTCGTAATACGGATCTTGGCCAGGGCGGTAGTCGGGATTGGGCGGATCGTCGCGGAACTGGTCGTCTTTGATCAATCGCGAAACGGCGTCGATGCGGAACCCATCCACGCCCCGGTCAAGCCAGAACCGCAGGACATCGAACATCGCTTCCTGCACTTCCGGGTTGCGCCAGTTCAGGTCGGGCTGCTCTTTCAAGTACGAGTGCAGGTAATACTGGCCGGTCCTTTCATCCCACTCCCAGGCGCTGCCGCCGAATACGCTCCGCCAGTTGTTGGGCGGTCCGCCGCTCGGCGCTGGGTCGCGCCAAATGTACCAGTCGCGGCGCGGGTTGGTGCGTGACGAGCGCGACTCGATAAACCACGGGTGCATGTCCGAAGTGTGGTTCGGCACGTAGTCCAACAGCAACCGCAAGTCACGGCGATGCGCTTCGGCAAGCAAGTGGTCGAAGTCGGCCAGCGCGCCAAACAGCGGGGCAATGTCGGTGTGGTTCGAGATGTCATAACCAAAATCGACCATGGGCGAAGGATAAATCGGCGAGAGCCATATGCCGCTAACCCCTAGCCACTGGCAATAGTCCAATCGCTGAGCAATGCCCGCCAAGTCGCCCACGCCATCGCCGTTGGAGTCCAGAAACGATCGCGGATAAATATGGTAGATTACGCCACGCCGCCACCAACCCATAACCGGCTCCTTGAATTACGAAGAACGTGCGAGGAAACTTGCACTTCTCTTGATCTTTCTTTATGTGAGTTGGCAGAGGGCGGCAAATCGTGCGCCAACGCTTGCCTATGAATGTCGTGCGATTT